>JAFTQT010000138.1 GCA_017462615.1 Clostridia bacterium | reverse complement strand
TCTGGGGACGTGCGGCAGCCTTTTCCTCGCCGTACACCTCAACGCGGGAGGCCAGATAGCGCTCGTAGGCAGCGCGGACGGCTTCGTCATGGATGTCGATGTTCTCCAGATGGGTGGAGAAGGTGGTGTGACGGCAATGGTCCGACCAGTAGGTATCCACCACGCGGATCTCGGTGATGGTGGGATCACGCTTCTCCTCGTCACGGACATAGGCCTGCAGGAACTTGAGGTCGTCCAGATCCATGGCAAGGCCGAGGGTGTCCAGCAGATCGGCAAGTCCCTTTTCATCGAGGGTGATGAAGCCCTCCACGGTAGCCACCTTTTCGGGAATGGCGTACTCAATGGCAAGGGTCTCCGGCTTTTCAAGGCTGGCTTCCCTACTCTCCACGGCGTTGATCACGTACTTCTTGACGGCGGCAACGTCATCCTCGGACAGCGCACCCTCCAGCACGTAAACCTTGGCGGAGCGCACCGTGGGACGGTCACCCTGGCTCTGGAGCTGAATGCACTGCGCGGCGGAGTCGGCGCGCTGATCAAACTGACCGGGCAGAGGCTCTACGGCAAACACGATACCACCCTTGGCATCAAGCTCAGCGGAAACCATATCCAGCTGCGGCTCGGAGAAGATGGTGTGTACGGCCTTCTCAAAGAGGGCGGCCTCGATATTTTCCACGTCGTAGCGGTTGATGACGCGCAGACCGGTAAGGCTCTGCAGCCCCACCAGATTGCGCAGCTCGGAAAGGAGGCCGCTTGCCTCGTGGGCAAGCTCCGCCTTTTTCTCTACGTATATTCTATAAACCATTATTTTTCCTCCAATGCCGCCAGCGCGCGGCCACCAATGTCAGAGCGCCAATAAGCGTTATCGAAATGCACCTCACCTACGCGGGCGTAAGCGGTCTTGATGGCTGCAGGAAGCGTCTCCTCCACGGCAGTTACACCAAGCACGCGGCCACCGCTGGTCACGACCTTGCCGTCCTTCAGCGCGGCGCCTGCCACGAATACGTGAGGACGCACGGCCTCGCTCATGGTGATCTCAAAGCCCTTCTCATACTTTTCGGGATAGCCCTTGGAGGCCATGACCACACAGCAAGCAGAGCCTTGGCTGAACTTGACCTCAACCTCAGCGAGGCGCTCCTCGGTGACGGCCTGCATGACGGTCAAAAGATCGCTTTCAAGCAGCGGCAGCACCACCTGGGTCTCGGGATCACCGAAGCGACAGTTGTACTCAATGACGCGAGGGCCTTTGGGGGTCAGCATCAGGCCGAAGTAGAGGCATCCCTTAAAGGTTCTGCCCTCGGCGTTCATAGCAGCCATGGTGGGCAGGAAGATGGTCTCCATGCACACCTTTGCGATCTCCTCGGTATAGTAGGGGTTGGGGGCAATGGTGCCCATGCCGCCGGTATTCAGGCCCTTATCGTGATCAAGGGCGCGCTTATGATCCATAGAAGAGACCATAGGCACCATGGTCTTGCCGTCGGTAAAGGCCAGAACCGATACCTCTGGGCCCGTGAGGAACTCCTCGATGACCACCTGATTGCCACTCTTGCCAAAGACCTTATCCTCCATGATGATATGGATGGCGGCGCGCGCCTCGGCAAGATCGTTGGCAATGATCACGCCCTTGCCCAGTGCCAGACCGTCGGCCTTGATCACGATGGGGTAGGAGGCGTTGTCCAGATACTTCAGAGCGTCGGCAGGCTTGCCGAACACCTCGTAAGCGGCGGTGGGAATACCGTATTTCTTCATCAAATTCTTGGAAAAGACCTTACTTCCCTCAATAATTGCGGCGGCCTTGTTGGGGCCAAAGCAAGGAATGCCCTTTTCCGTGAGGGCGTCAACGGCACCCAGCACCAGCGGATCGTCGGGGGCGACTACGGCGTAGTCGATCTTGTTTTCTACGGCAAAGGCCACAATGGCGTCAATATCGGTAGCCGCGATCGGCACACAGGTGGCGTCGGCGGCCATGCCGCCGTTGCCGGGCAGCGCGTACACGCACTCCACGGCGGGATTCTTGCGAATGGAGGAAATGATGGCGTGCTCTCTGCCGCCACCGCCTACAACCATAATTTTCATATTATTTCCCTCCTCCGTCAATCGTAAATGGGAAAGCGCTCACACAGCGCCGTCACCTCGGCAGTAATGCGCTCGCGGTTTCCTTCAAAATCGGTGGCAACGTCACGCATCCATGCGGCGATCTTCAGCATCTCGGCCTCCTTGAAGCCACGGGTGGTCACAGCGGGCGTTCCTACGCGGATGCCGCTGGTGACGAAGGGCTTTTCGGGATCGTTGGGAATGGCGTTCTTATTGACGGTGATATGTACCTCGTCAAGACGCTTTTCCATCTCCTTGCCCGTAATGCCAAAGGGACGCAGGTCAATGAGCATCAGATGATTGTCCGTATCGCCGGAAACGATGCGGAAGCCGGCCTCCTTCAGAGCACCGCACAGCACCTTGGCGTTCTTCACCACTTGCTGCTGATAAGCACGGAATTCATCGGTCATGGCCTCGCCCAGCGCCACGGCCTTGGCGGCAATGATGTGCATGAGAGGGCCGCCCTGCGTGCCGGGGAACACGGCCTTGTCAATTTGCTTGGCCAACTCCTCACGGCACAGGATCATACCGCCGCGAGGGCCGCGCAGGGTCTAGTGAGTGGTGGTGGTCACCACGTCGGCATAGGGCACGGGGCTCTGGTGGAGTCCTGCGGCAACCAGACCGGCGATATGCGCCATATCTACCATATAGTACGCGCCAACCTCCTTTGCAATCTCGCCGATCTTGGCAAAATCAATGGAGCGGGAGTATGCGCTGGCACCGGCAATGATCAGCTTGGGCTTGCACTCCAATGCTACGCGGCGCATTTCCTCATAATCCAGCATTTCGGTATCGTCGCTGACGCTATAAGGAACAATGTTGAAGTACTTACCGGAAATATTGACGGGAGAGCCGTGGGAAAGGTGACCGCCGTGAGCAAGATTGAGACCCATTACGGTATCGCCGGGATTCACCAGCGCAAAGAAGGCGGCAAGATTGGCAGAGGCGCCGCAATGAGGCTGTACGTTGGCGTGCTCTGCGCCAAACAGCTTCTTGGCGCGGTCTCTTGCGATATCCTCTACGATATCCACGTACTGACAGCCGCCGTAGTAGCGCTTGCCAGGAAAGCCCTCGGCATACTTATTGGTCAGCACCGTGCCTGCGGCAAGCAGTACCGCCTTGGAAACGATGTTTTCGGAAGCAATCAGCTCAATATTCTGCCGCTGACGGCCGAGCTCCAGGGAGCACGCATCATATACCTCTTTATCGAAGGAGGCAAGCTCGTCAAAAAAATTCATTTCACTTCTCCTTAAAATCAATGGTGGAACAGGCGCATACCCGTAAAGGCCATAGCCATGCCGTACTTGTTGCAGCAGTCGATCACCAGGTCGTCACGGATGGAGCCGCCAGGCTGAGCGATGTAGGAAACACCGCTCTTTTTGCAGCGCTCTACGTTGTCGCTGAAGGGGAAGAAGGCGTCGGAGCCACAGGCTACGCCCTCGATGGTATCGAGATAAGCGCGCTGCTCCTCGCGGGTAAAGGGGGCGGGCCTTTCGGTGAAATACTTCTGCCAGTTCCCTTCTGCACACACGTCCTCCTCGTTCTGGTTGATGTAGCCGTCAATCACATTGTCGCGGTCGGGTCTTCCAAGCGTATCCTTGAAGGGCAGATTCAGCACCTTGTCGTGCTGGCGGAGGAACCAGGTATCAGCCTTGCCGCCGGCAAGACGGGTGCAATGCACGCGAGACTGCTGACCGGCACCCACACCGATGGCCTGACCGTCCACGGCAAAGCAGACGGAGTTGGACTGGGTGTATTTGAGGGTGATCAGCGCCACGATCAGATCGCGCACAGCACTCTCGGGCAGATCCTTGTTTTCGGTGACCACGTTCTCCAGGAGAGCACGATTGATCTCAAAATTATTTCTACCC
>JAFTQT010000137.1 GCA_017462615.1 Clostridia bacterium | reverse complement strand
CCTGAAGGTTGACGGCCTCACGCCTGAGATCATCAAGGCCGCCTTCGAAATGACCCACAAGGGCCGCGACTACATCATCGACGAGGTGCTGCTGAAGGCTATCCCCGGTCCCCGTGCTGAGGTTTCCCGCTACGCACCTAAGATGACCACCATGAAGATCGATCCCGACAAGATCCGCGAGGTCATCGGCAAGGGTGGCTCCGTGATCCAGAAGATCACCGCCGAGTCCGGTGCCAAGATCGACATCGACGACGACGGTACCATCCGCATCGCCGCTCTCAACGGCGACAGCGCCGAGATTGCCCGCGCTGCCATTGCTGCCATCGCTTACGACCCCGAGGTGGGCACCGTATTCGTGGGCAAGGTGACCGGCATCAAGGACTTCGGCTGCTTCGTGGAGTACGCTCCCGGCAAGGAGTGCATGGTGCATATCTCCAAGATCGCCAAGACCCGCATTGACAAGGTTGAGGACGTCTTGAAGATGGGCGACGTCGTCAAGGTCAAGTATATGGGCTTTGATCAGAAGAAGGGTCGCATGGAGTTCTCCATCAAGGACGCTTTGGATTGAAAAATGATATAAAGGCAGGGGAACCCGTTTTGCAAAACGGGTTCCCCTGCCTCATTTTTTTCGCGGATGCGAAAAAAATTTCACCATCCCCTCCCGAAAACCTGGAAAAATAAAAAGGATTCTGCTATCCATAAAATGCAGCAAATAGAGGCGGCGTTTTGTGGAATAATAAAGTGAATGAACAGAAAAGGGCAGGGAACGGTATGGGAAAAGTTAGCTTTTTTGATTGGGTGACGCTGGCGGTGCTGGCGCTGATGGTGACAAGTGGAGGGATCGCGCTTGCTTTTTTTCCGGCGGAGCGGATGTCGGTGACGGAAAATCGTCTGCTGGCGGAGGCCCCCGCTTTTTCCGTGGAGGCTTTGGCGAACGGAAGCTATGCAGCCGAGTGGGATACCTACGCCACCGAGCGCTTTCCGGGTCGGTCAGCCTTGCGTGCGGTGCGTGCGACGGTGGAGCTTGCGGCAGGCAAGGGAGAGGTGAATGGCGTCATTCTCGGCCGGGACGGGTCGCTTTTGCGCCGTCATACGGCAAATCTTGCGGTGCTGGAGAAAAACCGAAGAGCCTTGGCGCGGGTAGAGCAGCAGGCCGCCACCGCGGGATGCCCGCTGACCGTTGCCATTGCACCGCGACGCATTGACGCTTGTGCGGCGCAGCTGCCCGCCCCTTATCGCACCGGGCGGGAGGCGTCGCTCTATGCAGCAGTCAGAGAAGCGCTGCTCACGGCGCTACTGCTTTCCGGTTTTGAGGAAGGGGAGTGGTTCCGGACGGATCACCATTGGCAGGCGGCAGGCGCTTATCGTGCCTACGTGGCGTTGGCAGCGGAGTTGGGGTATGAGGCGCACGCACTTTCGACATTTACCCCCCAAACGGTATCGGAAAGCTTTCTCGGCACCGCCGATGCCGCTGCCGGTATTCCCGGTATTGTGCCGGACGCCATTACGCTGCTTCGCTACGAGGGGGACGAAGCTTTTTCGGTGAAAATGGAAGGAAAATCCGCACCGTTTGCGGGGCTTTACGATATGGAGCGGCTGCAGACCAGAGACGGCTACGGCGTTTTCCTCGGCGGCAATTATGGCACGCTGACGGTGGATCTGGGGGAGGGAGATCAACGCCCCACGCTGCTGTTGGTAAAGGATAGCTTTGCCAATGCGCTGATCCCGTTCTTGGCGCGGCACTATCGCATCGTCGCTGTGGATCCGCGCTACGGGCGACCAGATATGAATACGCTGCTGGCCGAGGCAGACAAGGCGCTGGTGCTTTGCGGCCTCCAGACCCTTACTGAATCCCCTTTTCTCGCCCCGTTATTGCGGTAAATAAAAAAGAAGGCTTTTGCCTTCTTTTTTATTTACCGTCCTCGTAGCCGACCAGGAGCCCGCCGTCCTCGGCGTAAAAGCTGCAGAGCGCCGTGGCGGGGATGATCTCGACGGGGGCGTTCGGGTATGCCGCGCGGATGCGGTCGACCATGGCGTTGGCGGCCTCTTGGTTGCGGCAATGGGCAATGCGCACCCGACCGCCGGCGTAGCCGTTTTTTGTCATTTCGCCGTACATGGCCTCAATGGCTTTTTGCCTGCCGCGAGGCTTGTGGAGCATTTGCAGCTTGCCCTCCTGTGAGGCCACACCGATGGCGTGAATACCGAGAAATCCGGCCATTTTGGCTACCAGGGGATTGACGCGGCCGTTGCGGGCCAGGTTATCCATGCATTGCAGGGCAAAGAGCAGGTGGGTGTGCTGCTGATAGGCACGCACGCCGGTCTCCACCTCCTCAAAGGTGGCGCCGCTGTCGATTTTGGCCTGCATTTTTTCGATCAGCAGTTGCATTTCGGGGCCGGTGGAAAGGGAATTGATGACGGCCACCTTGCGGGGCGGGATCTCCTCACGCAGCTCCTTTGCTGCTTGCTCGGCAGCGGCGTAGCTGCCAGAAAGAGAGCCGGTGATGGTGATCATCAGGATCTCCTTCGCATCCCCCGCTGCCCTTTTCCATTCATATACGTTGGGGCAGGAGGTGTGGGTCTTGCCCTTCACAGTTTTCAGCTCGTCCATCATCCGGGAGACGTCCAGCGCCTCGTCGTCCACGTATTCCTTCTCGCCGGCGATCACCTTGAGCGGAACGGTGGTGTAGTCCCCCTCCTGCCGGCGCAGCAGATTGGAGGAGGAATCGGAAATGATCTTCATGGTCATACCTCGCATTTTTATTACTTACAGTATAGCACAGCCCGAGCGAAATGTCAATGCCGCGAGATGTGGCTTTTAATACTATTTTGTAACCTTTCGCATGGATAATGTCCATAGTATCGCCAAAAATCGGGTGCATATGCAGATAATGGAAAAGAAAAATCCCCACAAGGGCGCGACGCGCCCTTGTGGGGATCGTTTGCTACAGTCTTAGCCGATCGTGTCTACGTAGAATGCGTTGGTGCCAACGGTAACGTCCGCGCCAAGGGTGGGCTTGGCAAGTGCGGCGCAGTTGGTGAAGGCGTAGTCGCCAATGGAGGTCACGGCGCTGAAATCAAGGCCGGAGACCAGTGCGCAGCCAAAGAAGGCGAACTCCTCAACCTTAACGAATGCGGCGCCGGAGAGGGTGGTCAGCTTTGCGCAGTTCATCATAGCCTGCTCACCAATGGTGGTGACGCCGGGTGCAGCGATGGTGGTAAGAGCGGTGCAGCCGAAGAAGGCTCTGGCAGGAATAGCGGTCACGCCTGCGGGCAGGGAAATGGCCGTCAATGCTACGCAGCCGGAGAAGGCACCCTCGCCGATCTCTGCGGTAGCGGTAGAAAGCGTAATGGTGGTAAGAGCGGTGCAGCCTGCAAAGGCCAGATCACCGATCTCAGTAACGGAATTAGGCAGGGTCACGCTGTTGATGTTGGAAAGCTGGTAGAAGGCACCGACGGCAATGGTGGTCACGTCGCGGTCGTCGATGACGGCGGGCACCGTGATGGCGTGGGGCTTGTGGCTACCGGCAAAGCCGATGATGGCGATCTCGTCGCCGTTGATGATCTCATACTCGAATTTGTCGCCGTGTTCGTTGCCGGTCTCGAAATACTGCTGGGTGCTGCCGGCGGCCAGATCGATCTCCTCGCCGTCGTCCCCGCCTTCATCCTTATTGCAGGAAGCAAGGGTAAATACCGCAGTCAGAGCAAGGGTCAGGCACAAAAGCAAAGCCAAAAACTTTTTCATTTTGATTCCTCCGCTGGGCGGCAATGCCGCCTCGTATGTTTAATATAACAATATTATAGCGTAAAAGATCGCGTCTGTCAAGTCAAAAACGGCAAACGAGCAGAATTTTTCCGTGTATTTTTGCAAAACGCGGCTTTTTCTTGACAAGGGCACCGCCTTTTTGTTATAATAAAGGCAATTCACAACGAAAGGAGGGGTGGCCGTGACGGTACGCTTTGAGGAGAGCATCGGCTCTCTGCGGGGTGTTGGCCCTGCCAAGATCGCGGCGTATGAGCGCCTTGGCGTGCACACGCTTTCCGATCTGCTCTATCATTTCCCCAGGGCCTATGAGAACCGGGGTGACGTCCGCTTGCTTTCCGAGGCCGAGGAGGGCTGCCGCACCGCTCTCATTCTCACCGTGGGCACCGAGCCGCGGGTGGCACGCATCCGGGGACGGATGTCCCTTCTGAAATTCCGCGCCTTTGACGAGAGCGGCACCTGTGAGATCACCTTTTTTAATCAAGAGTATCTGCGCCATCGCTTCGTTTTGGGTAGCACCTTCCGCTTTTGGGGCAGAGTGCAGAAAAAGGGTCGCCTTTACAGCATGACCTCGCCGGAGTCGGAGCCCTACAGCACCGATACCCCACTACCCGACCTTCTGCCCGTTTATCGGTTGACGGAGGGGCTATCCCCCAAGCAGGTGGGGGATAACGTGCAGACCGTGCTGGCGGCCACCGCGCTGTTGGAGGATCCGCTGCCTGAGGAGATCCGCGTGGCCCATCGACTGGCCACGCTCCCCTTTGCGCTGCGCAATATCCATAACCCCAAGGATTACGTTTCTCTTGCCGCTGCCAAGCGGCGTCTCATCTTCGATGAGTTCTTCGTTTTTGCATTGGGGCTTTCGCTTACCAAAAAACACGGAAAGGCAAAAGGCGCACCCGTTTGTGGGGTAAATGACATTTCTCCGCTGCTTTCGTCGCTGCCCTACACCCTCACCGGTGCACAAAAACGGGTGATCGGAGAGATCACTGCCGATATGGCAAGGGACGTGCCCATGAGCCGCATCGTGGTGGGTGACGTGGGCTGCGGCAAGACCATTTGTGCCGCTGCCGCCATGCTGATCGCCGTGCAGAGTGGCCGACAGGCCGCGCTGATGGCGCCTACCGAAATTCTTGCCCGACAGCATTATGAGGATATTTCCGCCCTCTTTGCTCCCCTCGGTATTGAGGTGGGGCTGCTGATCGGTGCCACGCCCGCTGCCGAAAAGCGCCGCACGAAGGCGCGGCTGGCGGACAGTGATCCCAAAAAGCGCCTGCCCATCGTCATCGGCACCCAGGCTTTGCTTTCCGACGGTGTGGAATTTGCCGCGCCGGGGCTGATCGTCACCGACGAGCAGCACCGCTTCGGCGTGCGGCAGCGCGCCGTGCTTTCTGAGAAAAACGAGCACGCCCATATGCTGGTCATGAGCGCCACTCCCATCCCTCGCTCCCTGGCGCTTGCCCTGTGGGGCGATCTCGACCTTTCCCGCATTGACGAAATGCCCGCCGGACGCCAGCGGGTGGACACCTTCGTGGTGGACGAGAGCTATCGAGAGCGCCTCAACGGCTTTATCCGCAAATGCTGCGGCGAGGGTGGCCAGGTCTACGTGGTCTGCCCCGCTGTGGAGGAGCGGGAGGCGGAGGTTGACGAGGTTCTGCTTGCTGAGATTGGCGACGAGGCGGTGCTGCAAAATGATCAGCCTCCTCTGAAGGCGGCGGTGCAGTACGCCAAGGAACTGCAGGAGACCTTGCCCGAGCTTTCCGTCGCCTTTGTGCACGGCGGCATGAGGAGCAAGGAGAAGGATGCGGTCATGCAGGCATTTAGTGCCGGAACGGTACAGGTTTTGGTCTCCACCACCGTCATTGAGGTGGGTGTGAACGTGCCCAACGCCTCCTTGATGATCGTAGAGAACGCCGAGCGCTTCGGCCTCTCGCAGCTCCATCAGCTTCGCGGTCGCGTGGGACGCGGCCTGCGAAAATCCTACTGCATTTTGGTGTCCGACGTGAGCGGAGAAAGCACCGCTGCCACCAGACTTGCCACCATGCGCACCACTTACGACGGCTTTGCCATCGCAGAGCAGGATCTGGCGCTGCGCGGCCCCGGTGATTTTCTTTCCGGCGTCTCCGATGATACCATTCGTCAGAGCGGCGGCGTGAAATTCCGTCTGGCGGCGCTTTGTGACGATACGGGGCTGATGAGTACCGCTTTCGCGGCGGCAAAGGGCCTCTCCGATGCCGATCCTGCCCTTGCCGATCACCCCGCGCTGCGAGCAACGGTGGATAAAATGTTCACGCTGGACGGGGATACCATCAGCTAAAACTCATACCGTCAGGGCACATTTTCATTTCGAAAATGTTTCGTAACAAAACCGCTTGACAAAGAAATTCGTTTGCGTTACAATGCATATCAAGGAAAGGCTTTCCTTTCCTGATTAAAGCAAAAAGGCAGGTATATGATTATGAATCAGATCATCGTTGATTTTGCCAAAGAGACCGGCAAGGTCAAGCCCATGCACAGCGTCAACAACGGCCCCAAATATAAATTCGCCGCCGATCAGCGCATCACCAACATCGATCACTACAAAGCCGCAGGCATTCCCTATGCCCGCACCCACGATGCCTCTTTTGATCCCACCTACGGAGGCGAGCATACCGTGGATGTGAACTTCATCTTCACCGATTGGTCGAAGGATGCCACCGATCCCGCCTCTTACGATTTCGCACTGACCGACGAGTATCTGCGCGTGATCGAGGCGGGCGGTGCCAAGGTCTATTATCGTCTGGGCTCCAAGATCGAGCATTGGTCGAAGAAATACAACACCCTGCCCCCCGTGGACTTCCATAAGTGGGCGGTGGTCTGCGAGCATATCATCCGTCACTACACCGAGGGGTGGGCAGACGGCTACCACATGGATATCGAATATTGGGAGATCTGGAACGAGCCCGATCTTGACCCCGATGATTCCACCCACAAGCGTTGCTGGGGCGGCACCGCCAAGGAATTCTACGAGCTTTATCGCATCACGCTGGAGCACCTGAAGGCCTGCTTCCCCCACCTGAAGATCGGCGGCCCCGCCTGCGCGGGCGTGAAGCCCGAATGGATGAGAGGTCTGTTCGCCTCTCTTGGCGACGTGAAGCCCGATTTCTTCTCCTGGCACGTGTACAGCCCAAATCTGGAAAAGGTTCAGAAGCGTCTCCGTCTGGCACGTGAGCTGCTGGACGAGGCAGGGCTTACCGCGTGCGAAAGCATCCTCAACGAGTGGAACTACGTGAAGGGCTGGCATGACGAGGAATGGATCTACTCCCTCAAATCCGAAAAGGGGCTGAAGGGTGCGGCCTTTACCGCCGCCGTTATGGAAATGTGCCAGTACGAGCCGCTCGATCATCTGATGTATTACGATGCCCGTCCCTGCGCCATGAACGGACTTTTCAGCACCGATTTCGTATTCGAACGCCTCAAGGGCTACTATCCCTTCTATATGTTCAACCAGCTCTATCGGCAGGAGAAGGCCGTGGCCGTGGAGCGAGAGGGCGACGACGTGTGGGCCGTGGCCGCCAAGGGCACGGAGCAGAACGTGATGCTGACCTACTACAACGACGACGACGGCTCTCCCGCCAAGGACGTAAAGGTCACCTTCCAAAACGTCGAAAACAAAAACGGCGTGCGCCTTGAATACTACTGTCTGGATGAAAACCATGACGCAGAGCTCGTCCGCGAGGAGATCTTCACCGCCACCGAGTTTGCCGCCTATATCAAAATGCCCCTCTTCAGCACGTATTTGCTGAAGATCGTTGCTTTGTGAGAGAAGCGATGAGGGAAAGGGGGGAGGACTTTTGCAAAAGTCCTCCCCCCTTTCCCTATTGTTTGCCTCCGGCAAACAATACCCTTACCCCTCTCCCAAAATCTTGAAAAAGGGGCAGGAGTATATTTGAAAGTCAAGATGTTATTTTTTTTGTGATGCGATAAGGGGTACCGTCCAGGGTTTTGGGTGTGTCTACGATGCCGGCAAGATAATCCAGCGACACGTTATAGAATTTGGATAATGCAATGTACTTGTCAATACCCATTTTCTGTTTTCCCAATTCATATCGGCTATAGTGCGTCTGCTGAATTCCCAATAGCTCCGCTACCTCTTGCTGGCTGAGGTCACGATCCTCGCGCATATCCTTGAGTCGCTGATAGTAATTCATATCCTTCCTCTTTCATTAAACGCTGAAATACCATATCAATTATAGCATTTTTTCATTTTTGCTATTGACATTAGACCTTAATCGGCCTATAATAAATTCAGACACATTAAGGTCTAAACCTCAAATATAATGATATTCAATTTCAGGAGGCATTGATATGAAAAAATTACTGCAAGATTTATGGTACGGAAACCTGGCGCCGATCGAAACGCTGGGGCAAACGCCAGAATATCGCGAAAAGCTACGTCAACTGTCAGAGGCCGACGCGCGGTTGCGGGCTGCCCTCAATGAGGAGCAGACGACTCTACTGGAGAATTTGAAGGACTGCGAGGGGGCTTTTCATCTGGTGATGGAGGAGCTTGTTTTTCAAAAGGGCTTTTGTCTTGCCTCGCGACTGCTGTTGGAAGCTCTGTGGGATGCGTGACTTTCTTTTTGAAGGTTTTTGGTTGAGGGTAGTGAATGCATTGCCCCTGAAGGGGCAATGCAGAGAAGGGAGCCCCCTTTTTGCAAAAAGGGGGCTCCCTTCTCCTTGCCTTGTCAATCCTTTACGGACAAAAATGCGCGGGTCTTGGGGCTCTTGGGATTGCCGAATACCTCCTCCGGCGTGCCCTCCTCCTCAATGACACCGTCCGCCATGTAAATGACGCGGTGGGAGATCTGGCGGGCAAATTCCATCTCGTGGGTCACGATGATCATGGTGCGCTCCCCGTCGCAAAGGGAACGGATCACACGCAGCACCTCTCCCGTCAGCTCCGGATCGAGGGCCGAGGTGGGCTCGTCAAAGCAGAGAATTTCGGGATCCAGCATCAAGGCGCGGGCAATGGCCACGCGCTGCTGCTGACCGCCGGAAAGCGCGTAAGGGTAATCGTTTGCCTTGTCGGCAAGACCCACCTTGGAAAGCAGCTCCTCCGCCTTGCGGTCGATGGCCTCCAGCTGCGCCTTTTTGGTGGCTTTTTCCGCACCGTTTTGGGGCTTTTCCTCTTTAAGACGCAATTCTGAGGCAATGGTCAGATTCTTTTTGACGGTGAAATGGGGGAAGAGATTGAAGGACTGAAATACCAGCCCCATCTGTAGCTGACGGGCTCTTTTTTCCTTGGCGGTCAGCTTGCGGGTGTCGGCCGCATCAAACGCCACCCGATCACCGATGGTGATGGTGCCCGCGTCCGGCGTTTCCAAAAAATTGAGACAGCGCAGCAGCGTGGTCTTGCCGCTGCCGGAGGAGCCGATAATGGATAAGATCTCACCCCGTTGCAGGGTGAAATCAATGCCGCGCAGCACCTCTTGCTCCTTGAAGCTTTTGCGCAGTCCCGATACGTTCAGTATTTGCATAATTTCCTCTTTATTTGATCACGTAGTTGCTGAAGCGCTTTTCCACCTTGGCCATGGCGGTGGCAACGATAAGGTTGAACACGTAATAGATCATTGCCGCGCCCACGTAGGGCAGCATGCTGACCTCCGAGGAGGCCAGGCGCTTGGCCATGGTGAACATTTCGATCTGCCCGATGGCAAAGGCGAGGGAGGTATCCTTCACCAGCGTGATGACCTCGTTGGTGAGAGAGGGCAGGATGCGGCGGATCACCTGGGGCAGAATGATGATGAAAAAGGTCTGGCGCTTGTTCATGCCCAGCACCCGGGCGGCCTCGTACTGTCCCTCGGACATGGAGGCGATGCCGCTGCGGTAGATCTCGGCAAAATAGGCGGCGTAGTTAAGGGCGAAGCCGATGATGACCGAAACGAACATCCAGTTGTCGCCCATATTCCGCAGGGGAATGCGGAAGAGATAATAGGGGCAGAAATACACCACGAAGAGCTGCAGCATCAGGGGCGTGCCGCGCATGATCGAGATGTAGATCCTAAAAAGCCAGGAAACGGGCTTGATCTTCGTCATTCTGCCAAAGCAAATGAGCAGCCCCAGGGGCAGGGAAAAGACCAGCGTGAGGAGGAAGATCATGACCGAGTAGCCAAGTCCCTCGCAAAGCTGTAGCAGGATTTGAAAAAAAGACATATCGTTCTCCAATACGGGCGATAAGCATCGCGCCATGGCGCGATGCTTATCTGACTGATTTACTTATTTGCCGAGCAGGAAGGCGCTGTATTGCACGCCGTATTTTTCGCAAAGAGCCTTTACGAAGGCGGTATCGGCGGCCACTTCCTTGATGGCGGTGTCGATCTTGTCGCGCAGGGCGGTGTTCTCCTTGGCAAAGCCTACGCCGTAGGTCTCCTTGGAGATCTCCTCGGAGAGGATGGTGTAGCCGCTCTTGCCCTCGATGAGGTAGTTGGCCACGCCTACGTCGATGACGATGGCATCAAAGCTGCCGGCCTCCAGCTTGGTGAAGGCGGTGGTGTAGTCGGGCTCGGTCAGATATTTGCCATCCTTGAGGGAGGCAACCAGATCGGTCTTTTTCTTCAGGGCGCTTTCACCGGAGGAATCGCTCTGTACGGAAACGGCCTTGCCGGCAAGGTCGGCAAGAGTGGCAATGCCGGAATCGGATTTCACCAGCACCACGATGCTGTTGTTGAGGTAGCGATCGGTCCAGGCGTAGTCATCCTCGCGGCCCTCGTAGGTGAAGCCGTTCCAGATGCAGTCAATGGCGCCGGTCTTGATCATTTCGTCCTTGGCCTCCCAGTCGATGGGCTTCAGCTCCAGCTTCATGCCCAGCTTGTCGCAGACCTTCTGTGCATACTCAATATCAAAGCCTACATAGCTGCCGTCTTCAGCCTGGTAGCCGAAGGGCGGGTAGGTGGCGTCAAAGCCGAGGATGAGGGTCTCCTCCGCGGGCTTTTTGCAGGAGGCAAGGGTCAACATTCCGGTAAAGGCCAGCAGCAGGGCCAGGGAAAGGGCGAGTACTCTTTTCATTGTGGTATTCTCCAATCAAAATACTTTATTGCTTTAGCACGCTAAAGCGGATGGTGTTATTATACTACACGTCTCCCCGTTTGTCAACCATTATTTTTGATTTTTTTGTTTTTTGTCATTCTTGACTACATCCTTGGAATGATTTTGATAATTTCTTGTCATTCCAACCTATAAAAATTCACAATTTATTTGCATTGCGGTGATGGTCATTTCTTTCGATTTGTGTTATACTAACTGAGATATTGCAAAAAGGAGTTCCTTTATGAGAAAAACAAAGATCGTTTGCACCATTGGCCCTGCCAGTGAAAGCGAGGAGATGCTGGCCGCCCTTTGCCGCGCAGGCATGAACGTGGCACGCCTCAACTTTTCCCACGGCACGCACGCCGACCACAAGGAAAAGATCGAGCGCATCAAGCGCGTGCGCGAGGCGCTGAATCTGCCCATTGCCATTATGCTGGATACCAAGGGGCCGGAGTACCGCATCAAAACCTTTGCGGGTGGCTCTGCCACGCTGGTGGCGGGCGCGGAATTCACCTTTACCGCCGAGGACGTGGTGGGTGACGACAGCATGGTTTCGGTGAGCTATCCTCACCTTGCCGAGGAGCTTTTCCCCGGTGATCGCATTCTGGTGGGCAACGGTCTTTTTGCTTTTGAGGTGCTGCGCACCGAGTCGCCCCGTGTGGTGTGCCGCGTGCTGGAGGGCGGCGTGCTGACCGATCGCAAAAGCATGAGCTTTCCCGGCCGGGTGCTACACCAGCCCTTTTTGTCGGAGCAAGACAAGGCTGATCTCCTCTTCGGCATCGAGAACGGTGTGGATTACATCGCCTGCTCCTTCGTTTCCGGCGCCGCTGACCTGCGGGACGTGCACGCGCTGCTGAACGCCCACGGCGGTGAGGGCATCGGCCTCATTGCCAAGATCGAGAACCAGGCGGGCGTGGATAACATCGAGGAGATCTGCGCACTTTGTGAGGGTATCATGATCGGCCGCGGTGATATGGGCGTGGAGCTGCCCTTTGAGGAGGTGCCGCCCATTCAGAAGAAGCTGATCACCAAATGCCGTCTGCTTGGCAAGCGGGTGATCACCGCCACGGAAATGCTGGAGTCGATGATCTATAATCCTCGCCCCACCAGAGCCGAGATCTCGGACGTGGCCAACGCGGTCTACGACGGCACCAGCGCCGTGATGCTTTCTGCCGAAACGGCAGCGGGCAAGCACCCGGTGGAGGCCGTGGAGGTCATGGCACGGGTGGCCGAGACCACGGAATCTCATATAGATTATAAGGAAAGATTCCTTTCCTCCGAGTTCAAGATCCACAATACGCTGGACGCCATTTCTCACGGTGCCTGCGGCATGGCCATTGACATCGGCGCCAAGGCCATGGCGGTGTGCTCCCTTTCCGGCATGACTGCCCGAATGGTCTCCCGCTTCCGCTCCCCGGTGGATATCGTGGCCATCACCACCAACGAAAAGAGCTGGCGCAAGCTGGCGCTTTCCTGGGGCGTGACCCCCGTGATGTGCGAGGAGTTCAACTCCTCCGAGGTGCTTTTTTACACCGCCAAAAAGCTGGCGAAATCCACCTTTGGCCTGAAAACGGGTGACAAGATCGTCATTACCGGCGGCATCACCAACGGCACCTCCGGCAATACCAATATGATCAAAATCGAAGAGATCTGAATAAAGAAAGGCTGCCGCTCTGAGAGTCTAAAATTAGCGGCAAAACAATCAAGCCACCACGAAAAACGTGGTGGCTTTTGCATATCAAAAGTAAAGAAAAGATTTTTATAATTGTATGCAGTGAAAGATTGGTGAAAAAAGTTCGAGATTTTCCTTTCGCCTTTTCTTTAGCGTCATAACACACAACAAATCCTCACAAATATTGAACATACAATATCCGTCGTAATATACGCCCTCCAGTTCAACGTTGCCCAAGATATTGCCGTTGTAGTCAATTCTCAAAACTTGTGTGGTCTTATTATCTGCACAACAAAAATAATAACTATCATTTACATTGAAATATTTCGACGTACCTTTGGTATTAAAATCGAATACAATTTCACCCGTTTCTATATTCAAAGAATAGAAATGCCCACCCTGACCTGCTGTGCCGAAAATAATATTGCCTTGATTTAATTCTATTTCAGTATAAAGATAGCCCTTTAAGGATTTCTTCCACAATAATTGACCGTTTTTCTTACACATATATCCCCACTCACCATAATGGGAGATCGTGTACTCCCCAAAAACAAAATCATCCAATGTTAAATTGTGTGAATTTGTTTTTCTTTCAGAAGATTTCTTGCTGATCTTTCCGTCTTTTCTATAAGCAATAATTTGACCATTTTGAGCATCAAAAGAAACTAATTTCATACCCACACTACGGTCAAAGAACCAGCAATTCAGAGCAGCTTCCTCTCGTTCAGCCATGCCTATGTAATACAAAGGAGAAGTTCTTACTAAATCAAAATTATCAAACTTGCTTTGCCATAAGAGTTTCATCTTTTTCCTCACTTTGTTAAACTGGATTTATCGATAATATTATACTATAAGATGGAAGAACAGTCAACATAATTATTTTCTCCGTGGCAAGCATAGCGCATGGCAATCCACGTACCATCGGGCAGAAGCCCAAACACACTATCCGCTGAGAAAAACGGTGTAGCAAAGGTTCCCTTGTGTAAAGGGAGCTGTCAGCCGCAATGTTTGCGAAGCAAACTTGCTACGAAGCGAAGCGGAGTAATAAAGGTTGACTGAGGGATTGTTTTCGATAGAATTTTACTTTTTACAATCCCTCCGTCTCGCCTTTTTGTTAGCCTCCAATATCAAAACACCACCAAAGATAAGTCCTTGGTGGTGTTCGTGTTTTCTCTGCTAAGGTTGCAGAGGCGAGAAATGGCGTTTTTTGATATGAATTTGTGCATCAAAAGAGCGAAACCATCACAAGCGAGCCGCACATCAGCACGCCGCCCACGATATTGACGGGAGAAAGCCTCTCCTTCAGGAACACGCAGGAGGCAAGGACGCTGAGTAGCATCACGCCCGCGTTCTGGAAGGTATACAGCAGCGTCACGTCCACCAGGGGCAGCACGTAGACCAGCACGTTGATGGCAAAGGCGGTGATGAGGGAGCAGATCAGCAGAAACGAAAGGGAGAGCCTCGACTGCCGGAAGGCGCGGGGCAGCTCCTTTTTTTCCCGGAGCAGCATCTGAAAAAGTGAAACCAGAACGGCCACGCCGTAGGTGATCGCCACCAGCTCCTCCTTTTCCTCCGTGCCGCTGAGGCGCTGCTGCACGTCCAGGAGCGCATTGTAGGCGCCGTTGCAAAGGCCAAGACCGATGCAAGCGGGGATGAAGGCCTTGCCGGCGGCAAGGCGCTCACCCTTGCGGTGGCTGATGAGGTACACCGAAAGGAACACGCCAAGGAGCGCCAGAAGCTTGAAGATGGAAAGCTCGTCTCCAAAGGCAAGGTGCGCGGTCAGAGCGGATACGGTAATGCAACCGGTGATGGAAAATACCATCATCACCGAATGTGCACCGGTCTGGGAGGCCTTGACGATGAAATAGTTATAGCCAAGCAGCGTGAGGGCGTTAGCAAAGCCCAGCAGCACCGTGAGGCCGCTGGCCTTGAAGGAAAAGCCGGACACCGCAAAGCAGACCGCCACCACGGTGGCACCGCTGACGGCGGTGAACACCGGCGAGGCCATATGGGCCTTACCGGGGTAGTGGTCGGTGTATTTTCTGCACAGAAAGGACTGCAGCGTATAAAGCAGAATGATGGCAAGGATCAGCAACGCATTTGTCATAGCGCCCCCATCAATGCATGAATTTCTTTCGGTTTTCTTCCCAGATGCGATCCCGCTCCACGGCGCGGATGCGGCGCATAGCCTCTACTGTGATGTTCCAGGTGCGCTCCGGATTCTCGGCGCGGTAGTCGTTGGATTCGCTGCCCATATAGCCCCAGGCAAGCAGCGTACGGGCACCGGCGTCATAGGCGGCAGCGGTGGCCTCGATGATCTCCTCCTCCCGGCCGCGAGGCACGTGATAGGTCTGGATCCACACGTTGTGGTCCTTCTTGTAATCGGTGGCGATCTGCATATTCTTCTTGGTCTTTTCATAGACGAACTGATAGGGATTCACGTCCTCGCCGTGGCTGTACCAATAGGGGTCAGAGCCCACGTTGTGCAGATGGGGCAGGCTGCAGATCTGGTCGAGGGTGTCAAGGCTGATGCCGTAATGGGGCTTCAGCATGACGCACACGGCGTTGTAAAGGCCAAGGGATGCGCTGTATTCGGTGATCTCACCGAAATAATCCAGCAGCGTGGCGGAGCGGAATACATCCACCTCCGGGCAAAGGAGAGTAGGCATTTCCTTGCCGTAGCGCTCCTCATACATCTTCTGGCAGCGGGGGCAGCGGCAGGTGTAGATCACACGATCCTCCGGGGACTTGGGCTTGGGCGTGGGGAAAAAGGGTTCGTCCCAGAAAACGGTCTTTCCGCCGATCTCGGCCACCGTATAGAGCCAATCCTTTACGAATTGACGGTACTCGGGGCTGTTGAGGCAGACCTGATAGGGGTGAATGGTGCCGTCGCTGTTCATCATGTGGGCGTCGGGATGGTAGGAGAGGAAATGGGATTTGTCGCCCGGCGCACCGCCAAGGCCCCAGTTATCCACCCAAACCTCCATTCCCGCATCCTCGGTGATGGCGAAAATGTCCTTCATGACGGTTTTGTGGCGCTCCCAGTCGGTGTGAGAGAGCATATGTACCACGATATCCATATCCGCCCGGGCGATCTCCGCCATATCGGCGCGCACGTGGCTGGGCATTCTGTTGCCGTGATAGGCAACACCGGTCTGCAAGCTTCTTTTAGCCATAACAAGCTCCTTTTTCGTTTTTTATATTCATTATAACGCGTTTTATGGTAAAAACCATAGAAAATCCGTAAAAAAATTTGCAAAATCCATAATTTTTTGAATATTACTTGACAGACGGTTGCTTTTTTTCTATAATTAACTTATCGAAATGACAAGGAGGAACCCTCTGTGAAGCAACAAGAGCTCTTTACTCTGCTGCGTGACGTCTATCTGCTCACCGGCGTGCGGGTCACGCTGTATGATCGTCAGCAGCATTGTGTCGCCGGGGATGGCGGCAGCGGCCGGGCAGGCTATTGCGCTGCCGTGCAGACCGATCCTCGGGGACTCGCCCGGTGCTTTCACTCCGACCGCGCCGCCTTTGCGGTGGTGGAGAAAACGGGCAAGCCCTACGTGTTCACCTGTCCCTTCGGCCTCTTTGAGGCGGTGGTCCCGCTTTTTGTAGGGGAGCGATTGCTGGGCTTTCTGTTTGCGGGAGAGGCCATTGATCCCTCGCCGGCGCAGCGGGCGCTGGCCCTGGAGGAGGCGCTGCCTTACGTAGGAAAGCTTCATAGCAGAGAGGAGCTTGCGGCACTGGTGGCAGAGCTGGCCGCCCCCGCGCCGGCAGCGCGAGAGGCGCTGCTGCGGGCCATGGAGATCCTGGGGCGGTATATCGTGGAGCGCGGGCTTTTGGATGAGCGCGAGCGCGATCTGGCAGAGCTGGTGCTGATCTATCTTGACCGTAATTTTCACCGCAAGCTGACGCTTTCCGAGCTGGGGCTGCATTTTCATTGCAGCACCGTGACGCTGACGGAGAGTTTTCGACGGGCGTTTTCCACCACCATTGTGGAATATCTCACCGGAAAACGACTGGAGGCGGCGGAGGGGCTACTTCGAAATTCGCCATTTAGTGTGGAAACGGTAGCGGAAAAATGCGGTTTTTCCAGCACGGCCTATTTTTCAAAGGTGTTCAAAAGGCGCCACGGTATCTCCCCCCGCTTTTGGCGGGAGCAGCACCGCGCGCCGTGATCAGCCCTTGATGTATTTGCGAAAGCTGCGGGGGGACATGCCCTGCGTTGCCTTGAAGGCAGCGAGAAACGCGTCCAGATCCCGGTAGCCTACCTGTGCCGCCACGTCGATGATCCTTGTGTCGGTGTTGGCAAGCAGTCGGCAAGCCTCCTCCATGCGCGTGCGCCGCAGATAAGCGGTAAAGGTGAGTCCTGTGGTTTGCTTGAAGCGCTGACTGAAATAGGGGGCGCTGTAATTGTATTGCCGTGCCAGCGCCTCCATGGTGAGCGGGTCGGCGAAATGGGTACGGATATGCGCCTCTGCCTCGGCCATAGCGCCGCCGGCAGCCGGGGCAAAGGAAAGCTGACGAACCGAGCGGATCAACACCGTAATGAGGCTGGCGCGCAGCACCTCGGTGTAGCCGGCGGCCTTTTCCTCATATTCCTGCAGCATGCCGGAGAGCAGCGCCAGCATGGTGCCGTCCTCATCTCGAAAGCAATAGGCCGCGGGATCCGGATGGAGGGTGCTTGACTGCATCCGGATCAGATAATGCCGCAGCAGCTTTTCCAGCGTGTCGCAAAGCGCCAGGGCCGGATCAATAAAATCCGGTAAAAAGAGGCAGTTGATGATCTCCAGGGGCTCGGAGCCTTTGCTGTCGTAGGCGTGACTCGTATGGTAGTCAATGATGAAAAAGTCACCCCGTTTGATGGGATATTGCCGATTGGCCACGGTGTGCAGCGCTTCGCCGCGACGCACGTAGGCCAGCTCCAAAAAGGGGTGCGTGTGGGGCGCTACGCGCTGGCTGTCAGCAACGAAGAGATGAATTTTTTCATTTTCAAAATACTTTTTTGACATAATTGCTCCACCTTCTTGCTGTTGGTAGAAAAAGGGCGACCCTGTGAAATGAAGCTGCATTTTCCGGGATCGCCCTTTATTGCTTGGTTTTTGTCAGTCCGCGAGAATGGATTTTTCGCTGATGTACCGCAGCAGGGAAAGATGATTGCCCTGAGGGTCAACCACCGCCTCCGTCCGAAAGCGCTCGGGGTGGATCAGATAAACCACCGCCACCATATCATATACGCTGCACACGGTCTCTCCCCGTCCGCGGGAAAGCGCCAGATAGCGGTGCAGCATGCGGGCAAAGAGCCCCTCCGTGGGCAAAGTCTGGCCAATGAGGTTGCAGGTGGGCGCGTGGCAGGTATCCAGCGTAGCTACCGCGTGGGGGTAGCGTACTGCGGCGGCAAAGCCGGCGGTATCCATACCGTGATTGAATTCATAGCCGTTATAATTGGGTGGCTCGGCCACGTTGCCGGCCATCAGAATGAGGGGGAGAGCCCCCTTCCTTTCCAGAATATCCCGGGTGATGGTGCAGGGGCCAAGGCTGACGATCACGTAGCTGTCATCCAGCTCCGAGAGCCATTGCTCGTAGGAAATGACCGGAGCCATCTCCCTGTAATCGGTGGGCAGCACGTCTCCCATGCCGTCCTTGCCGTGGATCTCCGGGATGCAGCTCTCGCTTTGCGGTGCCGTGACGGTATCCACCAGGCGGAGCTGCCGCGGCACGGCTTCTCCGTAGGTAAGGAGACGCTTGGCGTTCGTGAAGGAGGTTTCCCGCGGGAAATTGCCGCCAATGGGCAGAATATCAATTTGCGTGAAGCGCTCGGCGTATCGCAGCAGATACAGCGTAGCCAGCGCGTCGTCCAGACCGTAATCGCACAGAAGCGCTACTTTTTTCTTCATACCATCACTCCTTTGCGGCGGGAGCAAAGCGCCCCACCTCTTGCTCTACCTTTTCAAAAATCATATTGCGTACCTGATTGCGCTCCCGCCATTCGCTGACGATGAGCTTCACGTTGCTGTCGATCCTTCTTTTTTCAATTCTGCTTTCCTCGAATTTGGCCTGCTCTGCCAGGGATAGCACGTATTCCTGCTTGATGAAGTCCATGGACAGGGCAGTTTCCCGGGGTGTGCCCTTGTAGTAGTCGTAAAGCTCCTTGCGATTCCGGAGGGTGATGGCGCAATACTTTTTCTGCTCCGCAAGGTGCTCTGCTGCCTTTTCCGGCTGCAGCTGGGCAAGGCGCTTGTGTATCTGTGACACGTTGCGGCTGGCAAAGGCCTTATAGAGCAGCGCGTATTTGGCGTCCCGGTGCATCTCACCGTTTTCCCCCTCCCGCACGTGCGCCTCGATCATTTCGATCACGCGGTGGCAAAGGGACAGCGCCTCCAGATAATAGTCGATCTTTTCCTCGTCGTCCTCCAGGGTCTCCGCAAACAGCTCACAGCAAAGCTCCTGCTTGTCCACCCGGAAGATCCGGCACCAGGTGCGCAGATCCTTGTCTCGGATATCCTTTTCGTACTCCAGGGACAGCGCCTCGTAAAGCTTTTCAAATTGCAGCTCAGTGAGCGGCTCCGTCAGACGCTTGGTGGAAACGAAGACGTTAAGCACCGCAATGGCGCAGGCAACACAAGGATAATCACCGAACTGATCCTTTTTGGCAAGCTGGTTTTTGATGAGCAAAAGCTTTTGATACAGGCGCTCGAATTCACCGGAATAGATGGTGGCCTGCATGCCGTAGATCAGCTTTTCCGAAATGCGGGATTGCCCCTCATATTCGTAAATATCCAGCCCGTTTGCCTCCCATTTGTCAAAATAGTCCAGCTTATCGGTGTTGGTGATCACCACCTGCATATAATCGAGAAAGTCGGCCACCACCTCGTCGACCACGGCGGCCAGCGCCTGCTCCCGCGCCTCGTCGTCTCCGGGCTCGTAGGGGGGCTTTTTCACCGCCAGGCTCCAGGAGCCCTGCAGGTCGGAGGGAAGCTCGCTTGGCTCCATATTGATGAGAATACGACGGATGCGGTTGGGGTCGGTGACCTTGTGGAGCATATAGCCCAGCTCCATCATCACGTTGGGGTTAAAGCCCATGCTGGTGACCTTGCCATGCTGATCCGTGCGGGTCTCCTTTTCAATCAGAATGATGGCAAATTCGCAGCCGTTCATCTGTTGGATGATCTCCTCGCTGACGGTCAGCGATTTCCGCCATTGGCCGCCGACGATGGAAAGATACCCCGCCGTGCTCAGACGATTGCCGATCTTGCGGGCGATCTCCTTGTTATCCTCACCGTTCCAGCCGATAAATACCCGTTTGTTGCCCATAGAAAGCCTCCGGTTGCTTTGATAGCTTCAGTATAGCACAAAGCGCCCCGATTGTAAAGACAAAAATGCTCCATCTGCCGTAAATTTGTCGTCTTTTGTCACAACTCTACCGTTTGGGGGTTGCAAAATGCGGTTTCGTGCGCTACAATATCATAATAAGGTTACATTCCAAAGGAGAAAACGTGATGTCCAAGATCTGTCGCGTGCTGTTTATTGGAAACAGCTATACCTACTACAACGATATGCCCACTGCCATTTTTGAAAGGCTGGCCGCTTCCCTGGGGCATGAAATGGAGGTAACCTCCATCACCAAGGGCGGCTATCAGCTCTATCGTCATGCGGATCCCGCCGACGAGTGCGGCGCCAGGGTTGCGGCGGCGCTTTCCGGAAAGGAGCCGTACGATTTCGTGATCCTGCAGGAGCAAAGCGTGCGCCCCGCCGGCGAAAACGCTGCGGATTTCTACGCCTCCGTGCGTGACCTGGCGGCAAGGATCCGCCAAACCGGCGCGAAGCCGGTGCTGTACGCCACCTGGGGGCGAGAGCCAGGCAGCCCCACGCTGGAAAAGCACGGCTGGACCAGCGAGGAAATGACCTGGCGCCTGGCAGCGGCCTATGAGGCCATCGGCCGGGAGCTGCAGATCCCCGTGGCACACGTGGGGCTTGCCTTCCGCGACGTGCTGCACAGCGAAGTGGATATCGGGCTTTACAACCCTGACCAATCACACCCGTCCTATGCGGGGAGCTATCTCGCCGCCGCCACGCTGCTGGGCAGGGTGCTGGATGTGGACCCCACCACGGCCACGTTTACGGGTGAGCTGGCAGCTGACGAGGCCGCGCTGCTGCGCGAGGCCGCGAAGCGCGCTCTTTTTGAAACGCCGGCCATACCTGACGCCTACACCATAAAGGAAGCAGAAAAAGCAATGAAAGGGATCACCTCTGCCGTCATTACCAAGAACGGTGCCCAGCGCCTGACGGTCAACGGTCACGAGATCGATACCGTGGCCTACATTACCTATCTGCCGGAGCGCAATTGCTACCGGGATTTTGCCGAGGCGGGCTACAAGCTCTTTTCCACCTGTGTGTTTTTTGGCACCAACACCCTCAATTCCACCTCCGGCCTGGAGGTGTTCTCCAAGGGGATTTTTGACGGAGAGGAGCCGGATTTTTCCCATTTTGACCGGGACGTTCGCAATATTCTCGCCGTTTGTCCCGACGCGATGATCTTTCCTCGCGTCAACGTGGGGCTCAGCCGGGAATGGGAGGTGGCGCACCCGGAGGAGTTGAATGACCAAGGCCCCACAACGCTGCCGGATATACGTCGGGTGTGCTTTGCCTCCGATCTGTGGGCGGCGGAGGTGGAGCGACTGCTGGGGCTGTTCGTCGCGCATATTGAGGCTGCCGACTACTGCGACCATATCATCGGCTACCAGATCGCCGGTGGCAACACCGAGGAGTGGTTTTCCTACGATCAGCGGGGCGGCATCGGAAAGCGGTCAAGAGAGGGCTTTGCCCGACAGGTGGCCGAGGGGCGGAAGAATAGCGAATACGAGTATTTCCGATATCTTTCGGAGATCACGGCCGCTCGCATCTGCCAATTTGCCGCCCGCATTAAGGCATTGACGGATCGGCGGCTGGTGGTGGGCACCTTTTACGGCTACACCCTGGAAAAATGCTACCGCTGTTTTACCCACAATGATCTTCGGCAGGTGCTGGAGTGCCCCGATATCGACTTCATTTGCTCGCCCGTTTCCTACGCAAAGACAAGGGAGCCGGGGCGCAATCATTCCTATATGCTGGCGCTGCACTCCCTGAAGCTCCATGGTAAGCTGTATTTTTCCGAAAACGACACCCGCACCCATCTTTCAAGGGCTTATTCCGACCTGCCGCGCTATCAGTCGCCACTGTGGTTCGGACCGGATCGGGAAACCACGCTGGAGATCCTCAAAATGCATTTTGCGCGAGCGCTGGTGCACGGTCACGCCAGCTGGTGGTTCGATATGTGGGGCGGCTGGTTTGCGGACCCCGCCTATATGGACTTTATGCGGCGGGCGAGAGAGATCAGCGAGGCGGCGCGAGCGCTGTCCGCAGAGAGCCGTGCCGAGGTAGCCTTGCTCTTTGACGAGCGTGCGGTGGCGCACTTTGCCGACGATGATCCCACCACCCAGCGGGTGCTATACGATATTCGGGAGGTGCTGGGCAAGACCGGCGTGCCTTACGATCTGTATCTTACCTCGGATTTTGATCAGATCCGACACCGTTACAGAGCCTTTGTGCTGCTGGAGCCCTGCGAAACGGCAGACAGCCGCCGGATCCGACAGACGGAGCTGCCCATCTTCACCGTCACGGCGGAAAACGCCGACGTCACCCCTGCCACGCTCCGGGATTTTTACCGCCGGGCAGGCGTATGGGTGTATAGCCAGCAGGATGCGGTGATCTATGCCAGCGAAAGTCACCTCTTTTTGCACACCGTGCAGGATGGAGAGCAGCGCATCGCGCTGCCGCCGAAGACGCGGTGGATAGATCTTTTTTCCGGAGAGGAATTTTCTCCCGTCTTCTCCTCGCCCGCAGGTAAAAGCTACCTCCTGCAACGGATATAAAAAGCAAAAGGCAGAGTTTGACTCTGCCTTTTGCTTCTTTTTTAGAAATATCGACATCGTTCAAGACGGGCGTGTTTTGGCGCATATCCCCCCAAACGGTGTGGATTTTAGTCTTTTTTCTTTCCGAAAAGACCGAGGACGCCGCAGCCCATGAGAAAGATGCCGAAGGCACAGCGCAGCACCCCCTCCGGCAGAAAATGCGCCAGCTCCGCGCCCAGCAAAGCGCCGGGCACGCCCAGGAGCAGCAGCAATCCCTGATAGCGCCACAGAGGCGGGGCCTTTCGCAGACAAAGAAGCAACGATACGCCGGAGGAGCAGAGAAAAAAGATCAGATTCAGCCCCTGGGCGGTGAGCTGGGCAAGCCCCTCCACACGAACGAGATACAGCACCAGAATACCGGCGCTGCCCACGCCGAGGCCGGAGAGTGTGGCGGTGAGCAGCACCGCAAGCAAGCGCCACATCCTACACCACCATCAGCACGCCGGAGAGCAGCACCACGGCGGCAAAAATACGGGAAAGCACGCCCTGGGGCAGGCGGCGCAGCAAAAGAGAGCCAAGAGCACCGCCCGCAAGGGCAGGCAACAGCAGAGAAAGCGGTGCCGCCCCCGTCAGAGCGCCGCCCCGCCAATAGCGGAGGAGCGTCAGCACGGAAAGGGGCAGGGTCACGCTGAGGGCGGTGGTATAGACCCGGCGGTTCTCCTCCCCCTTCAGCAGCGGACGGAGGCACAGGACGATGAGAATGCCGCCTCCGGCACCCAGGGCGCCGTTCAGCAGCCCGGCGCCCAGCCCTACGGCCAGCACGGGCAGTGTGCGTCGAAAAAAGCGTTTCATGGTGGTTTTCTCCCGTATTTTACACAAAAATATAAGATTCTTAAGAAAAATTATTAAAATCCGTCCTTGCGGCGGGCGGCAAAAGGTGTTATACTATAAATTGGATATTTATATAACGTATGGCTACGACATAGTTTGCGCCGTCGGTGCCAGGCTATGCCTGCCGACAAGATACAGTTTGTGGAAAGGAAACGGATATGCGGGAAGTCAAGGATCAAAACGTAGAAAACGACCGGGTAAAAAGACGCGGCGGCACCAAGCTGCAGGCGCCAACGCCTCCGCCCCGCCGTGAGCGGACGGCACCTGTCAGCGAGGCGCATCAGGAAAAGCCCAAGGCGCAAAGGGCGCCGCAGGAGGAGCGGGAGGAAAAGCAGGAGGAGCGGATCAGTCGCAAGGAAGCGCGCCGCGCGGAGCGGGAAAAAGCGCATGTAGCGCGTGAGACGCAGCCCCCTCTGGAGGAAACGCCCCTTTCCACCACCAAGGAGCGCAAGGGCACCTTCCATCAGGTGTTCCCCTTCGTGCTGTTCTGGATCGCGCTGTTCGCCCTCACCTGCTTCGTGCTGGAGCTGTACGGTAAGGGATCGGCCGTAGGTGTGCTGGGCAGCTGGTTCTCCGGCTTTTTGTGCGGCCTTTTTGGCCCCATTGCCTACGCCTTGCCCTTCGTGCTGGTGGTGCTGGCCTTCCGTTGGCGGCGCTTTGTGGCACGGCGGATCCTTGCCAAGCGCTTGATCCTGACCTTTTTGTTCTTTTCGCTGCTTTCCGGCATCGTGCACGTGTTCCTTGACGGGGATAGCGTTCGCGTGACCGTGGAGGCCGGCGTGCTGTATGCCGGCGGCATGGCGCGGCACGGCGGCGGCCTTGTGGGCGGCTTTCTCGGTGAGTGGATCGGCTTTTGCCTGCGCCCTGTGGGCACCTGTCTGCTGGTGGTGCCGGTGCTGCTGCTGATCGGTATTTATATGGTGGGTCTGACCCCCACGGATCTGTATCAGCGCATCAAGTGCAGGATCGAGCTGGCGCGCCGTCCCGTGCCCGCACGGACGTCGCGGACTTCCATCCACGCGGATGGTGAGGATGACGGCGCGGACGCAGGGAATCCTGCAGAGCCCCAGGCTCCCGTCTGGCGCAACCCGCGTCCCCTGGATGGGGAGGAAAAGCCCGGCTATGATTTCGGGGAGAATGAGCCCGACGTGGTAGCGGAGCCCCCCATCAGCGAGCGTGCCCGCCGCCGGGAGGAGGAAAAGCGGCAGGCGGAGGCGGATAAGCGCCGCCGCAAGGCCATGTATGAAATGTACGGTAAGGAGGAAAAGAAGCCGCAGCCCACGCCGCCCGCGACGCCAGATGTGCTGGATCTGCCGGACGACGTGCCGGAAATGCCCGACACGCCAACGCCCGCTCCTCGCCCCGATCCTACCATTCATTCCTATCGGGATCGTAAGCCGGCCGCAGAGGAGCCGAAGCCCGCGCCCAAGCCCTCGGATAACTATTACGCCCCCTTCGCCTTGCCGGTTCGCCCGGAGCCGAAGCGGGAAAAGACCGATAACAGCTCCCGTATCGTGATCACGCCCCACGCCCTGCCGGAGGAGGATGTGCCTGTGCCATCCGGAATTCTGCCCGCAGAGGACGTTGACACACCCTTTGCCGTTGCGACCGACGGGGAGGAGGCAGCCCCCGCACCCGCTCCCGTAGAGGAGGAGCTGGGTCTGCGCCCGGCAAGTGACGAGGAGGAGCTGCCCATGGAGGAGGGGATCTCCGATCCCGACTTCCCCGGTGCCGGCAGCGAAAATATGCTCTTTGCCACACCCGTCGAGGAGCTGCCGCAGGAGCCTAAGCCCACGCCTTCGCCCGCAAAGTCGGTGCCGCAAACGAAGGAGCGAGTCATTCCCATGGCGCCGAAGCCCACGGTACTGACCGCCACCGCACCCGCCGAGGAGCCGGAGCCCGAGCCCATCGTGTATACCGTTCCGCCCGTGACGCTGCTCAACGAGGATCAGGGTGTGCACGGTGATTTCTACGACGAAATGGAGGATAAAAAGGAGCGTCTGCGCCAGACTTTGGCCGACTTCGGTCTGCGGATCCAGGAGCGCATCGATTGCTTCCACGGTCCCTCCATCACCCGCTACGAGTTCGCGCCGGAGGCCGGCGTTTCGGTGCGCTCCATTCAGAACCGTATCGACGATATCTCCCTCAGCATGGGCGCACACGTGCGTATCGAGGGTCTTGTGATGGGCAAACGCAGCATCGGCGTGGAGGTGCCCAACCGGGTGCGCGAGACCGTTTATATGCGCACCGTTCTGGAGGATCCCGCGTTCCTGGAGTCCAAAAAGCCCCTGGAGGTGCCCCTCGGTCTTGACATTGGCGGCACGGTGCAGATGTGTAATCTCGCTGCCATGCCTCACCTGCTGATCGCGGGTAGCACCGGCTCCGGTAAATCCGTGTGCATCAACGTGATCCTTATCAGCCTCCTGTACAAGACCTCGCCGGAGGATCTGCGCCTCATCCTCATCGACCCCAAGCAGGTGGAATTTGCCCCCTACGAGCACATTCCTCACCTGTATATGCCCATCATCACCGATATGCAGCGGGCGGCGGGTGCGCTGTCCTGTGCGGTACAGGAGATGGAGCGGCGCTTTAGTCTCTTCAAGGATATCGGCGTGCGCGAGCTGGACTCCTACAACGAGATGGTGAAGAACGACCCCGAAAGAGAGCATCTGCCCCGCATCATCATCGTCATCGACGAGTTTGCCGATCTGAAAATGAGCTGCTCCAACAACGATCCCGAGACCTTTACCTGCCGTATTGCGCAGAAGGCGCGTGCCGCCGGCATCCATCTGATCATTGGTACCCAGCGCCCCTCCGTGGACGTCATTACGGGTAAGCTGAAGACCAATATCGCCTCCCGTATCGCCTTTACGGTGAAGCAGCAGGTGGATTCCCGTACCATTCTGGATATCAACGGTGCCGAGACCCTGACGGGTAAGGGTGATATGCTCTACATGCCCTCGGGCATGATGACGCCCGTGCGTGTGCAGGGCCCCTACGTGTCGGACAGCGAGGTGGGTCGCGTGGTCTCCTGGGTGCGGAGCCATAACGCTCCCGTGCAGTATAACCAGGCCTTTATGGATCAGATCGAGGTGGAGATGGCCAAGGCCGCCAAGAGCGACAAGAAGGGCATGGACGATATGGATTACGACGACGACGGCAACGAGGATCCTAAATTCGTAGAGGCCGTGGAGCTGGCCGTGGAGACCCAAAAGGTGGCCACGTCGCTGCTGCAGCGGCGCCTCGGCGTTGGTTACGGCCGCGCCGCCAAGATCATTGACCGTATGGAGGAGCTGGGACTCGTCAGCGCTGCCGACGGCAATAAGCCCCGCAAGGTGCTGCCTACCGCCCAAGGGTATCTCAACCATCTGGGCATCGGTGAGGACTTTGAGGACGACGGGCTTGACGGATAAGCGTTTTCATCAAAAAGGTCACGGCATATAGGAATGCCGCGACCTTTTTGCTTCGCCGGGGAAAAGCGGGAGAAGGAGGAGGGCACTTTTGCAAAAGCGCCCTGATTGAGGGAGAGGAGGCTCTTTTTGACAAAAACCGCCTCCTCTTTCCTGTTGCCGTTTTCGCATCACGCATCGCAAATCGCGTTTTGCTCGCGTTCTGCGACGCGGCAAT
>JAFTQT010000136.1 GCA_017462615.1 Clostridia bacterium | reverse complement strand
TTCGCCGTAAGGTGCGAAGCAGTTATAAGCGAGCAGATTTTTCCAGAGCCGAGCCAAAATTATTGAGGAATATACGAATATTTAAGATAATTTTGGCGATGAATATGGGAAAATATGCCGCTTATAACCTTATGTGTTCGACTCTCTTACGGCTACGGAACAAATTATAAAGCAAAACGCGAAAAAAAGCAAGAGAAAACCGAAAAAAACTTCTTTTTTCTGCGGAACGTGCTATAAACGGGAGGCCAAGTGCGGCGTTTTTGGCGCCGGGGGAATCGCAGCCGGGCTTTTTCGCGGTGCGCGTGGCAGAGCGGCGTCTGCATATACTGTAGGGGGAAAAGCCCGCAAACGGTGCGGCTTTCCCGAGAGGAGCCATCCGCCAGGGGCATTGACAATTTCTTTCCTTTGTGTTATAATAAAGGGTGGTATTTCCGAACCTGTTTTCATAAGGCGCGAAACTTTGAAACGGAGGATAATATTGAATGGGTAAGTATTTTGGAACGGACGGGTTCCGGGGAGAGGCGGGAGTGACCCTTACCTCGGAGCACGCATACAAGATCGGGCGCTTTCTTGGCTGGTACTACGGCAAGGAGGACGGACACCGGGTGCGCGCGGTCATCGGAAAGGACACAAGACGCTCCAGCTATATGTTTGAATATGCCATTGTGGCGGGGCTCACCGCCTCCGGCGCCGACGTGTATATGCTGCACGTCACTACCACCCCCAGCGTATCCTTTGCGGTGGCGGGGGACGACTTCGATTGCGGCATTATGATCTCCGCCAGTCATAACCCCTACACCGATAACGGCATCAAATTGGTTAACAAACGGGGCGAGAAGATCGACGACGCTACCATTACCGAGATCGAGCTGTATCTGGACGGTGATCTTGCAGCCCTTGGCATTGCGGGGGAGGATCTTCCCCTTGCCACCGGTGCGGATATCGGGCAGATCGTGGACTATGCCGCCGGCAGAAATCGCTATATCGGCTATCTGATCTCGCTCTCGCAGTATTCCTTCCGGGCCTTCCGCGTGGGACTTGACTGTGCAAACGGCAGCTCCTGGATGATCGCCAAAAGCGTGTTTGAGGCGCTGGGCGCCAAGACCTACGTGATCAACGCCGAGCCCAACGGCCTGAACATCAATCGCGAGGCCGGCTCCACCCACATTGAGGTGCTGGCGGAGTACGTGAAGCGCGAGGGCCTGGATATCGGCTTTGCCTTTGACGGTGATGCGGACCGTTGCATCGCCGTGGACGAGCGGGGTGAGGTGGTGAACGGTGACCACATCATGTACGTGCTGGCACAGCATCTGCGGGGCAAGGGAGCCCTTGTGGAAAACACAGTGGTGACCACCATTATGTCTAACCTGGGGCTTTACCGGGCGTTGGACGCGGCGGGCATCCGCTACGAGCAGACCACGGTGGGCGATCGCTTCGTCTACGAGAACATGCAGCAGAACGGCTATTGCCTCGGCGGTGAGCAGTCCGGCCACGTGATCCTGTCGAAATACGCCACCACGGGTGACGGCATTCTCACGGCCATCAAGGTGATGGAGGCCGTTATCAGCAGCAAGCAGCCGCTGTCAAAGCTGGCCGAAGCTGTGAAGATGTTTCCCCAGATCACGCGAAACGTCCGGGTGGATAACAAGGCCGCTGTGCGGGAAAACGCAAGCGTGCAGGCTGCCATTGCGGCGGTGAGCGCGCGTTTGAACGGCGAAGGCCGCATCCTTTTGCGGGAAAGCGGCACCGAGCCGGTGGTGCGCGTGATGGTAGAGGCGGCCACGGAGGCGCTTTGCTCTGCGTATGCAGACGAGGTGGTGGCCGTGATACACAGCGAGGGGCTTGCCAAGGCTCCCGCAAAATGAGTGAGGTGTACGGTATGCAAGAGCTGCAAGTAAACGCGCTTTTTGATCTTTCCAATACCATAGCAGCACCGCTGCTGGTGGGGGTCACGTACCCCTGGGAGGCTTTGCCGCAGCTTGCCGATTTCATTCGGCAAACGGGCGCGACGCTGCCCCCGGAGCGCTATGAGAAGCGGGGCGAGGACGTGTGGGTGGCCAAAAGCGCCACCGTGGCGGAAAACGCCTCGATCACCGGCCCCTGTATCATCTGCGAGGAGGCAGAGGTGCGGCATTGCGCCTTCATCCGGGGCAGCGTGATCGTCGGTGCGGGTGCCGTGGTGGGCAATTCCACGGAGCTGAAAAACTGTATTTTATTTGACGAGGTAGAGGTGCCGCACTTCAATTACGTGGGGGACAGCATCCTTGGCTACAAGGCTCATATGGGCGGCGGCGCCATGACCTCGAATATCAAAAGCGACAAAACCCCCGTTTCCGTCGTCTGTAACGGCGAAAGGATCCAAACGGGGTATCGGAAGCTGGGCGCCATACTGGGCGACCTGGTGGAGGTGGGAGCGGGTAGCGTGCTGAACCCGGGCACGGTGATCGCCCCCCGCACCAACGTATATCCGCTTTCCATGGTACGCGGCTTCGTGCCGGCGGATAGCATTTATAAAACCGGCGGGGTCATTGTGAAAAAGCAGTGACCCGCCACCGCGCCTTGAGCAAAGCAGATGAAAAGAGATCCCCCGTGAAATCCGGGTCATGATAGCGCCAGACCGTCTGACGGGACGTTGTGTCAGACGGTTGACGAGGAGAGAGGTCATCGAGATATTCGGCGGGTGCCTCTCCGGCGACGAGACGCCGTGAAAAACAGGCAAATATGCGGGCAACTGCAAAACAACTACCTGTCCATTCTCACCATAGCACGATCACATTCCCGAAAAAAGCAAAAAACGGGAAGGCTTTTTTCGTGCGCCCAAATTTAGAGAAAGGACAGGAAACGGGGCGCGTTTTTGAATATTTTTGATAGAGATCCACCCCGTTTTCGGGGTACACAAACATGTGTGGAATTATTGGTTATACGGGAAGCAGCAATGCCCTTCCCAAGATTACGAAGGGGCTGTCGGTGCTGGAGTACCGCGGTTATGATTCGGTGGGGCTTGCCGCTACCACCGAGGAGGGTATCGTCACGGTGAAATGCCGTGGGCGTATCGGCGCATTGGAGGAGCGGCTGACGGCGCTGTCGCTGGAGGGCTGCACCTCCGGCATCGGGCACACCCGTTGGGCTACCCACGGTGGCCCCTCCGATCGCAATGCGCACCCCCATCAAGTGGGGCGAGTGACGCTGGTGCACAACGGGATCATTGAAAATTATAAGGAGATCAAAGCAGAAATGTCCGCAAACGGTGTGGAATTTCTGTCGGAAACCGACACCGAGGCGGCGGCCGCGCTCATTGACGCCTGCTATGCAGCCAGTGGAGACCCCGTGGCAGCCATTCTGCAGGCTACCGCGCGCATGAAGGGCTCTTATGCCTTTGGCGTGCTGTTTGAGGATCGCCCGGGAGAGGTTTTCGCTATTCGCCAGGGGAGCCCGTTGCTTCTGGCACGGGGAGCCGACGGCTTTTATCTCGCCTCCGACCTGACGGCGTTGCTGCCCTTCACAACTGAATATCGTTGTCTTGAGGAGGGAGAGCTGGCGCACCTTTCGCCCGATGGTGCGGTGCTGCTTCGTGCCGGAGGGGAGAAGATCATTCCCGCCTGGATCAGAAGCACCATGACGCCGGAATCCGCGCAAAAGGGCGGCTTTGCCCACTTTATGTGCAAGGAAATGCACGAGGAGCCCGAGGCGGTGCGGAAGTCGGTATCTTCCCGCATACGGGAGGGACTGCCGGATTTTTCGGCGGATGGTATTACGGTAGATTTCTGGCGACAGATCACGGGCGTGCAGATCGTGGCCTGCGGCTCTGCCATGCACGCAGGTCTGGTGGGCATTGACCTGCTGGAGCGCGTGGCCGGCATTCCCGCCACCTGCCACATCGCCTCTGAATATCGCTATCATCCGCCTCTTGCTGCCGAGGGGACGCTGGTTTTGGTGATCTCCCAGTCGGGGGAGACCGCAGATACGCTGGCGGCATTGCGGTACGCAAAGAGCGTGGGCTTGCCCACGTTGGCCATTGTCAATGCGGTGGAGACCACCATTGCAAGAGAGGCGGATCGTTGCGTTTACACCTATGCGGGACCGGAGATCGCCGTGGCGACCACCAAGGGCTATTGCACTCAGCTGTCGGTGCTGTATATGCTGGCCGCCGCCATCGGTCACGGTTGCGGTAGGCTTTCGGATACGGACGCGCGCGCTTTGGTGCGGGCCGTCAGCGAGGACGCCCCTGCCGCCATGGCGGAGATCCTTTCCCGTCGCGAGGAGCTTTGCGAGCTGGCAAGGGTGCTTGCGCCTCACGATCACGTCTTTTATATTGGGCGCGGCGTGGATTTTGCCATGTCCGAGGAGGGCGCGCTGAAGCTGAAGGAGATCTCCTATATTCACGCTGAGGCCTATGCGGCAGGCGAGCTGAAGCACGGCACCATTTCTCTTGTGGAGGAGGGCACGCCGGTGATCGCCATTGCCACCGAACGGGCGCTTTACGATAAGACCGAAAGCAATGTGCGAGAAGTGCAGAGCCGTGGCGCGCACGTGATCCTGCTTTGCCCCGCCGATATGGCGAGAGGAGAGGTGTCGGCAACCGACGTGGTGCCCTTGCCCCATGGCTCCGAGGCGGCAACGCTCTTTGCCGCCCTTGCAACGGTGCAGCTGCTGGCCTATGAGACTGCCGCATTGCGAGGCTGCGATATCGACCGTCCCCGCAATCTTGCCAAATCGGTGACGGTGGAGTAACGTTTTTTATCAAGAAGGACCCGCCGGAATGCTTCGTCCCCTTAAGGACAGTTTTACCAGCCGACAGTAAAGAGTATTGATGTCTTTTTAGTATAGTGCATTATCTTCCCGAAAGCAGACCTGCAGAGGTCAATATGTAAGGTTTCTTAACAGATAAGGCGGTTTGAGTGAAAATTCAAGCCGTCTTATTGTTTTGGATTGATTTATTAACATTTTTATGGTATAATTTAGATAAGCAATAAAATGAAGTCTGTCAAAATTTTTTACATCGGGAACGGAGGAACAAAATTGATACATCAAAGCTCTGTCGACAACACATATATAATGCATACTAAAATCAAAGAATTTATAGATGTTCATTTTCGACGTTTCGATGAGATAAACATCGAAATCAATCAAAATTCAGTTTCTACTTTTATTGATTTTCATAAAGCACAACTTGAATTTATTCAAATACGTGGAGAAGCTGAAAAGATAAAAGGATTTTTGGATATATCGTTTAACCAAATATCAAGTAACGAACGAGAACTTTATTTACTGTTTTACGATACAATAAAAAATTTTTTGACCTTAATAAATATGGATATTGCTATGGCTTCGAAACTGGATGCTAAAGCTCGTGCTTGTGGGAAATATGGCTTTTTTGAATATAGAAAGGACTCTAAGGAACGAAATCAACAATCTAATGCTACACGTATCTTAGCACAACGTTTAATAGAAGAAAACACAAAAGCTGTAAAAGCTATGTTCAGACAAGAGGTGTCTTCCGAAAAAGCGACGCCATCCAAAAACAAGGACACCATTCTGTTCGCTCGCGAAATTATTAACGAGGCAGGCAAAGAAAGCAGCGGTTGGCAAGAAACCATTGATACATTTAACCAAATAATTTCTGAATTGATTGAAGAAGAAAACATACATAGAAAGACAGACCTTTTGCTTGAAGGACTTGACAATTTTTCGGAATTGTTTGCTGAAGCAAAAAGTATGCCAAATGTCAAGAATAGTGCCGCCAACTTGAATGTCATAGTTCACTTGAGATTGTTCTTGGATTGTGTTTTAGCAATAGATAACGATATTATTACGGTAAATGAGATATATACGATGTCAAAAGTTACTGGTGGAATGAGAAGTGATACACATAATTTTGTGAAACTGATGGTAAAGATAAGCGACTTGTTAGACCGGGCTATTGTATATTTGTTCGAAAACCTCAATACTGATTCTAAAGATTACTACCCCATTCTCGAAACAAAAATCCGAGGTTATCTAAACGAGTATGTTGATGATAATACTGGGTGGAACAAAATATAATGTCACAATATTCAATGTTCGGGGAGATAAAAGCCTCCCTTGTGTAAAGGGAGGTGGCACGCGAAGCGTGACGGAGGGATTGTAATGCAGAGAAAACATAATAAAGACATTGTTCCAACCGCAAAAATGCTGCGGAAGAATATGACCAAGGAAGAAAAACACCTTTGGTATGATTTTTTGCGCACATATCCTGTCCGATTTTCTCGTCAAAAGGTTCTCGGAATGTATATTGTGGATTTTTACTGTGCAGAGGCAAAGCTCGTTATAGAGCTTGACGGTTCGGGGCATTATACGGAAGAAGGAAAGCGATACGATGAAGAAAGAACTGCTTTTCTTGACGAATCTGGATTGACAGTTATCAGAATACCAAACACGGAAATACATAAGAACTTTCGAGGCGTTTGCGAATATATTGATAGCCTCGTAGAACAATCCCTCAGTCAGCTTCGCTGACAGCTCCCATTACACAAGGGAGCCTTTTTTTATGTTCATCTATGCCTTATCAATTTTCCTCGCAAGCACTGCATTTGTGTCCAC
>JAFTQT010000014.1 GCA_017462615.1 Clostridia bacterium | reverse complement strand
GGGGCTTCAGCGTAGAGCCGGCGGTAACGGAAACAGCCTTTCCGTTCAGGTAAATGATGACGTTGGAGCCATCAAATACACCTACCAGATGTACCCATTCACCCTCGGGGATATCCTGGGCGGGCTGCTTGTAGCCGCTGCCGTCGTGGCAGTAGAAGTGAACCTTACCGCCGCTGGCCTTCAGCTCGAAGCCAAAGCCGCCACCCTGCTGGTTGGAAACCAGATCCACGTAGCCGGAGGTGGGCTTCTCGCTGACGTATACGTAGGTCTCCAGCGTGAAGCCGTGAGCCATCAGGTCGTACATTTGCGGCATATCCTCAAAGCGGTAAGCGCTGCTGCCGTCAAATACGCCCACGTACTGATCGAGCTCGGTATTCTTTTCCACGGTGGGGGTGCCGGTTACAGCCAGCGGCTTGCCGGTCAGCTTATTGACGGCGGTGCCGTCAGCGTTATAGCCGATAGAGAAGAGGTCTGCTGCCAAGGGGCCGTTCATATCCTTGGTTTCAGCCGTGACCCAAATGGCGTCTCCCTCCTTGCCCCAGGTGTTAACGGGAGTGATCTTCACCGAATACTTGGTGGCGGAGGAAAGGCCGGTAACGGGAGCGGAGATGGTTTCGGGAGCGGCGCTACCCAGGTATTGGCAAGCGAGACGGTAAACGGTCTTGACCAGCTTGCCGTTGCTCTGCGTATAGATATCGCAACGGTAGTTGTTGACGGTGTCGGGGCAGGAGGCCTGGGGAATCGCCAGCGTAAAGCTGGAGAAGGTGGCGTTGGTCACGGTAGCGGCAGCACCCTGGGGGAACTTGGGAGCCTCGGAGTGCAGCTTGCGGTTTTTGGTGTAAGTAAACTTGGAGGTGTCGCCCACACCGCCGATGTTGATGGTCATCAGCACGCTTTCGGTCATCAGATTATAGACCACCAGGCGGATCTCGTTCTCGGCGTTGACCTCGACGAAGTAGTAAAGCTTGGCGTTACGCACGGAGGTCTCGATGTCGCCGTAGGCCCAGCTGCCGTTGTTGTCCATAGCGACAACGTTCTTCTTGTCATATTCGGGGTGATTGGCAATGTTTACACCAAGGTAGGCAAGGGAAGCGGTATTGATAGCCGTGAAGCCGCCCTGCCAGATGGAGCGGGGGTCAGTAATGGGGCAGTGGGTATGACCGGCAAAGTCCACGACCTGCGGATACTTGTCAAAGATCTCCCCCAGATTGTCGTCGCTGGACTTGCGGGAACCATCGGGCGTGTGGGCGCCGGTCTCGTTGACCGTGTTGGTGGCGGGCATGTGCTGGAAAACGAAGATGGGCTTCTTGCCGGTGGGGTCGTCGGCAGCAGCCTTGGCAAGCTCGGTCTCCAGCCAGGCAAGCTTCTTGGCGCTGAACTTGGTAGCCAGGGCGGCAGATCCGTCGTACATATCCATGTTCAAGGCGAGGAAGTGGTAGCCGCCGATCACAAGGTGCACGTCGATGTTTTCGTAGGCGTCGCCGCCGTAGGTGTGCATCTTGGTCTCGGTTTCGGCAATGGATTTGGGACCGTAGCGGTTGCCGCCCTCCTCCGCTTTGTATTTGGCGCCGGATTCCCAGTATTCGTGGTTGCCGAGGATAGCGCGAACCGTGGTACCCTGTTTGGTGTTTTGGTTGACGAACGTAAAGAACTTTTCGAGCTCGGTCGCAGCGCCGTTCTGGGTAAAATCGCCGGCAAAGAAGATGCCGTCCAGCTTATTGTATTCCTGCGACTCGCTGTAAGCATAAGCCGTACTGAACAGCTTCTGCAGCGTTTCATAGCTCTGATAGTCGTTGGAGGTGGTGCGCAGATGCAGGTCACTGGTTACTGCAAAGCGCAGGACGGGCGCAAAGGCATCCGTCGTGGTGCCGCCGCCCTCACCAGGCTCGTCGCCGCCCTCGCCGGGCTTGTCACCGCCGGGCATATCTCCGGCAGGGGGAGTGGGATCATCGGGAGTTTCGGGTGTTTTGCAAGCGACCAGCATGCCCATAGCCATAACGGCGACCAGGAGCAATGCCACAAGGCGCAACCAAATGCTTTGTTTCATAAAAAGTTCCTCCTTACCAAACAGGAAATCTTATTCACAGAATGCACACATTCTGTTTACGCTATTATAACAATATAAATTTTGATTTTCAAGCATTGTGTAAAAAAGTTCAAATATTGCTCATATTTTTTGTGTTTTTTGAACAAAATCAACCGGTCTTTTTCGGGCAAAAAAACGAGAAATTTGTGAACAAAAAAGCCATCCGCCGGTGGCGGATGGCTTTTTGAAATTTTTACTTCTTCAAATTGTTGTAGAGCGCTATGATCTCTGCGTCGGAAAGGGGCTCGGAGTAGATGTTTGCCATGGCGATCTTACCGGTCATAAAGAACTGACCGTCATACTGGTTGGCGTCGCCGCCGATGACCAGATACTGCGCCGCGGCACTGGGAATCTTGAAGTTGTTGCACGCAGCTTTGGCCGCAAGCGTACCGTTGACGTAAAGCTTGACGTAGCCGCCCTCACCGTTGCCGTCGTATACACCTGTCAGATGTACCCACTCGCCGGTGGGCATAGCCTTGGAGGGCGTTTTCCAGCCGTTACCGTCGTGGAAATAGAAGTAGACCTTACCGTTGGACTTGAGCTCAAAGCCGAAGCCGGCGGAATGCTGGTTGGAGACGATATCCACCGTAGAGCCGGGCTTGGAGGGGACGTAAACGTAAGCCTCCATGGTGAAACCATCCTGCAGCGTCTTGTAGGTGTTGTACAGCGGGAAGCGGAAGCCGTTCTTGCCGTCGAATGCGCCGACGTACTGCTGCAGCGAGGTGTCAAGCTCGGTTGCGGGGGTACCGCTGCCTACGGTATCCAGCGGCTGCTGGGTAATGGCGTTGGTAGCGATGCCGCCCAAGCCGAATTTGACGGAAAGGATATCGGGAATGGGATCAGCGCCGGGCATTTGTGTATTTACCGTAATCTCCAGAGGGGTACCGACCTTGCCCCAGTCGTTGACGGGGATCACCTTTACGGTGTAGGTCTTGCCGGGGGTGAGACCCGATAGCGGCAGAGTCACGAAATCGGGGCGCCCCGCACCCAGATAAGAGCCTGCAAGGCGGTAAACGGTGCCCTTTTTGCTGTTGCCGAGATAATATTCGCAGCGATAGCTCTGCACAAGGCCGCCCTCGGTTGCCTGGGGGATCTTGATGTTGGCAAAGGTGTCGCCCTCCACAAGCGTGGTGAGCTCGGTGCCGGCGGCAAACTGAGGAGCCTCTGCGGTGTGCTTGCGGGCGTCGGTGAAGGTGAATTTATCCTTCTGTCCGATGGAATCAATGAGGAAGGGCTCACCGTAGACCTGATCCTCGAAAACGTCGTAGATCACCACGCGCATCACGTTGTTGGCGTCCACCTCAATGATGTAGTACATGCCGCCGGTGCGCAGGGAGTTTTCAATGTCGCCCGTGGCCCAACCGCCGAATTTGTCGATCGCCTTAACTGTGGTATCACCCTCCAGACGGCAAAGCGGAATGCCAAGGTAGGCAAGGGAGCCGGTGTTCAGCACGGTGTAGTCACCCTGCCAGATAGACTTGGGGTGGGTGAGGGGAGTGTGAGAATGGCCGCAGAAGTCCACCACCTGCGGGTATTTCTTCAGCACGGCACCAAGGTTCTTGTCGGAGCCGGAAGCGGTGCCGGAGGGACCGATGTGCTGCATAACAAAAATAGGCTTCAGCCCGGTGGGATCATCGGCAGCAGCCTTCTCCAGCTCACCCTTCAGCCAGTTCAGCTGCGCGTCGCTGTAGAAAACGCCCTCGCTCTTCTTGTAGAAGTCCATGGCAAGGAAAATGAAGTGGAAGCCGTTGATCACAAGGTGCTCGTCCACGTTCTCGTTGCCGCTGTACTTTTTGAAGTTTGCGTAAGTATTTTTGATGGATTCAGGGGAGTAACGGGGATCGTAGTGATCGGGGTCGGTGGTTTTGGTATAGTAGAACTCGTGGTTGCCGAGAATGGACTTGGAGACGGTGCCGTCCTTGGTGTACTTCTTCACGGCATCAAAGTAGTCCTTCATTTCGTTGGTGGCGTGACCGCCCTGTGTAAAGTCGCCAACCAGGAAAACGCCGTCCAGGTTGGTGTATGCCTGCTTGCCGCTGTAGCCGTAGGCGGTATTGTAAAGCGCCTTCAGCTGATCGCGGGTATCAAAGTCGTATCCAGAGGAGTCGTCGCGCAGATGCAGGTCGCTGGCAATGGCAAAACGCAAAACGGGCTGAAATCCATCAGCGCTGCCGCCGGGCGTGTTGGGATCATCGGGAGTTTCGGGCTTGCAGGCCACCAGCATGCCCATTACCGTCAGGGTAACGAGCAGCAGGGAGAGCAGCCGAAGCAGAGTACGATTGGTTTTCATAAGTTGCCTCCTTAAAAATTATCGTATCTATTATAACAGCCCGCGAGAGCATTTGCAACCGCTCTGCCTAAAAGTTCAAATTTCCGTCATGATTTTTGGCAGAGTTGACAAAAAATCTTCTCCAATTTGCGCAAAACAACGAAACGAACGGCGTGCGATTGCCTACGGTGCTGCTACGCCTATTATAACGGAATTTTTCTGCCCGTGCAAGAGAAGGGCGGCAGAAAACCGCAAATTTATACGTATCAAATACAAAAACGGAAGTTTTTCCTGCGAATCCATTGTCTTTTTCTTGAAAATGTGTTATACTGATGAGAGAACAGGAAGAGGGAGGGCTTACCATGCTGCTTGCAGTTGATATCGGCAATACCAATATTCATATGGGGCTTTTCGAGGCGGAGCAGCTCTGCCATACGCTGCTGTTGAGCACGGAGCCCCACCGCACGGCGGATGAATACGCGCTGCTGCTTCGCCTGCTCCTGAAGGAAAGAGAGCTGGCTCCCACGGACGTGGACGGCATCATTCTTGGCTCGGTGGTTCCCTCCGTTACGGGCTGGATCTGTGCCGCGTTGAAAAAAATCTTCACTTTGCCCATCGTGACGGTGGGCCCGGGCGTCAAAACCGGTTTCCCCATCCGCGTCAACGATCCGGCAGAATTGGGGGCAGATCTGGTAGCCAACGCGGCCGGTGCGCTGGCCAAAGCAGGCTCCCCCGTGGTCATTGTGGATTGCGGCACCGCCACCACCGTGATCGTGGTGGATGAAAAGGGGGCCCTGCAGGGCGGCTGCATTCGACCCGGTATTCAGATGTCATTGGATGCACTTCACGGCACCGAGCTGCTGCCCGGGCTCTCTGCGGAGGATGCCGTTACTCCCTTGGGCAAAAGCACCGCCGCCTGTATGCGGGCGGGGGTCATCCGCGGTGAGGCTATGGCCGTTTCCGGCTTTGCAGAGCAGTATCGGCAGATGCTTTCTCTCCCACGGGAAACCACGCTGGTGGTCACCGGAGGATTGGCGGCGTACCTGCTTCCTTATCTGCCAAAGCGTGCCGTTCATATTCCCGACCTGACGCTGCACGGCCTTGCGGCCATCTATCGGTTAAACCGAAAATAATCAAGGATATTCCGGGGCGTGCGAGGATACCTTTGTAGGATCCTACGCAAAAGGCGCCCTGCGTATCAAATACATTTTTCGCCGTACCCACTGTGGTGGGACGACAGTAAGGAGAATCTTATGAGATCTACAAACAACAGAAGAGAAGCGACCCAAAGGCTCGTGCTGCTGGCGCTGCTCACAGCGATCGTGGCCGTGCTGGCTTATTTCGGCGGCTTCATCAAAATCGGAGGCCTCGCCTCCATATCGCTGACTCTGATCCCCGTGGTGCTTGGTGCTGCACTCTGCGGCCCGGCCGCCGGTGCGTGGCTGGGTGCTGTTTCCGGTGCGGTATTCTTTATGACGGCAGACGCGGCCTTTTGGCTCAGCCTCAGCATCCCGGGAACGATCATCACCGTGATGGTGAAGGGCATTATGGCAGGCTTCTGCGCCGGTTTTGTGTACAAGCTGCTGGAGCGCTTTAACCGTTACGTGGCCGTTTTGGTCAGCGCCGTTGTTTGTCCTGTGGTGAATACAGCCATCTTTCTGCTGGGCAGTGTGATCTTTTTCCTGGATGCCGTCAAGTCCATGGCTGCTGCCGAGAACGTTTCGGTTTTCGTCTATCTGATGGTGTTTTTTGTGGGCCTCAATTTTGTGTTTGAGCTGATCACCAACATCGTGCTCAGCCCCGCGATTTTGCGGCTCATCAATATAAGAAAAAAGGCTAAATAAAAGCAGCAGGAGCGCGACAACGTCGCGCTCCTGCCGGCTTTTGGCGGTTATTTTTGATCGGTAAGGCCCAAAATATAATCGGTAGAGGTTTGATAGAGCCGCGCCAGTGCGATCAGACACTCCAGCGGGAGCTGGCGCTGACCGGTTTCGTATTGCGAATAGGTGTTTTGTCGGATGTGTAAGTAATCCGCAACAGCCTTTTGCGTCAGATCGTGATCCTCCCTCAGATCCCGGATACGCATGGCCCCCCTCCTTACTACTTCTTTATAAAAATATTTTAACATATCACGCTTTGAGATATTAGCGTTTATCACAAAATGTGATATTATGACTATGCTAACTCTGATCGTCGCCAATACCAAAAGCCTTTTCTTTTTTAGGTTTTAGGGAGGGGAAAGTGAATTTGTTTTTCGCGGATGCGGAAAACAAAGAGAAGGGGGAACCAACGGTTCCCCCTTCTCTTCTGTAATTCCTTACATCAAAGAACGATAAAGCTCTGCGATCTCGGCCTCAGAGATGTCTCTGGGGTTGCCGGGACGGCAAGCGTCGGCGTATGCGTCGCGGGCAAGAGCAGGAATATCCTCCTCCTTCAGTACGCCCTTCAGGGAGCAAACGATGCCCACGTCCTCTGCCAGCTGCTTCACAGCGTTGATGGCAGCCTTGCGGTACTCGTCCTGGGTCATATCATCTACGCCCTTCACGCCCATAGCGCGAGCGATCTCGCGGTACTTCTCACCGGTGGCGGGAGCGTTGAACTCCATCACGCAGGGCAGCAGGGTAGCGCAGGCCTTGCCGTGGGGCATATCGTAGTAAGCGGAGAGGGTGTGTGCCATGGAGTGGTCAACGCCAAGACCCACGTTGGAGAAGCCCATGCCGGCCACGTACTGACCAAGAGCCATGCCCTCGCGACCCTCTGCGGTGTTGGCAACGGCGCCGCGCAGGCTGCGGGCGATGATCTCAATGGCCTTGATGTGGAACATATCGGACAGCTCCCAAGCACCCAGGGTGATGTAGCCCTCGATGGCGTGGGTCAGCGCGTCCATACCGGTGGAGGCGGTGAGGCCCTTGGGCATAGAAGACATCATATCGGGGTCAACAACGGCCACTACGGGAATGTCGTGGGTGTCAACTCACACGAACTTGCGCTTCTTCTCCACGTCGGTAATGACGTAGTTGATGGTCACCTCCGCTGCGGTGCCGGCCGTGGTGGGGACGGCCAGAATGGGCGTGCAGGGATTCTTGGTGGGCGCAACGCCCTCCAGCGACCGCACGTCGGCAAACTCGGGGTTGGTGATGATGATGCCGATGGCC
>JAFTQT010000135.1 GCA_017462615.1 Clostridia bacterium | reverse complement strand
TCACCTTGTCGCCATAGGTCTTGCGTACCCACTCGATGGTGCGCTTCTGCCACTCGGAGAAGCCCTCGGAGGAATCGATGCACAAAACGTCGGCACCTGCCTCCAGCAGCGCGGGAATACGGGTCTCGTAGTCACGGGTGTTGATGCCGGCACCAACGATGTAGCGCTTCTCGGCGTCCAGCAGCTCCATGGGGTTTTTCTTATGCTGGTCGTAGTCCTTGCGGAACACGAAGTAGCACAGCTTGCCCTCCTTGGTGACGATGGGCAGGGAGTTCAGCTTGTGATCCCAGATAATATCGTTGGCCTCCTTCAGGGTGGTGCCCTCAGGGGCGGTGATGAGCTTTGCAAGAGGGGTCATGAAGTTTTCGATCTTTTCGTCGGTGGACATCCGGCTGACGCGGTAATCGCGACCGGTAACGATGCCCAAAAGCTTCCCCTCGGGGGTGCCGTCGTCGGTGATGGCAACGGTGGAATGACCGCGCTCTGCCTTCAGCGCCAGCACGTCGGCCAGGGTCTGATCGGGACGGAGGTTGGAATCGCTGCGCACAAAGCCGGCCTTGTAGCCCTTGACCTTGGCAACCATAGCGGCCTCGTCCTCAATGGACTGGGAGCCGTAAATGAAGGACACGCCACCCTCCTGAGCGAGAGCCACAGCCAGGCGGTCACCGGATACAGACTGCATGATAGCGGAAACCAGCGGAATATTGAGAGAGATCGACGCTTCCTCGCCACGCTTATAACGAACAAGGGGGGTCTTCAGGGACACGTTTGCGGGAATACATTCGCTGGAGGAATAACCGGGAACCAGCAGATATTCGTTGAAGGTGTGAGAGCATTCCGGATAATAGTATGCCATAGCTTTTGATCTCCTTTATTTGATTGAGGCTCCTTGGCCTCGAGATATTTTTAATATTATACTACAAAGCCGAAAATTTTGCAAGAGGAAAACGCAAATTTTGCTTTTTTTATGGATTTTTCGCAAAAAAAGAGGGGCGTGTCCTTTGTCTTGCGCCGTTTTGTCTCGCGGTAAAAGGATAAAAATAAAAATTTTCCCTTCCCTGTTGACAAAAAAGGGGTGCTCCGCTATAATAAGGTTTGAAGAATTTTTGCCGCATGAGGTTCCCATGAATTACAATTATCACACCCACACCGCCCGCTGCGGCCACGCATCGGACGCGGAGCGAGACTATATTGAAACGGCCATTGCCGCCGGCATTAAGCATATGGGCTTTTCCGACCATATGCCCTTTCTCTTCCCCAACGGGCGGGAGAGCGAAAGCGACTACCGTATTCCCGTGATGCTGGCAGAGGACTATTTCAAGACTCTCCATGCCCTGCGGGAGGAATACAAGGACAAGATCCGGCTGCACATCGGCTTTGAGATGGAATACTACCCGAACTGCTTTCAGGAGATGCTGGCCTACGCGAAGGGGCTTGGCGCCGAATATCTCATTCTCGGCCAGCATTTTCTTGACGAGCGGGAGGACGTGAACGTGCGCCCCTCCAAGCTCACCGAGAGCGAGGAGACCCTTAAGACCTACACCGACTGCGTGGTAGCCGCCATTGAAAGCGGCGTATTTACCTACGTTGCCCACCCCGACCTCTGCCGCTTTGTGGGCGCGGACAGCATCTATTACCGGGAGACCGCTCGACTGCTGGATGCGGCGAGACAAACGAAAACGCCGCTGGAGATCAACTTCCTCGGTATCCGCGACGGCCGCCATTACCCCATGGAAAAATTCTGGAAGCTGGCGGGCGAATTCCGCGTGCCCGTGACCTTCGGCTTTGACGCCCACGACGCAGAGGCTGCCGGCGATCTCACTTCCCTGCCCCGCGCCATGGAGCTGGTGGAGAAATATAACCTCAACTACATCGGCGAGCCGACGCTGAAAAAAATCTAAAAAAAGCCGGGGGCTGCATCAATGATGCAACCCCCGGCTTTGTAGTTCGTTTCCGATTGACGGTTACTTCCACCCGAAGGAGGGACGAATCACGGCAAAATACTGTCCTGCCGACATCATGCGCATCAATCTGACGCTTGAGGTATAGGTATCCTCATCCAACGTGGCCTTGCCGAGATTCAGGAAGTGATCCCCACCCACGTACAGATACATCGCCTCGGAGGAAAGGAATTTCACCACCAATACATCGCCCACCACCATATCCTGCACACGGGGCAGACGGGTGCGATCGCTATTGGCCTTTGAGGTAGCCGTGTACTGCTGAGGGGTAAAATACTTTCTGCCGCCGTAAAGGGTAGGCGCCACAAGCTTATAGTAGGGGCTGTTCGGATTCAATTTCCAGATCTTATTCTGTTCCTGCTGGAACAGAGAGGAGCGAAGCGTACTGATGCTGAGATCCTTGCCGCTGTTCACAAAGGGCGCATCCAGACCGGCGCGACGGTAAATTTCATTGACCAGTGCAAGACCTGTCAGCCCCTTGGGGTTGCTCTTTTGCAAAGCCTCTGCCGCCTCCTTGAAGGCATCCTGCTCGGCGGCGGTTAGGGTACGCTTAACGGTGATATCGGGGCAACGGTGCGCAACGCCGCCCACCTTGCCGTCTTTGCTTTCAATCACAGCGGCCGATCCTGCAATCACGGTGTAGGAAACCTCTGCCACAGCACCGGGCTCCACCGTCACGCTCCAAGCAAGATGATTGCCGCTGACCGTTGCACCCGGAGCCGCCTTCAAGGTGGCGTTGGCAGGTACGATATCGGTCACCGCAAGAGTTTTGGTAACGTTGCCGAAATTTTGGATGTGGAAGGTAAAGGTAACCTCGCCGCCTGCGCTGATACTGGCACCCGTGCCGATGGAGGAGACCTTTTCAGAGAAAATACCGCCAAGGTTTTCCATTCTGTTTTTGGTGTTCTCGGGAACGCTGCTGCACTTATCCAAAGGACGAACGATAGACAAATGCTGAATATAACCGTTGGATTGGAAAATATAGTTGGCAGAAGCTTCATCAAAGAGATACCAATCCAAATTCATATAGCGAACCGTTGCCTCGTAGACCTCTCGGTCTTCGCTGTAATTAAAGTTGCCGCCGCCGCTGTGAATGACGGTCTTGTTGCCGATATACATCATCACGTGACCGCCGCCGTTGTTGCGGCGCACCACCACCAGATCACCAAACTTGAGGGTTGCAAAAAAGTTCTCCCTGACCTGCTGGATTTCAGCGGCGGTAGCCTTGGTATTCGTCCGATAGAAATAAGGATACATGGACACGCCCACCTTGCCGCCGTCCGTGTAATACTTGGCAAGATTGGCCGTGGTGTACAAAGAACCGAGATCATAACCCAGGGCATTGCGATACACCTCGTATGTAAAAGCGGCACAGTTGATATAGCCCCAGTTGGCAGAAGTATAGTCCTCAGGCTGACGTTTTCCGATCTGCCAACGGAACTCGCCGCGATCGGAGGAGCTCAGATAGGTAGAGGGCATACGCGTGTCGGCATACTGAGCGCGGTAGCCGCGATAAAAATATGCCTCGGCAGTAGCAAGCAGAGCCTTTTCGAGATCGGTTACGGCGACAGCGGCGTCACCTTCATAGGGCGCAAACGCAGAGGTAAAGGAGAGCGAGGGACGCAAAACCGCATATTGCTCCGCAGTACGAAGACCCGAAAGGATTGTTGCCGTATCCACCTTGCCATAGCCGTTATCCAGACAAATCAGCACCGCACCGTCGTAAATATACAAATGTGCCGCGTCGCCGTTTTGGACAAACAGCAAATCGCCCGCGATCAGGTCTTCCTTTTCCACCCACGCGCTTTCGCCGCGGAAGCGGGAAGATTTCACGGTGTCGGCAGCTCGCGCACCAAACAGCGTAGGCACCACCATTTTGCGATAGGCATCGCCCGTTTCGGTGGCAGTTGCCTCAAAAATCAGCTTTAGCACGTCCGCAGGTGTGCCGCTGAGCTCGGGAACCTTGGTAAAAGCAACGGTGTACATCATTTTGGCAAGGGAGATGGAGTCGATCTCCTCGCTGTAGGAGATAACCGCAATGCCCTTGGCCATATAGGCGCGATCGATGGCGTTGAAGGTCAGCCCCACGTAATTGAGGAGGCTCTCGCTCTGGAGCTCCCCGGCGGTAGCCTTGGGCGCCACAATGGTGCCGGAGGCATCGGCGTTGACGCGGACAGTATAGGTCAGCGCCGCCTCTCCGCCGGCGGGCACGTTGGCCGTGAGGGTGACACTTTGGCCGCTGACGGTGCCGTTGCCGGAAACGTAGGCAGTCTTTGCAGGGAGCGTGTCCTTGATCTCTACGCCCGCCGCTTTGGTGCCGCTGTTTTTCACCGTAACGGTGTAGGTGAGCGTTTCACCGGGCGAAACCGTCTCGGCCGTGCGGTGAGAGGCGCTCTTGTAGACGTTCAGTTTTTCTTTCGATTGCATGGGATCATCTCCTTCGTTTGGTTCTCCGGGCAGATCGCCACCCGGCGTTTCCTGGTCCTCCGGCGGCTCGGTATCCGGCGGGGCCTTGCACCCCGATACGGTGAGAGCAGCTACCACAAAGAGTAACAGCAACAGAATTCCAATGTGTTTCTTCATTTTTATGTACTCCTTTCGGTGGGGGGAGAATTTTTTTCAGCCGATGGGCGCTTGCGGTCGCGGCGAATGGAAATGACGCTGACGCCGATCATACGTGCGAGGATCAGCGCAAGGCCAATGAAATGGAAGGCATAGAGCCGCTCTCCACGGAACATCACGCCCACAAGGATCGTGACCAGGGTGGAAAGGCCGGAGAAGGCCGCCATGGTGGAGAGCTGTATTTTGGACATAGCGTAATTGTTCATTCCCGTGGCCACAATGGTAGAGAGCACGCCGAGGAAGAGGAAGCCCACCATGTTCTGCGGATCAAAATAGGGGGAGAAATACGAGGCAACGGTGCCGGCAAAAAGATGCCGCACCAGGTTGATAAGATTGAAAATAAAGGCACCCAGCATACAGGAAACGTAGGTGATCTCCATGGCGGTAAAGGCGCGGGAGGCCTTCCTCGAAAAGGCGGCGAAGAGGGAGCCCACCACAACGGAGGCAAAAAGCAGGAGAATGCCGGGAAGGGTATCTTCGCCGGTCTTGGTGTCGGTGTTCAGGGCGATATACAAAACGCCCGCAATGCCCAAAAGCAGAAAGAGCTTTTGCAAACGTGTGCTTTTTTCCTTCAGCACCAATACTTCCATAATGCAGCTGGTGATGGGAGAGAGGGAAATGATGACTGCTGCCGTAATATTGGTGGTCATGGAAATGCCGGCGGTCTCAAACAGCATATACAGCACCGGCTCAAACAGCGCCGCCAGCAGCAGCGAGCGGATCAACGGGAATCGCGATTGCCGACGGCAGATATCCCGGAGCCCCACGCGTATTTTGATGACCCGCATGACCTTGAGCAGCCACATGACCGCAAAGCTCACAAGAAAGCGCAGCGCCAGGATATCCAGCACGTCCGTGCTTTCGCTGAGCTCGCTGGTGAAAAATACGGAGGAGCCGTAAACCACGTTTTTCAAAATGGCAAACAGATAAGGTAGGATATTCATGAATATGCCCTTTTCTGCAAAATTCAAATTGACAAGAGCCAATTTGTGTGTTATGATAATGATAACACGCAAATTTTGCATTTTCAAGCAAAAAATCACTATGTTTACGCCATTTTTTGACCAATAAAAGGAGACGCATATGGAACAGCCCATATTCAATGCGGAAAGAGAAAGCCAAAACTACCTATTTTATAAAAGCTACCGGAACGACGCGGGTAGATTTCAGTTTCATTCCCAGATCGAGCTGTATTTCGTGGACGAGGGGGAAATGGAGGCCTGGATCAACGATCAGCACCGCATCCTGCAGGCGGGGGAGATGTCGGTTTCCCTCAGCTTTGACGGGCACGCCTATCGCACGCCCGAGGCCTCCCGCTCCAGCGTGCTGATCATCCCGCCCTATCTGTGTGAGGAATTCATTACGGCAACCAAGGGCAAAAAATCCACCGCTCCCTTTATCGTGGACAAGGCGGCTGTACGGGAGATCAAGGCCTGCTATGAAAGGATCAAGGAGCCGCACCGGAACGCCGTGGAGCGGCTGGGATATATCTACGTCATTCTGGGCATTGTGATGGATCATATTTTCCCGGAGGGCGCCGGTGACGCCCATGATCCCTCCGTTTCCGCCCGGATTTTGCTGTATATCAACGAAAATTTCAAAAACGGCATCACTCCGGCACAGATTGCCGCCCATTTCGGCTACAGCCAGAGCTATCTGTCCCGTTATTTCAAATCCTGCTTTCAGATTACGCTCATCAAATATCTGACCATCATCAAGCTGAAAAATGCCATTATGCTGATGCACGAGCGGCGGCATAGCGTCACCTACTGCGCCCTGGAGAGCGGCTTTGCCTCCATGCGTACCTTTTATAACGCCTTTTTGAAGGAATTCGGCTGCTCACCGAAGGAATATATGGATACGCACACCGCCTGAGCGAGGGGCGGATCGTTTTGTGTGTGGGAGTGCACCGCGGCGCACTCCCACACCGCTTTTCGGTTTCCGAAAACCATCCACTAAGCGGGGGGCTGTAGAGGCTTTGTCCGTAGCACGAAGGCTCCCCTGTGTAAGGG
>JAFTQT010000134.1 GCA_017462615.1 Clostridia bacterium | reverse complement strand
TCGCACCTTACGGCGAAAAAATTTATAGTGGATTTTGTTGGCCTTTGCCGCAGCCAAGTACGTACTTTGCAAGGCAAAGGACGGCGAAAGACGCAGAAATTTTCCGCCGTAAGGCTTGTGCGTTCGACTCTCTTACGGCTAAGCATTATTTTTACTTTTTTATGCAAACCCCTTGCATTTTCGCAGGGACTGTGGTATAATTATTCATTATTTCGATATCCTAAGGAGAACGCAAAATGGAAAAACGCACAGTTGGTGTCATCGGCGCCACCGGTATGGTCGGCCAGCGCTTTTTGACGCTTCTTGATCATCACCCCTACTTCCAGGTGACGGCTCTGGCCGCCTCCGCCCGCTCCGCCGGCAAGACCTACCGCGAGGCCGTGGGTGACCGCTGGAAAATGAAGACCCCCATGCCGGAGGCCTTTGCGGATATGGTGGTCATTGATGCCGCCAATATTGAGGAAATGAAGAAGCACTGCAGCTTCGTTTTCTGTGCTGTCGATATGAAAAAGGAGGACATCCGCGCACTGGAGGAGGCCTACGCCAAGGCCGAGATCCCCGTGGTCTCCAACAACTCCGCCCACCGCTGGACCCCCGACGTGCCCATGGTGATCCCGGAGATCAACGACGCCCATCTGGAGGTCATTGCAGCCCAGCGTCAGCGTCTTGGCACCAAGCGCGGCTTCATTGCCGTCAAGCCCAACTGCTCCATCCAGTCCTACGTGCCCGCTCTCACCGCCCTGTTGGAGTTTGAGCCCTACGAGGTGGTGGCCACCACCTACCAGGCCATTTCCGGCGCGGGCAAGACCTTCCGCGAGTGGCCCGAAATGATCGATAACGTGATCCCCTTCATCGGCGGCGAGGAGGAAAAGAGCGAGCAGGAGCCCCTTCGCGTTTGGGGCAAGGTGGAAAACGGCCAGATTGTGAAGGCCGCCGCCCCCCTCATTACCACCCAGTGCATCCGCGTGCCCGTCACCGACGGTCACACCGCGGCTGTGTTTGTAAAATTCCGCAAAAAGCCCACCAAAGAGCAGATCCTTGTCGCATGGAAAAATTACAGCGGCAAGCCCCAGAGCCTCGGCCTGCCCCACGCGCCTGCCCAGTTCATCACCTATTTTGAGGAGGAGAACCGCCCCCAGGCCGCCCTTGACCGGGATATTTACGGCGGCATGGGCGTTTCCGTGGGTCGTCTGCGCGAGGACGCCGTATACGATTGGAAGTTTGTGGGCCTTTCCCACAACACCCTGCGCGGTGCCGCCGGCGGCGCTGTGCTCATTGCAGAGCTCTTGCACAGAGAAGGCTATTTTGACTGATCTGTGAGGAAGAATCAGAAAGAGGAAGAGGAGACCTTTTGCAAAAGGCCTCCTCTTCCTTTTTGCTTTTCGCCTCCGCGAAAAGCAAATTCACCTACTCCTCCCAACGCCTTCATAAAACAAGGCCTGTGCAACACAGGGCTATTTGGATCAAGCACCGGAGGCAAGCATATTATTAACGATATATTAACCAAATGTTCACAAAATCTTGTTGAATTTTTGTGCAAATTGTGCTATGATGAAAATGGAAGAGTAGCCAATGAAAGCATCATCCGCCCCGGCTGTCAGATCAGATTGTGTACCTATACACATAAATACGACTTGGAGTAAGGAGGTTTGTATGAAAAATATTTCTAAAAAATTACTATGCTCTTTGATTATTTGTTGTTTTTTGATTTCATTGCTCTGCTCCTTGCCCGTCGGCGCGCTTGCGGACGAAGAGCTGCTTGATGGTTATATCAAGGACTACAACGATTATAGGCTGGATGCCGTTCGTCGGAGCAAGCCGGAGCATTTTGTGCATTACGAGCAGTTTTCATTCATGGGGCGATACCTCAAATATAAGGCATGGGATCTGCCGGATACCGATGAAAAAAGCTATGAGTACACCCTCGTTGACGCCAACGGCTTTCAATTTTGTTTTGCCATTTCCAAAACGCTGAATGGCGATTTCCCGGAGGGTGACTACGTCAGCGAGAATGGAGTACAGTACAAGCAAGGATCCGTTGCGGATATAGAAGACCTGACCAATATGCGACTGCTGAAGCCGGCCGAACGGTCGTGGTACACCTTCATTAAGGTGATCGGCATCACGTACGTGTACGACAGCGACGGTAAACTGATTGACATCCGCTGGAAGGATCAGGATAAAACCTATCGGTTATATTCCTCGGAGAAGGGCGCGGCTGATATATGGGAATACCCCGACAAGGGCATCTATACCACGCTGCGCGCGTTTTTGGATTGCGATAACGCAAGCACCACGGCAAGAGAGGTATCCGAGCATTGCAAAACGCCATACAGTCCCAAGCTGGTGAACATTTCCTTCGCGCGCAGTGATTGGGAAATGACAGCTGAGGGAATCGACCCTCGCGGCTTTGTATTTGAGATCGAGATGTGGCAATCTGACAAGTATTATGCTTATGACGAAAGCGGGAACGTTACCGTAGAATATACGGAGCCTTTGGAGGGGAATTTTGAAATATATGACGATATGCTTTCTTACAGAAACGCCTATATCAGCATTTCCATTCATTCAAAGGAAAAGCGTTGGCCCGGTGTGTACGTGGAATGGATCGAGTATCCCGATGAGCCCCGTAAGACAACGGCGCTTTCCCTCCTTTTGAACTACGACACGGAAAAGGTGGTGCTGACAACTTTAGATAGGCTTGCCGCCAACGTGAGGGACGAGGAGGATGCCAGAGAGCTGATGTCGCTTTTGGTGACGTATTTTTCCACACCGTATGAGGAGGCTGCCGCTCCCGTGGAGGAGCCCGTGCCCCAATGGCCGATCTTTGCCGCCGTCGGCGGCGGTATCGCGGTCGTCGCAGCGGTGCCTGTCGTTGCGCTTTTGATCGTAAGGCGTAAGCGGCGCAAGATATCCGCTGCATAAGGGCACGCCTTGGCGTAGCGTTAAATTGGGGTTTGTTGCGTTGATGAACACGCCAAACCGGAGCCATATTTTGCAAGGAATAGGAGGCATCACGATGAAACGAGTTTTAACCTTTTTGATTTTGACCGCACTACTGCTGGGCACGGTCTGTGTTGCCTTGCCCGTGGGGGCGGAAGACGCGATCGAGCTTTTCGATCCTATAAAGGATTACGACGTTTACAGGTCGCAGATCCTATTCAGAAACCCGCCCAAGGATTTTGTACACTACGAGCAAATTTCGTTTATGGGAAAATTTCAGGAGTTCAGTGATTCCAGACCCTATTGGGACAGCTACGTATATCATTTGGCGGACGCAAATGGCATCACGTATCGATTCAGCATCACGCGAAAGGAAAATGACTGGGCGCACCAATTCGTGCCGGGCTCCGTCAACGATCTTGCGGATCTCCATGATCTGCGCAGACTGAAGGCGGCGTCAGCACAGGATATGCATATCTGGATCGACGGATTAGAGTATGAGTATCGGTATGACGGCACCTTAAGTACCATTAGATGGAGCTCTGATAGCAAAACGTACCGACTAACCGCCTACCAGCCCCATATATCCGAGTACCCCACCGACGGCGTCGATACCATCCTCAGCGCGTTTTTGGATGCCGATACCGCAGGCGATATGGCGCGAAGAATAGTAGAGTGCTGTGAAACACCATATACTCCCAAAAAAGAGAACGTGTCTATTTTCAAGGATAGCGAATGGAGCGTAAACGGCGAGGGGATCGACGAACGCAACTTTGCGTTTGAAGTGCATATTTACGATTCGCCCAAAAAGCACGTTTATGATGCGGAGGGTGTCCTGCACATAGAAGATACATACGAAAATGCAAATTTTACCATGAAGGAAGATAGCCTGGTGTATGGCAGCTCGTATGCGCATATTACCATTCGGGGAGAGTACAAAAGATGGCCCGATGAGGGGGGATACCCCAAATGGACGGAATACCCCGACGACCCCAATTCGACGAAAACGATGCTCTTCCTTCTTTTGAAGCAGAAAACGAGGGGCGCGGTGCTGGCGGCCTTGGATTCCATTGCCGGCAATATCAAGGATGAGGAGAGCGCCAAGCTGATGATGCCGATAATGGTCAAGTTTCTTGCTACCCCACTCAGTGCCGTTGTCACTCCGAAGGAGCCGTCCTCCGGTTGGCTTATTGCCGCCGTCGGCGGCGGTGTAGCGGTCGTCGCAGTGGTGCCTGCGGCAGTCTGGTTTGTCACCAAGCGCAAAAGAAGCGCCAATGCTTCATAAAAAGATCTCCTCGCCAGCGAGCTGGCGGGGAGATCTTTGCTTTTTCAATTCCAGTCCAGATCCGGCGCTGCGGGGTCGGATGCGCCGGGGTCAGACGTGCCGGGGCCGGGGATGCCGGGATCGGACGTGCCGGGGCCGGGATTTTCGGGGTCGTCACCGCCGGGCGTGATGGGCTCGTCGGATGCAGCCAGCAGATCTAAAAGACGGGGCTCTGCTACAAGAGCTGTGGGATGCTGATACTTGTGCTTCATTGGAACCTCCGTTCTTGCCCGCTTGGGATTTACCCCCCAAACGGTGCGAGTTTTTTTACTTAATAGAGAATTTTAGATTATGGAGCCGCTCCATGGCGGAGCGGAATACGGTCTTGTCGTTTTCGTGGGTGAGGCACCCCTCCGCCTCCTCCAGCGGCACCCACTCCACCTCGGCGATCTCACCCGCGCGGGGGCGGATCTCCGCCGCAGTGGTAAAGGCCAGGAAGTACACGACCTCCTTCATCACGCCGGGCGTGGGGCTATAGGAAACCGTAGCACGAAAATCGGAAAGGATCGCCACGCGGGAGGAGGTTTCCTCCATTACCTCCCGCAGGGCGGTGGCATATTCGCTCTCCCCTGCCTCCATGTGGCCCTTGGGGAAGGAGCGATGCCCGCCGGCCTTATGCCGGATCATCAAAATATAATATTGCTCTCCCTCACGGCGCACCACCAGCGCGCCGCAGGATTTTTCCCAGATCATTACAGACAACCTCCTTGGTGAAATACGTCTCTTTCGGCTAACCGATTATTGACGGATTTCCTCCATGGTGAAGGCCTCCAGGATATCACCGATCTTAATGTCGTTGAAGCGGTCAAGACCGATACCGCACTCGTAGCCGTCGGCAACCTCCTTCACGTCGTCCTTGAAGCGGCGCAGCGACGCGATCTTATCCTCAAAGATCACAACGCCGTCACGCACCACGCGGATCTGCGCGGAGCGGGTGATCTTGCCGTCCTGCACGTAGGAGCCGGCAATGAAGCCCACGCCCGGCACGTGAATGGTCTGACGTACCTCGGCGTGACCCAGCAGCACCTCGCGGAACTTGGGCGCCAGCATACCCTTCATAGCGGCCTCGATCTCCTCGATGCACTCGTAAATGACGCGGTAGGTTCGGATATCTACGCTCTGACGCTCGGCGGAATCCAGCGCTGCCTTGTCGGGACGCACGTTGAAGCCCACGATGATGGCGTTGGAAGCGGCAGCCAGCATAACGTCACCCTCGATGATACCACCCACGGCGGCGTGAATGACGCGCACCTTGACCTCGGCGTTGGTCAGCTTCTCCAGGGACTGCTTCACGGCCTCGGCAGAGCCGGCCACGTCAGCCTTGACGATGATGTTCAGCTCCTTCACACCCTCGGAGATCTGGGCAAACAGGTCGTTGAGGTTGGCACGGGCGTTGGCCTTAAAGCCCTCCTCCTTGGCCTTGTCGCGACGCTGATCCGCAAGGGTTCTTGCCATGCGCTCGTCCTCAACGGCGGCAAACTCGTCACCGGCCTCCGGAACCTCGGCAAGGCCGACGATCTCAACGGGAACGGAGGGGCCTGCCTCCTTGACGGTACGGCCGGTATGGTCGTTCATGGTACGCACACGGCCAACGGCAGTGCCGGCAATGACGATATCGCCGTTATGCAGCGTACCGTTCTGCACCAGCACGGTGGCCACGGGGCCACGGCCCTTATCCAGCTTGGACTCGATGATAATACCCTTGGCGCGGCGGTTGGGGTTGGCCTTCAGCTCCTTCATATCAGCCACCAGCAGCACGCTCTCCAGCAGGTCGTCGATGCCCTCGCGCTTCAGAGCGGATACCGGCACGCAAATGACGTCGCCGCCCCACTCCTCGGGCACCAGCTCGTATTTGGTCAGCTCCTGCTTCACCGCGTCGGGGTTGGCAGTGGGCTTATCCATCTTGTTAATGGCCACGATGATATCAACGCCTGCGGCCTTGGCGTGGTTGATGGCCTCGACCGTCTGCGGCATGATACCGTCGTCGGCGGCAACCACCAGAATGGCAATATCGGTCGCCTGGGCACCGCGGGCACGCATGGCCGTGAAGGCGGCGTGGCCGGGCGTATCCAGGAAGGTAATG
>JAFTQT010000133.1 GCA_017462615.1 Clostridia bacterium | reverse complement strand
TCGCACCTTACGGCGAAAAAATTTATAGTGGATTTTGTTGGCCTTTGCCGCAGCCAAGTACGTACTTTGCAAGGCAAAGGACGGCGAAAGACGCAGAAATTTTCCGCCGTAAGGCTTGTGCGTTCGACTCTCTTACGGCTACCGAAGTCCGACGAAAATCGCCCCGCGCCCCGAACAGGGCGCGGGGCGCGGAGGAAGGGATCAAAGCGTGATCACGCCGGTAACGGTCACTGTTGCCACACCGCCCGCGGGAATGCTCACGTCGGTGGGGGTAAGCTGAAGCAGACCGCCGGCGCTGACCGTATAGTCAACGCCCTCGGTCAGCGGCACCGTCGCGCCGTTTACCGTCAGAGCAACCGCCACGAAGGAAAAGCCTGCAGGCAGCTGGTCCTCCAGTCCGTCCAGCGCAATGGGTGTCGCCCCATTGTTGGTCACGGTGAACTGATAGTTGATGGGATCGCCCACCTCAGCCGTGGCCGGCGCGGTTTTCACGACGGACAGCAGCGTACGCGTGATGGTAGCGGTGTCGCTATCGGAAATGGTGACACCCGTAGGACTCTCCTCGTTTGCGCCGCCGGTCGCGGTGGAGACGATAACGTCCTCCGTGGGGCTGATGACGGTGGAAAGATAATTCAGATAAATCAATCCTCCTGTGGGCAGCACGTCACCAAAAGCAAAGGTGATGGGAGAATTTTGAATGACCGTTACAGGAACAGCGCTCACCGCACCGTTGGCATAAAGATAGGCGGTGGCGCTCCCCTCCTGGTAGTCCAGCGCCCCGCCGGTTTCGACGGTGACAAAGGGGTTATACAGCGTGCCCGTGCCGGTATTGCGCAGCAAAACGGTATAAGAAATACTGTCACCGGTCACAAACGTGGAGGGCGTAGCGGCGTGGGTCACCTCCAAGCCGTAGGTGACGTTCAATTCCGTAGCGGTGATATTGGAGACCACGCTGCTTTGCGTGCCGCCCTGGGGCGTGTAAAGCAGCGTGCCTTGGTTGCTCAAAATAGCCATTGATCTCATTTCCTTTCTGTATTTTGGGAGGATCCCCCCTTTTACAGAATATGTCGAAAAAAGAAAAAAGGAACGGGGCTGATCAGCCTCGTTCCTTTTTACGAGATCATTTCTTTGCGATTTCCTCAAGCAGCTTGGTCTGACGCTCCACGTTGGCGTAGAACTGCGCAAGAGCTTCAGCCTTCTTCTCCTCCTCGGCAGCGGCGGCAGCCTTTGCGGCAGCGTCGGCCTCAGCCTTTGCGTCGGCCTCAGCCTTTGCCTTTTCAGCATCGGCAGCAGCCTTTGCTGCGGCGGCCTCGATCTCCTTGGCATCCAGTTTTTTGCGGATGTTGTTGATCGTGCGTACGATCATAAAGAGTGTGAAGGCAATCAGCAGGAAGTTGATGATTGCATTGATAAACGCGCCCCAGTCAATGTAGATGGAATTAGCGAGATCGATCTCTGCGGTAGCCACACCTGCCTCGTCCAGCACATATGCCTTTTTCAGGAAGGTGAAGATCTCGCTGAGAGAATCCTCTCCCAGGATAAGGGCCAGGATCCAGTTGATGATGGGCTTGAGGATATTATTGCTCAGCGCATTGACGATCGCCGTGAAGGCGCTACCAACGATAACACCAACTGCCATATCCAGCACGTTACCACGGGTGATAAACTTTTTGAAGTCGGCAAAGAAGCCGTCCTTCTTCTTCTTGAGTTCTTTCTTCATTTGTTTCTGCCTTTCCTTTCTTTCGGCTTCCTCACCTGCCTCAATTCGGGCTTGCAGATGCTCTCTGTCCGCTTTTCCCATAAATCCTCCTTGATACGCGGCGATCAGCCGTTTTATTGCAAGAAAACTATACCACGCGGGGCACCGTTTGTCAAGAGAAAAATCAATTTTTGTAGAAATTTGCTCTGTTCAATAAATGGCCCCCCGGAACGCGATCGCGCTCCGGGGGTGCATATCAAACCAGATCCGCAATATCCAGTATTAGATTTTCACTCTTTTCCCAGCCGAGACAAGGGTCGGTAATGGATTTTCCGTAAATGCCCTCTCCGATCTTCTGGCAGCCATCCTCCAGATAGCTCTCCACCATGAAGCCCTTCACCAGATGGCTGACGGCCTCGTTGTGGCGACAGGCGTGGAGCACCTCCTTGCAGATGCGGGGCTGCTCGGCATATTTTTTGCCGGAGTTGGCGTGGTTGGCGTCAACCACCAGCGCCGGATTCTGCAGGGCGGCCTTCTCGTAAAGGGAAACAAGATAGGTAAGATCCTCATAATGATAGTTCGGCAGACTTTGGCCGTGACGGTTTACGTAGCCGCGCAAAATGGCGTGCGCCAAGGGGTTAGCCGTGGTGGACACCTCCGCGCTGCGATATTGGAAGGTATGATGATGCTGGGCAGCGGTGATAGAATTCATCATAATAGACAGGTCGCCGCCGGTAGGATTCTTCATGCCCACAGGCACGTCCATGCCGCTGGCCACCAGGCGATGCTCCTGATTTTCCACCGAGCGTGCGCCTACGGCAACGTAAGAAAGCAGGTCGGAAAGATAGAGATAATTGGCCGGATACAGCATCTCGTCGGCCGTGGGCATACCGTAATCGCTGAGGATGCGGGTGTGCAGCTCACGAATCGAAAGCAGGCCGTTATACAGATCCGGCTTTTTGCCGGGATCGGGTTGATGCAGCATGCCCTTGTAGCCGTCACCGGTGGTGCGGGGCTTGTTGGTGTACACACGCATCACCAGCAAAAGCTTATCTGCCACGCGCTCCTGCAAACGGGCAAGTCGCTCGGCGTATTCCAGCACCGGCGGCTCGCTATCCACGGAGCAGGGGCCGATCAGCATGACCTTTTTATTGCTTTTCCCGTTAAAGATCTCTGCAATGGCGCGATCGTTTGCGACCTTCTTCGCCGCTGCAGCGGCAGATACGGGATATTTTTCTTTGACCTCCTCGGGGCCGGGGAGTTGACGCAGGAACTCCATTGACATAAAGCATCACTCTTTTCTTTTTATTTTTTGCATTTTTTTGGATATCCCCCTTGACAAGTGTGACACATTGTGTTACACTCTTAACGGTTACATCCGTAACGGTTACGATTGTATCACTCTGGAATGCCATTGTCAACCGTCAAACGAGTCAGTGTGACAAAATGGAGGTTTTTGTTTATGCCTAAGGTTAGCGAATCCAACCGTCTTGCCAAGGAATGTATCGTCACCGCGCTGGTGGAGCTGATGAAGATTCACGATTACGATTCCATCACCATCACCGATATCGCGCGAAAGGCCGGCGTTTCACGTATGGCCTATTATCGGAACTATTCCTCGAAGGACGATATCCTCAACAAGTATATAGAAGAGGTAGGCGAGTCCATTCACCGAATGATCGCGGAGAGCCACAGCAGCTCGGTTCCTTACGATTATTTCTACGCGCTGTTTGAGCAGCTGGGAAAGTACAGCGATCTTGCTATCGTGGCTTATCGGGCTCATCTCGGCGAGCTGATCCTCTCGGCGCTGATTAAAAATATGTTTCTGACCTTCCCCCCACAGGTGCAGAGCGTCACCGAGAGATATCGCCGCTTCTATCTGGCGGGCGGCTTTTACAACGTATTTATTGAATGGCTGAAGGGCGGGCTGCGAGAGGATACCGCCACTATGGCCACCATTTGCGCCGAGATGGCCACAAAGGGCTGTCCCGAGCCCTTTCAGGACGTAGGACGAGAAATTATACAAAAATGAAAAATCAACAAAGCTTCACGGTAGGCATCGTAGGGCTCGGGCTGATCGGCGGCTCTATGGCACGCGCCTACGCCGCAGCCGGCCATCGGGTGCTGGCAACAGATAAAAACGAAGCCGCCATGGGTGCGGCAATAGAAGACGGAGTAGTAGCAGAAGCACTGACGCCGCAAAACGCAGCCGATTGCTCTTTACTGCTGCTGGCCGTATATCCCGGTGCTGCCATCGAGTCCTTCGATACGCTCGCCCCCTATCTTGCACCCTCGGTGCTGGTGATGGATCTGTGCGGCACCAAGCGGCAGGTGACCGAGGCCTGCTTTGCCATTGCAAAGGAGCACGGCATCGACTACGTGGGAGGACACCCCATGGCAGGCACACAGTTTTCCGGCTATGAAAACAGCCGGGCTAATCTTTTTTTCGGTGCACCAATGGTACTGGTTCTGCCGGCCGAGGGGCGCGGCAGGCTAAAGGAAAAAGCGCTTTCTCTGCTCTCCCCTGTGGGATTCGGCTTTTTTTCCGACACCACGGCAGAGATACACGATCGCGTGATCGCCTTTACCTCGCAGCTTGCCCACGTAGTCTCCAATGCCTACGTCAAAAGCCCGCAGGCACAGATCCATCACGGCTTTTCCGCCGGCTCCTATCGCGATCTGACCCGCGTGGCATGGCTCAACGAGACCATGTGGTGTGAGCTGTTTCTCGAAAACCGGGATTATCTTTCCGAGGAGATCAATAACATCATCAACGCGCTTTCCGCATACAAAAAGGCGCTGGACGAAAACGACGCCACGACCCTGACTGCCCTGCTGCGCGAGGGTCGCATTGCCAAGGAAAGAGCAGATCAAGAAAGCGAGGCATAATGGAAACCGTTGCAGTAAAAGCCTCCAAGGCTTATCAAGTTGAAATTGAGAACGGTGCGCTGCCGACGCTGGGCACGCGCGTCGCGTCGCTCTTGCCCCGGGCAAGACAGGCAATGCTGGTCAGCGACAGCACCGTGGCAGCGCTTTACGGCGAGACGGCCGAGCGGGCGCTGCGCGAAGCAGGGCTTCGGGTGCATCGCTTTACGTTCCCCAGCGGTGAAGCCTCCAAGACCCCCGAGACGCTGTGCACGCTCTGGAACGCGCTGGCGGAGGCGGGGCTCTCCCGCACCGACTGTATCGTCGCCCTGGGCGGTGGCGTAGTGGGTGATCTTTCCGGCTTTGCGGCCGCCACCTATCTACGCGGCATCGCCTGCTATCAGGTGCCCACTACGCTACTGGCAATGGTGGATTCCTCCGTCGGCGGCAAGACCGCCGTGGATCTACCCGCCGGAAAGAATCTTTGCGGTACCTTTTCGCAGCCCGTGGGCGTGCTTTGCGATCCGCTGGTACTGAAAACGCTACCTTTCCGCATTTATGCTGACGGCTGCGCCGAGGTCATCAAATACGGCTATATCGGCGATCCCACCCTGCTGCAAATGCTGGAGACCTCCTTTATCGAGGCGCCGGAAAAGGTTATTGCCCGTTGTGTTGCCAACAAGCGCGACGTGGTGGAGGCGGACGAGCACGATAACGGCGCAAGACAGCTGCTGAATCTTGGCCACACCGGTGGACACGCCATTGAGCGGCTTTCGGATTTCAGCATCTCTCACGGCGAGGCAGTAGCCATCGGCATGCTGCTTGCCGCCAAGGGCGCCGTTGCCAAGGGGCTTTGTACCCCGGACGTACCCACTCATATGGAAAAAATGCTACAGCGCTACAGCCTCCCCATCCGCTGCCCTTACGGCGCCGATGCCATGGCCGAGGCGGCGCTCGCCGACAAAAAGCGACGCGGCGGCGAGATCACGCTGGTGCTGCCCAAGAAACTGGGTGAAAGCGTATTGGTACCAATGCCCGTCACGGCGCTTGCCGACTTTTTCGCCGCGGGAGGTGCCAAAGCATGACCGTTACGCTGAAAGATCCCGTTTATGCCCATACCGTTGCGGCACCGAGCTCCAAATCCGCCGCCCATCGGGCGCTGATCACCGCCGCCTTTGCGGACCGTGAGACCACACTGCTGCTGCGCACCTCCTGCGAGGATATTGATGCTACCGCCCGGTGTCTCGTGGCTTTGGGAGCCAATGTGCTGCCCATTGAGGGCGGCTTAAAAATCACGCCTGTTGCGCCTGGTCAAGTGAAGAAAAACGCGATACTGGATTGCGGAGAATCCGGCTCAACCTTGCGCTTTTTGCTACCCGTTTGCGGGGCAATTGGCGCTGACGCCACTTTTCTTCGCCGCGGCAGATTGCCGGAGCGCCCCTTAGAGCCCTTGGCTACCACGCTGCGAGAGCACGGCATGACGCTGACAGAAAGCGGTGCGGAGCTGATCACCTGCGGGCAAATCGGCGCAGGCGATTACGCCATCGCCGCCAACGTATCCTCACAATATATTTCCGGGCTGTTGTTTGCCCTTTCTCTAATAGATGCCCCCTCTACGCTCGCCTTGACGGGTAAGGTGGAATCCGCTCCCTATATTGATATGACCGTGGACGCGCTTTCTCGCTTTGGCGCCCCGCCCCAACAAAAGCCGGACGGCACCTACCGTTTGGCGGGCCGCAAAGCGGCTCCGCTCACCTCACCGGGAACGCTGACGGTGGAGGGAGACTTCTCCGGCGCGGCCTTTCCTCTCGCCATGGGTGCCATCGGCCCCCATCCCGTCACGGTAACAGGCCTTTCCCTTCCCTCCAAGCAAGGGGATAGTGAAATTCTTGCGTTGCTTGCCCGATTTGGCGCCCGTGTAGAGGCTTCCGGTGACAGCGTGACCGTAACACCGGCTCCGCTCCGGGGGCTTGAGATCGACGCGCGTCAGATCCCCGATCTGGTTCCCATTCTGGCCGTGGTCGCCACCGCCGCCGCGGGCACGACGCGCATCACCGGTGCGGAGCGGTTGCGCTTGAAGGAAAGCGACCGCATTGCCTCCACAACCGCGTTTTTGCGCACCGTTGGGGGGGATATTGCGGAAACGCCGGATGGTCTCGTGATCCGCGGCGGTGCCAAGCTGTGCGGAGGCATCGTGGACGTTTGCGGCGACCATCGCATTGCCATGAGCGCCGCGGCAGCCGCGCTGCTGACGGATGAAACTGTTGTCATCCCCGGTGCGGAATGTGTGCAAAAATCCTACCCCACCTTTTTCGAGGAGGTCATCCTCTCCTCGCAGGAAAGGAGCAACAAATGATCAATCAATACGGTCAAAATCTTTCTCTTTCTATTTTCGGCGGCTCTCACGACACCGAGATTGGCATGCGTCTGTCCGGATTTCCTGCCGGCCTTGCCATAGATATGGAGGCGCTGCTCGCGCTGATGGCGCGCCGCGCCCCCGGTCAAAGCCCTCTTGCCACCTCCCGACGGGAAAAGGATCTGCCCATTTTTACCTCCGGCATCGCTGACGGCACCACCACCGGCGAGGAGATCCGTGCGGTGATCCGTAACGAAAACAAGCGCTCCTCTGACTACAGCTTTGTGTACGACACGCCCCGCCCCGGTCACGCCGACTTTGCCGCGCTGATGAAATACGGCGACAAGGTGGATCTGCGAGGTGGCGGACATTTTTCCGGGCGTTTGACGGCTCCCCTTTGCATTGCCGGCGGGCTGTGCCTACAGTACCTTGCCCAAAAGGGGATCCATATTGGCGCGCACATTGCCTCTGTCGGAAATGTCAATGACGAAAAATTCAACCCCGTTTCGGTAGATAATTCGATTTTTGAGCATTTGAAGACCATGAGCCTTCCTGTACTGAGTGAAAGCGCCGGTGAGCTGATGCAGGCAGAAATACTCGCCGCCAAAGGCGATCTCGACTCTGTTGGCGGCACGGTGGAATGTGCGGTGACAGGCCTCCCCGCCGGCCTTGGCGAGCATATGTTCTGCGGCGTGGAGGGACGCATTGCCGCGCTGCTCTTCTCCATTCCTGCCGTGAAGGGCGTGGAATTCGGTGCGGGCTTTGACGTGGCCAGGCGTCGCGGCAGCGAAAACAACGACCCCTTCGTCACCGACGGCAAGCGTGTGACGACGCTTTCCAACCATTGTGGCGGTATTCTCGGCGGTATGACCAACGGTATGCCCCTCGTCTTCCGCATGGCCTTCAAGCCCACTCCCTCCATTGCCCGGGAGCAGAAAACCGTTTCTCTCTCCCGTATGGAAAATACGACGCTGAAAATCACCGGGCGGCACGATCCCTGTATCGTATCCCGCGCCGTCCCCGTAGCTGAGGCCGCAGCCGCCATTGCGGTGATGGACCTTTTGCTGGATGATATGAAACCCGAGGTGAACTGACATGAAGGATACGCAAAAAGCCATACCGGATATTTCAGTTTTGCGACAGGAGATCGACCGGATAGACACCGAGCTGGTGGCACTTTTCTCTGCCCGTATGCAGGTTTCCTCTTCTGTGGCCGAATACAAGCGCTCGGTGGGTATGGCGGTGACCGATCCCGTCCGGGAGGCAGCGCTCCTTGACCGGGTGGCTGCCATGTCCCCTGCCGAGACCGCCGATTACACCCGTACGCTCTACGGAAATATCCTTTCCCTTTCCCGCGCGTACCAGCACGTGAAGCTGGGATGCGATTCGTCGCTTTCGCAGAGCATTCGGGAGGCCTTGCAAAGCGCCCCCGACACCTTCCCCACCACCGCCACCGTGGCCTGTCAGGGCACGGCCGGCGCTTATTCCCACAAGGCGGCAAAATCGCTGTTTTCAGACCCCGATATTCGCTATTACGAGAAATTTTCCGACGTTTTTGACGCCATTGAGCGTGGAGAATGTCGCTACGGCGTGCTGCCCATTGAGAATAGCACCGCCGGGTCGGTGACGGAAATTTACGATCTGATGTCGCGGCACCGCTTTTACATCGTACGTGCCATGCGCCTGGGCGTGGAGCATTGTCTGCTGGCGCCCAAGGGCAAGACCCTTGCCGATATTACGGAGATCGTTTCACACAAGCAGGCCATTGCGCAGTGCGCGGATTTCCTGGCAGCACAGCCATCCGTGCGCATAACGCCCATGGAAAACACCGCCGTTGCAGCACGCCATGCGGCCGCCATTGGTGGCACCGTAGCAGCCATTGCCGACCGCAGCTGCGCTGAGCTCTACGGCCTGGATATTCTGGCAGAGGGCATTTGCAACTGCGCCAATAACCAGACCCGTTTTATCTGCATTTCCAAAAATCTGGAAATTTACAAGGGTGCCGAAAAAACCAGCGTAATTCTGACCATTCCGCACAAGCCCGGTTCCCTTTCCCGGATGCTGACACGCTTCGATGCCATGCACGTCAATCTGACAAAGCTGGAGTCCCGTCCCATCCCGGAGCGCGATTTCGAGTTCCGCTTCTACTTTGATCTGCTCACCGACGCCGGCGATGAAACGCTGCTGCACGTTTTGGCAGAGCTTTCCGGCGAAAGCGAGGAATTCCGCTATCTTGGCACCTACGAGGAGCTTTTGTGAGGTAAAAAATGAGCAACAAAATCCTGCGAACCGGCCTCTTGGGTGAGCATCTGTCTCACAGCTTTTCGCCGCAAATTCATAGCTATCTGGCGGATTACGAGTATCGCTTGATCGAGCTGGCGCCCGAGGAGCTTGGCCCCTTTCTTCAAAAAGGCGATTTTGACGCCCTAAACGTGACGATTCCTTATAAAAAAGACGTGATTCCCTATATGGCGGCACTTTCCGACACGGCAAAGCGCATTGGAGCGGTCAACACCATTGTGAAGCAGCCGGATGGCCGCCTGCTTGGCTACAACACCGATTACGACGGACTTTCCGATATGATCGATGCGCTTCGCACCTCGCTTTCCGGCAAAAAGGTGCTGGTGCTGGGCTCCGGCGGTGCCTCGCGCACGGCGGTGACCGTGGCTACTGACCGTGGTGCACGTGCCGTGGTGGTCGTTTCCAGAAGGGGCGAGGACAACTACGACAATCTGCACCGCCACGCCGACGCGGAGGTCATCATCAACGCCACGCCCGTGGGAATGTACCCCCACAACGGCGAAGCGCCCCTTTCTCTTGCAGCCTTTCCCCGCCTGGAGGCAGTTTTTGACCTCATTTACAACCCGGCGCGCACGGCCTTGCTGATGGAGGCAGAGGCGCGCGGCATCCCCTGTCAGAATGGGCTTCTGATGCTGGTTTCCCAGGCGCGTCGCGCCTCGGAGCTGTTTCAGAATTGCGAGATTTCCCGCACCGTTTCCGGGGATATTGCGAAAAAGATGCAATTTGACGCTGAGAATATCATACTGATCGGCATGCCCGGCTGCGGCAAATCCACGCTGGGAAAGCTGCTGGCCGAGTATCTTGGCCGTCCTTTTTTTGACGCGGATGCCGAGCTTGTCCGCGCAGCGGGCAAGTCCATTCCCGACATTTTCCGCGAGGAGGGTGAGGAGGGCTTTCGCTTGCGGGAGACTGAAACGCTGGCCGCGCTTGGCAAAAGGAGTGGCTGCGTGATCGCCACCGGTGGTGGTGCCGTGACGAGAGAGCGGAACTATCCCCTTTTGCATCAAAACGGAAAGATACTGTTTCTCGACGTTTCCCCCGACGAGCTGCCCACCGCAGGCCGTCCCCTTTCCCAGGCAAAAACCCCCCAAGTGCTATACCGGGAGCGTTTGCCACTCTACCACCGCTTTGCGGACGTGAGCGTACCCGTTTGCCGGGATGTTACAGAAAACATGAAGCGCATCAAGGAGGCGTTAGGCATATGAAATTACTGATCATCAACGGCCCGAATCTGAATATGCTGGGCATTCGTGAGCCGGATATTTACGGCAGCCAGAATTACGCGGCGCTGTGTGATTTTGTAGCAGCGGCAGCAAGCGAGGTTGGTGCCGAATTTGAAATTTTCCAATCCAATCACGAGGGTGTGCTGGTAGATAAGATTCAAGAGGCCTACGGAAAAGTGGATGGCATTGTGATCAATCCCGCCGCCTACACCCACACCAGCGTGGCCATTGCGGACGCTCTTTCAGCGGTGGCGATCCCCACGGTGGAGGTGCACCTTTCCGACGTGATGAAACGGGAAAGCTTCCGCCACCATTCCTTTGTGGCTCCCGTTGCCAAGAAGACCTATATGGGGCTGGGCTTTGAGGGGTATCGGCGGGCGATCCGGTTTCTTTGCCTTGGCGAGGCGTAATTTCTCTTCTCTTTTGACAAAAAAGCACGAATGCGAGATGATCTCGCATCCGTGCTTTTTATAAGGCAAAAGCTTTTATATCAAAACGATCGCCGGCTCATTTCATTTCTCTTGTTTCCCATTCTTCTGTACATTTGATCTTAGAAATCATAAAGCAGCGGACGACAAACAGAATCGGGCCTGCCACAACAAGAACGATCATACGAGGAAGCAGCAAAAGGTAATTGCGCAATAGCCCCCTAACATCAAAATGTTTTTTGATTTCTTCCGCTTTCGCGCTATCATCCCAATCCGTTGCAGCTTCATCATGACGATCGGAAGCAGCGTGAGCATCGCCTCGGAACTCGCCCAATTTCAATTTGAGCGCACTAACCACAGTCCACACCAATATGATCGCAGCGCCAAACAACATCCAATTGTCTGCATAAAGGCCACGTCCCGAAAAATACTCAACGGGTGTCATAATGATGATGGAACCCACAAGAATAGCACCGTATACGGTTAATGCCAGCATGATCACATAGATAAACACCAAAGCAACGATGACGGCGAGAAACAACATACCACCCAACGCCATCACCATTGCTTTCAAAGACGAAATCGGTAACAAAAGCTCCGATAGTGCGCCATGATACCGTGGACTCATCCCATCCGCCACGCAATAAAATATAAAAAGCCACCAAAAGAATCCGGGTACGCCAAATTGCAGAAAAGCCTTGGAGATCGCCAGTCGCTTTTGTTCTTTCGTAGTCATTGCGATACTCCTTTCATCATTTTTATTACAACTTCATTATATCAGAATCTTGCGTATTTGTCAACTCATTCAAAGCTCGTGTCACACAGCAAAAAACTGCGCGTCTAAATTGACGCGCAGTTTTTTGTTAAATTTCAAGAGCATATCCGTCGGTGAGGGGCGTGACGGTATAGGGCTTTTCCATGGCAAGCAGCTCATCGATGGAGGCTTGCTGGCGAGGATAGATGTGGTGGAGGTAAAAATTCTTGCATTTGCACTTTTCAAAGATAGGCGCATAGGCAGTGGCGGGAAAATGCGCACATTCGCCCACGATGGCGTCACACTCCTCCTCAAAGCAGACGGTGGGAAAATCCACCTCCGGTCTCTTCAGGTCGCCGGTGAAGAGCACGCGCTTGCCCTCCGCCTCCAGAAGAAAGGAGAAGGAATGAGGCGTGTGCTGCGTGCGGATGGCGCGGACGCGAAGGGTGCCGTCGTTGAAAATTTCACCTTCCTCAAAAACGGTGGAACGGAAATGCCGGGCGCGTTCGCCGTAGAGCATGCTGTTCCAGGCGTAGAGACCGTCCAGCAGGCGCTGCTCCGGGGTAAAGATGTGAGGATCGGTATTTTTGAAATACCAGGTAAAAAGATCGGTGGTGCCGGCAAGGCCCGCTACGTGGTCGCTATGAACGTGGGTGATGAAGATGGCGGCAAGGCCATCGGGATGTATGCCGCGACGAATGAGAAAATCGACGAGGGGGCCGCCTGCATCTATGGCATAATATTTGCCTCCAGCCTCAACGACGGTGCAGGTACAAAAGCGATCCTTTTCCGGAACGCCGTGGCTGGTGCCTTCAAAATAGAGCTTCATAGGTTCACTCCTTGCATGAATTCAATAAGCCTATTATAGCACCAATGCTTCGAAAAAGCAAGTGCCTCCATTATTTTTCGAAAGCAATGCCTTATTTGCTCATTTTTCTGCATTTCCAGTTTTTCTTTTATATTTTCCATTTTTACAATATATCTTTTCTAATTTTATTTTGCTGATTTTTCAATCATTTCCGTTGTTTCTTCGACGTTTTTTGATTTCGTCACGCAAGGGGCACTTTCATGGCAATTTTTCTTTTTGCTTTTTCTCTTTCCTTCTTGCTTTTTGGGGGCGGATATGATACAATACGCTTGTACAGAAATGTCTCTGTAACTACTAAAAAGTGAGGTTGTTTTCATGAAATTGCGTGCGCCTGCCGTTCCGCTCATCACCGTTGATCCCTATTTCTCCGTTTGGTCGCCCAGCACCACCTTGAATGCTGCCCGCACCATGCATTGGACCGGCAAGAACAATTCCATCATTGGCACCGTTACCGTTGACGGCAAAACATATTCCTTCCTCGGCTATCATCGTGACCTGCACAAGATGCAGCAGACCGCGCTGGAGATCGACGCTCTCTCCACCACAGCCATCTTCGAAACGGCAGAGATCGCACTGACCGTTGCCTTTACCACTCCCCTGCTCCCCGACGATCTGCACCGTCTGACCCGCCCCGTCTCCTACATGGCGCTCTCCTACCAAAGTAAGGACGGCAAGCCCCACGAGGTAGTAGCCTCTGTTTCCGCCAGCGAGGAGCTGTGCCTTGATAAGCCCTGCGAAAGCCCCGTGGAGGTCAAGGAGCTTGTGGGCTGCGACGGCATTCGTGGCTCCCGCATCGGCAACACGGTGCAAAAGCCCCTCAACCGCAGCGGCGACGATCTGCGTATCGATTGGGGATACTTCTACCTTTGCGTTGCCGACGACCGCGGCGTGAACGGCACCTCTACCTATCACAAGCAAACGCTGCTGACCCTGACCGTTCCCATGACGGAGAATGCGGAGACGCTGTACCTCTTTGCCTATGACGACGTTTACAGCATGGAGTATTTCGGCAAGCATCTGCACTCCTACTGGAACAAGGACGGCATGACCATTGAAGGGGCCATTTGCGAGGCAGCCGCGGAATACCAGGAGGCAAAGGCCAAGTGCGATGCCTTTGCTGCAAAGCTCACCGCCGACGCCGAGGCTGCCGGTGGCGAGCAATATGCGGAGCTTTTGACGCTGGCTTACCGCCAGGTGATCGCCGCTCACAAGCTGGTGCTGGACGAGGCGGGCGAGGTGCTCTTTATTTCCAAGGAGTGCTTCAGTAACGGCTGCGCCGCCACCGTGGACGTCAGCTATCCCTCCATTCCCATGTTCCTGCTCTACAACCCGGAGCTGGTAAAGGGCATGATGCGCCCCATTTACAGATATGCCGCCACGGACGCATGGAAATTTGATTTCGCACCTCACGACGTGGGGCAGTACCCGCTTCTCAACGGCCAGGTCTATGGTGAAAACGCCCTTTCCTATCAGATGCCCGTGGAGGAATGCGGTAATATGCTGATCATGGAGGCCAACGTGGCTCTGGCCACCGGCTCCGCTGATTTTGCTGCCGCACACCTGGATACGTTGAAGAGCTGGTGCGCTTATCTGCTCAAATACGGTTCCGATCCCGCCGATCAGCTCTGTACAGACGACTTTGCCGGCCATCTCGCCCACAACTGCAACCTTTCTCTGAAGGCTGTGATGGGTATTGAGGGCATGGCCATTCTGATGAAGATGCTGGGAGATGCCGAGGCTGCAGCCCACTATCACGACGAGGCCAAGAAAATGGCCGCCACCTGGATGGCTACGGCCATTGACGCCGACGGCTCCGGCAAGCTGGCCTTTGACCAGCCCGGCACCTACTCCATGAAATACAACATGGTGTGGGATAAGGTCTGGCAGAGCGGCATTTTCGAGCAAAACTACATCAACACCGAGCTTGCCTCCAACAAAACGCACTTCAATGCATACGGCATGCCCCTTGACAGCCGCGCCGATTATACCAAATCCGACTGGCTGGTGTGGACTGCCTCCATGGCCGCAACCAAGGAGGAGTTTGCCGACTATATTGCGCCCCTGTGGCGTGCCTTCCACGAATCCGAGTCCCGCGTGCCGATGACCGACTGGTACGACACCGTGACGGCACGGATCGTCGCCTTCCAGCACCGCTCCGTGCAGGGCGGCCTCTTTATGAAGGTCTTGATGGACAAGTGGGAGAAATAAATCTTTCTGCCCATAAAAAGCAGCGCCCATCCGCCAATGGAGGATGGGCGCTGCTTTTTATGTAATTTAAGAAATATTCTCTGCGGAATACACCGTCATACTCACGCCGCTGTCGTGAACAAGGATATCCCGCGGCATGCGAGAAAACTTCGCCGTCACGAAAAGGTCGCCCGCCGCGCCGGAGCAGTTATTGACCTGTACGAAATACCCGACCCAGAACCATTCGGTGGGCAAAAACGGGCAGAGCACCGCCAGCACCACGCCCCACAGCACCACCGGAGCGAGAGCGATGAAGATATAGGGCCGCTTGGCGTAATAATCCGCGCTGCCTGCATAGGCGTACATGCCCGTGTAGCCGTATTTGACCTTTTTGGTGCCGCAAAGCTTCATGGCCACGCCGTGCACCAGCTCGTGGAGGATCATATACAGTACGATGCTCAACAGCAGCACGCCAAAACGGAGAAAATACATGCCAAATCCCTTTTCCATATCAAAAAGGGCGGAAACGGGAACGAAAAAGTGGCCTGCAACGATCATGGGCACGGCGATCAACACGGCAATGCCGTTGATGAGAAGTGCCGTTTTCTTATTTTTTTGCAGATCGACGGTGTAGATCTCACGGTAATTTTCCGGCAAGGTATCACATCGTTTCATACGTCAATGCTTCCCTCTTCTCAACCGTTTTGCTTATAATGCTCAAATCTGCTGATCAGGTAATGACCCACCTGTGCCTGGTATCTGAGGCCGTCGCGGTACAGCTCTGCGGGCAGTCGCTTCAAGAAAGCGGAGGCCTCGTAGTTGAGGTCGCCCTTGTAGCCGATATCGGCCAGTGCCTGCATCACGCTTTCCCACTCCACCTTGCCGTAGTAGGGCAGCGTATGGGAGTCCGCCACGCCGTCGTTGTCGTGCACGTGGGTGCAGCCATCCACCAGGCGATGACCGATGGTGCGGATGGCCTCGGCGGGGTCAACACCCTGCAGGAGACAATGTCCCACGTCAAAGCAAACAGTGAATACGGGATTGTTCAGCTCGTCATACAGCCGATTCAGCCCCTCGGGGGTGGAGGTCACGGTGGGGCGGCTCAGCTTGCCGATGTTTTCAATGGCGATCTTGATGCCGTACTCCTCGGCGTATGGGATCAGTCTTCTGTAAAAATTGAGGTTGTACTCGTACATTTTTTGGAGATTGCCCTCCACCAGGCCGTCCAAATGGCAGCAGCAATGCACCACGATCATGGGCGCGCCCAGATACGCGGCGTTGCGCATGCCCTGCACGATCTCCTGAAAACGCTTTTCGCTCTTATCCCCCTCAACGTAGCTGGAGGGAAAGGGCGCGTGTGCCTGGCAAATATTCACTCCCTGCTGGCGGGCATAATTGCCGAGGTCTACGTAAAACTGCTTATCGTGCTCCGTGGTGCAGTATTCGGCCACGTCGTTGTTAAAGTCGATACCCTGGAAGCCCGCCTCGGCGAAAACGTCGAAGGTTTTTTGGATACCGAACGTGTCGTGAATTTTGATCATATTTGCGGAAAGCAACATCATTTTTCTCCTTTGCGGATGGATTTTGCCTTGCTTACACAAGGCCCTGCGGCTTCATTATAGCACACCTTACCGGCTTTTGCAATAATAATCAAAAAAACGCGACCGCTTTTTTGCGGCCGCGTTTCAGAATAGACGTTATAGCTTTTCTACACCAATATTCACCGTAAATTGAACGCTGTCACCGACAGCAAGCCTCTTGTAGGCAAAGCGATCGTCCAGTTCCGTGGTGCAGGGCTCAAGCCCCATCACGTAATCACCGCTGGCCATGCTCTTCCAATGCACGAAATGGGGGAGCGTATCATTTGAATAGGAAACCGTCAGCTTGTTGCCCAGCTTTTCATTGACGAGAGCGGCCTCGGGCCTTGCGAGCTTCAAGAAATAACAGGTTTCCTCTTCATTCGGCACCGGTGCGCCTGCCAGGGCAGCCACCTCCGCATTCTGTCGCGACCATTCGGTGCGCGCCACGCGCTCCTTCACGTCCGCCACGAATCTCGCACCCTCGTCCAGCATGGGATATCCCACGTTGATGTGATAAAGGAGGCAATAGTCCTCGTCGCGGAAGCCCTCGTTCAGAAGCGTATCCCGGAGCGTCACGGTGTTCCCGCCGATCTCGGCAAATATGCGGCGTCTGAGCACGAGATTCGCGCCGAACAGCGCGGTGCTACGCACGATGGCCTCTACGGTGATCCCCGCCTCGCAGCACTCCGCGCGAACGATCTCGGCGGGGGTGTTATGCAGCGAGCCGTGGAGCTCAAAGCCCTCTCGGCCGCCCACGCTATCGAGACCGCAGGTATAGACCATGCCGCCCTCAAAGCGGTTGAGAAACGGGATCTCCCGACCAGTGAAGCCGTTTTTGGAAATAAAGGACATATTCTGCCCCTCGTGATACAGCTGCATCACGTCACAGGCCTTGTTGACGTTCAACAGAAAGCGGATTCTGCCGGTATCGCAATCGATCACGTCAAGGCCCTTTCCGGCACCTTCGGTCAGCGTGTAGCGACGCACGCCGGCGATCTGCAAAAAATTAGAGATTCTTCCGTCCATATCATAGCTCCTTATTTTTATATATTTCATTTGATTTTTCTGGCTGTGGCGACTCTTCCTTCAAATGATGCTTCCGAAACGCGGTGGGGCTCATGCCCGCATAGCGACAAAAGGCGTTGGCGAAATAAAAGGGGTTTGAATACCCACACCGCTCGGAAATTTCCGTAATACTGCACGAATAATTGAGCAAAAGATGCTTGGCGTGCCGCAATCTCAAAATGCTCAAATAATTGGAGGGGGTGGTATTCAGCTCTCGCTTGAATTTCCAGATAAGACCGGAATGGCTGAGGAAAACCCGCTCGGCCAGCTCATCCATATCGATCTTCTTCTCAAAATTGCTTCTCATATACCGGATGGCACTTTCCACCTCCTCGCTGAGGGGGCGCAGCCGTGCCTTGGCGCCGTTGCCGGACAGATAATGCTCCACAAAAACGCGCTCCACCGTATGAGTGATCAGCTCGCGGTTGTCCGGCAGCAGAAACGCCCTTTTCATCGTTGCAAAAATGCCATCTGCCTGCTCCTGCGGTATATTCAGCTTTCCGGGTACAGCGGCAAGATAAAAGGGATGGTCCGCCTGCGCGTAAAAGGCTATATGATAATAGGTGAGCGCAGCGCGCACGCTCCGCTCCACCTCCATCTCCGCGGGCACCAGGGCAATTTCATTTTTGCGTAGGACCAGCGTCTTTTGCGTTTCCTTGAACGTGATGGCGTATTCTCCCTCCACCACCAGCGTAAGAATATTCCATTTGCGCTTAAAGCTCTTGAGTTTGAACTCCTCAAGGCCTTCCTGGTAGCTTTGATTGATCAGCTCTATTTGCATACCGCACCCGAATTACTGTAAATTATCGTAGGTTTATTATAAAATAATTTATGGCCTTTGTCAATACAAAGTGCTATAATTTTCGCGAAAGGCGGTGAAAAGTATGTTTCTCAAAAAGGTGGATGCCACGAAGGGTCCCCTTGTCAAGCTCATTTTTATCTATACCGTTCCCATCATCCTTTCCACGATCCTGCAGCACCTGTTTGAGGTGGCTGACAAGGCCGTGCTTGGTAATATGGCGGGCAGCGTGGCGGTTGCCGCCGTCGGCGCATCAGGCATCGTCACAAGTCTGATCATCAGTGCCGCCGTCGGTCTCTCAACCGGTACCTCCATCATTCTCGCGCGCTATATCGGCCAAAATCACGAGAAAAGGATCAGAGAAACCGTCGATACCTCTCTGCTGACCGCCGTGGGACTTGGCCTTGCGGTTGCCGTAGTGGGCTTTTTTGTCGCACCGCCCTTTCTTACCGCCACCAAGTGCCCTGCCGACTGCTACGAGGGCGCCCTGCTTTACATCCGCATGTATTTTGCCGCAGCCCCAGCTTCTCTCCTCTATAACTACGGCTCTGCTATTCTGCGCACGCTGGGTGACACCCAGCGCCCGCTGATTTACATCATCGTTGCGGGCATTGTCAACGTGGTATTGAACGTGATCCTCTGCATCCTTCTGCCCCAAAAGGTGGCGGCGGTGGCCATCGCAACAGCGGTCTCACAGATCATCAGTGCCATCCTGGTGCTGTGGCGACTCTGCCATTTCGAGGGCGTGGCGAAGGTCACACTATCCAAAATCCGCTTCAGACTCTCGGCCTTCGGGCAGATCCTGCGCTTCGGTATTCCGGCATCCATTTCACAGCTGGTGTTGCCCCTTGGCAATTTACAGATCGCCACCGCCATCAATTCCTTTGGCGTGGAGGCTATCGCGGGCAACTCGGCAGCAAACTCCGTCCATATGGTATTGGCAGCGTTCCCCAACGGCTTTGCTGTTGCCGCCACCACCTTTATGGGGCAGAACATCGGCACGGGGGACGTGGGGCGCGTCAAAAAATCCTTTTGGTATCTGTTCTCAATCAGCGTATCGATCGCGGCGGTGCTTGGCGTGCTGACCTGTCTCAGCGGCAGATTCTGGCTTGGCCTCATCGTGGGTCGGGAGGCAACGATCGCCGTTGATTACGGTATGAACCGTCTGCTGCACGTGGTGCTCTTCCTCTTTATCAGCGGTGCCAACGGTATTTTCAGCCACGCGCTGCAGGCCTTTGGCTACCCGCTTTTCACCAGCATCACCAACATTGCCTTTACCCTCGGCTTCCGCGTGCTGTGGATGCAGCTTGTATATCCTAAAAGCCCTACGTTTGATACTATTATGCTTTGCTTTACAGTTTCCTGGATTCTCAATATGCTCCTCTACGCCGTGTTCTTCGCCTTTGTCTATTGGCGCTACACAAGAAAGGGCATCTGTAAAAAAATATAGGCTGATCAGACTTTCCGCGAGGCAAAGCAAAAAACGCAAACATCGGCAGCGCATCCGTTTTGGATGCGCTGCCGATGTTTTTTAGAGGCCTGTTTTGCCTTGGCGAAGGCTCGAGAGCTCAAATGTATGCCTCCGCTGTGCCAAGCGCCAACCGCGCAGTACCGTTATCGCCTCTGTGCACTTGCTGTGGAATCCTGAAGCCCAAGCCGATGGAGCGGATGCGCAAGCGCCTTGACAAACAATCGATTACTTGATATAATGTTGAATATATATTTACCCGGAGGAATCTGCAATATGAAGATTTTCAACTGTAAAACCAATCACGTTCTCAGCCCCTTAGGCTTTGCTATGGACGGTGCTACCGTGTCTTGGACGGCGGAAAGTGACGTTTCAAAAAGCCAGATGAAGGCGCGCGTTTTGGTCGCTTTGGATCCGTCGATGACACAGATTATATACGACAGCAAGGAGGCAGATCTTTCCTGCACCGGTGTAAAGCTTCCCTTGACTCTGACCCCTCGGACGGCCTACTACTGGACTGTACAGGTATGGGGCGACAACGGCGACACCGCGATTTCTGCTGTAAACTACTTTGAGACCGGCAAGCGCGAGGAGCCCTTGGCAGGTCAATGGATCACGCCGCCTTGGACGGAAAGCCCCTACGTCCGTAAATCCTTCCAAACGGCAAACGTGCAAAAGGCGCGGCTGTACGTGATCGGGCTTGGTCTTCACTATCTGGAGGTCAACGGCCAAAAGGTCGGTAACGATTTTCTCGCCCCCGGTTGCACGCAAATAGACCGTCTGTGTCAGATCTACACCTACGATCTGACCGACTACCTCAAGGACGGCAACAACGTACTGGGACTGATGATGGGCAACGGCTGGTACAAGGCTGCCTTCGGCGCCTCCACCGCCCACCGCGCCCAGACCCCGTTTATTGACAAATACCTGCTCAAGGCAGAGCTGCGGCTGACGCTGGCTGACGGCACCGAGCAGATCATCACCACGGACGAAAGCTGGCGTTGTGCTCCCTCCCCCATTGTGGAGGACAGCATCTATGGCGGCGAGGTCTATGACGCTCGCCTTGCCATCGCCCATTGGTCCGAGCCGACCTTTGACGACAGCGGCTGGGATTCCATGACAGTAACGGAGGCCGAGGGCGTCGGCACGCCCGCTGACCGTTTGTCTCTTCCCATCGTCATCAAGGAAACCGTCAAGCCCATCGAGGTCATTCACACTCCTGCGGGCGAGACGGTCATCGACCTGGGGCAAAATATCGTCGGATGGCTTTCCTTCCGCGTCAACGAGCCTGCGGGCACGACCATCAAGCTCCAGCACGGCGAGATCCTGCAGGACGGCTGCTTCTACAACGAAAATCTGCGCTACGCAAAGGCAGAATACGTCTACGTATCCGACGGCACCGAGGCAACGGCCAGCCCCTATTTCACCTTCTTCGGCTTCCGCTACGTTAAGATCTCAGGCAACACCAAGCCCATCGACCTGAACGATTTCACGGGGTGCGTGGTGTACTCCGATCTGGACGAGACCGGCTTCCTCACCACCTCCGATTCTCGCATCAATAAGCTGTATCTCAATGCCAAGTGGAGCCAAAAGGACAACTTCCTGGATCTGCCCACCGACTGTCCCCAGCGCGACGAGCGCATGGGCTGGACGGGCGACGCCCAAATGTTCTGCAAGACAGCTTGCTACAATATGGACACCTATGCCTTCTACCGCAAATATCTGCGGGATATCTGGGTCGAGCAGAAGGAATTCGGCGGCCGCGTCGGACACGTTGCCCCTTCCTTCTTCAGAGACTACAACAAATTCAACGCCTTCTGGCAGGGCGGCTCCTGCGCGTGGGGCGATGCCGCAGTCATCATCCCTTGGACGCTGTACGAGCATTACGGCGACACCGCCATTCTCGCGGAATGCTACCAGAGCATGACCGGCTGGGTGGACTGGATCGACCGTACCGTTCTTAACGAGGAGGGGCTTTGGGAGCACGGCTTCAAGTTTGGCGACTGGCTTGCGCTGGACGGTGATCCCAACCAGAAGGACGACCGCTACGGCGGAACCGATACCACCTACGTGGCCTCCGCTTATCTGAAATACTCCGCACAGCTGGGAGCCAAGGCAGCCGCTGTTTTGGGGCGCACGGAGGATGCTGCCCGTTACAAGGCCATCAGCGACCGCACCAAGGCCGCCATGCAAAAGGCATACTTTGACGAGGATGGCACCATCAGCATCCGTACCCAGACCGCTCACGTTTTGGCACTGGTCTTCGGGTTGGCCAAGGAGGAGCATCGCCCCGCCGTGGCAAAAGCTCTCGCGAAGCTTCTGGAGCAGAGCAATATGCACCTGCAGACCGGCTTTGTGGGCACGCCCTTCCTGTGCCAATGCCTGTCGGAGGCCGGTTACACCGAAGCGGCCTACACGCTGCTGTTCCAAAACGATTTCCCCAGCTGGCTGTATGAGGTGGACATGGGCGCCACCACCATCTGGGAGCGTTGGAATTCCGTCCTGCCTAACGGCAAGATCTCCGGCACCGGCATGAACTCGCTGAATCACTACACCTATGGCAGTATCGTGCAGTGGATGTACGAGCACATCTGCGGCCTCACGCTGACTGCGCCCGGCTTCAAGAGCTTCAAGATCCGTCCGGAGTTCAGCAACCGCTTCACCCACGTGTCCATGCGATACAACTCCCCCATGGGCACCATCGAAACCGGCTGGGAGCAGATCGACGGCGGATATCGGGTAACCGTGACCGTTCCCTTCGATACCACGGCGATTCTGGAGCTGCCCGATCGAGAGCCTATGCCTCTCACCCCCGGCCGCCACACCGTTACTGTTTGATATATACGAACAACAAAGGGCTGATTCATTTTGGTGAATCAGCCCCTTGTTGTTGCCTCGTAGGATAAAAACGCGACCCTTCCTTTTTGGCGGTTATTTTCTCACCCGCAAGGGGCTTGCCCCTTGCTACGTCGGCAAAAGCCGACGTGGAGAGACACATACTGTCCGCTTTCGCCTTGGCAATAGTCGGCTTGTCCACTAGCATAACACCGGGGGAAACAGCCTTTTAATATGGAGAATATAAGTTAATCGAAAGAAAGTATTTTTCCACCCTCGTTTACACTCTCGCGCATACGCTCAATCAAACGTAT
>JAFTQT010000132.1 GCA_017462615.1 Clostridia bacterium | reverse complement strand
GTTGCCACCCGACAGCCTGCCAGAGGGCAACAGCGCCAAAAATCATTTCAAAAGTCCAAGATCGGGCAGCTTAAATCCGTCAAACTGCGCCCGCAGATCTCCCAACGCATCCAGCAAATATTGCAGAATACTGTGATTGGAAAAGAGAAACCAAAGCACCAGCACGATCACCACCACGGTGATCAGCCACTTGGCGAATTTCCCCAGCAGCCGCAGCGCCAGGTAAATGGCCAGCACCGCCACCAGCACCGCCAGCGACGCATAGGCAAGATCAATAAAAAATTGCAGGTCCAGCACGGTCATCCTCCCTTCCCTTCCTTTTTCATTATTATACCGCAAAAGCGGCGGTATAAACAGCGATCCTCAAAATCGCGTTACCCCTTTATTATACCGCAAAAGCCCACTTCTGTCAATGGCAAGCGCGAGAATTCAAAAAATCTCCACAGATCCATCATGTTGCACCTACAAAACGCCACTGCGTCTTTCTTTTTTTGCGCAGAGGCGAGGGCATGGGTCAAAATCCTGCTACAGCAACGGTTGGCATGGAGCGCGGTGCCTGATACCGATTTTCACCCTCCCCCAAAGGCAACAAACATCACAAATTATGAACGGGATTTTTGTGTATTATTTTAGGCAAAAAGTGCTTGCCTTTTCCATTGGATTGTGTTATACTATTTTCGCCTGGCCACAATATCTTGTGGCACGATCCAATTTTTGTATCTAAATATTGTGCGCAGTCGTCGCGCGCAGAAAGGGGAAGAGAGAATGAAGATCATTAAAAGAAACGGCTCAGAGGTGACCTTTGACCGAGAGAAAATCGTCCGCGCCATTGAAAAAGCAAACGAAAGCGGCACCGGCAAGCCGGAGTTGACCAAGCGCCAGATCGACTATATTTCCTTTGTCATTGAGGACTATTGCAGCGAAGTTGGCCGTGCCCTTTCCGTGGAGGAGATCCAGGAGCTTGTAGAGACACTGATCATCCAGCAAAACGCACCCGAAACCGCCAAGCGCTATATTCGCTATCGCTTTACCCGTAACCTGGCCCGTCAGGCCAACACCACTGACGGCAACATCCTGTCTCTCATTGAGTGCAACAACGAGGAGGCAAAACAGGAGAACGCCAACAAGAACCCCACCGTCAACAGTGTGCAGCGCGACTATATGGCCGGTGAGGTCTCCAAGGATATCACGCGCCGCATCCTCCTGCCGGAGGATATCGTTAAGGCACACGAGGAGGGCATCATCCACTTCCACGACGCCGACTATTTCGCGCAGCATATGCACAACTGCGACCTGGTGAACCTGGAGGACATGCTCCAGAACGGCACCGTCATCAGCGGCACGCTGATCGAGAAGCCCCACAGCTTCTCCACCGCCTGCAATATCAGCACCCAGATCATCGCGCAGGTGGCCTCCAACCAGTACGGCGGTCAGAGCATTTCTCTGACGCACCTGGCTCCCTTCGTACAGGTCTCCCGCGAAAAGATCACTCGCCAGGTGAAGGTCGAGCTTGCCGAGCTTGGCGTCAATCCCGGCGAGGATAAGATCGTCGACATTGTGGAAAAGCGCCTGCGTGACGAGATCCGTCGTGGCGTGCAGACCATTCAGTACCAGGTGTTCACCCTGCTCACCACCAACGGACAAGCCCCCTTCATTACCGTGTTCATGTACCTCGGCGAGACCAAGGACCCCCAAACCAAGCGGGATCTTGCCCTCATCATCGAGGAAATGCTGGAGCAGCGCATCACCGGCGTCAAGAACGAGGCCGGCGTATACGTCACCCCCGCCTTCCCCAAGCTCATTTACGTGCTGGAGGAGGATAACATTCACGAGGATTCTCCCTATTATTATCTCACCAAGCTGGCCGCCAAGTGCACCGCCAAGCGCATGGTGCCCGACTATATCTCCGAAAAGGTCATGCTTAAGCTGAAGGTTGACCAGAACGGCGACGGCCAATGCTACACCTGCATGGGCTGCCGCAGCTTCCTGACCCCTTGGGTAGACGAGAACGGCAAGGCCAAATACTACGGCCGCTTCAACCAGGGCGTGGTCACCATCAATCTGGTAGATGCCGCCTGCTCCGCCGTCGTCGAGGATGGCAATCGGGAGGAGAACTTCTGGCGCATCATGGACGAGCGCCTGGAGCTCTGCCACCGGGCGCTGCAATGCCGCCACGAGCGTCTGGAGGGCACCCTCTCCGACGCAGCTCCCATTCTTTGGCAGTACGGCGCTCTGGCCCGCCTTGAGAAAGGTGAGCCCATCACCAAGCTGCTTCACGGTGGCTACTCCACCATTTCCCTCGGTTATGCCGGTCTTTGGGAGTGCGTATACGCCATCACGGGCAAAAAGCTGACCGATCCGGAAGGTGAAGCCTTCGGCTTAAAGGTAATGGAGCATCTGAACGCCGCCTGCAAAAAATGGAAAGATGCCGAAAACATTCACTATTCCCTCTACGGCACGCCTCTGGAATCCACCACCTACAAGTTCGCCAAGTGCCTGCAGAAGCGCTTCGGCAAGATTCCCGGTGTCACCGACAAGAGCTATATCACCAACTCCTACCACGTTCACGTGACAGAGGAGATCGACGCCTTCGACAAGCTGGCGTTTGAGTCCAAATTCCAGGAGCTGTCTCCCGGTGGTGCCATCAGCTACGTGGAGGTGCCCAACATGCAGGACAACATCCCCGCCGTGCTGGAGGTCATGAAGTTCATTTACGACAACATCATGTACGCTGAGCTGAACACCAAATCCGACTACTGCCAGGTCTGCGGCTACGACGGCGAGATCCAGATCGTAGAGGACGACGGCAAGCTGGTCTGGGAAGGCCCTCACTGCCATAACCGCGATCAGAACAAGATGAACGTGGCCCGTCGCACCTGCGGCTATATTGGCTCCCAGTATTGGAACCAGGGCCGCACGCAGGAAATCAAAGAACGCGTGCTGCACCTCTGATGCCAAATGAACTACGGAACCATTAAAAAAAGAGATATCGCCAACGGCCCTGGGGTGCGGGTTTCCCTCTTCGTTTCGGGCTGCACTCACCATTGCCCCGGGTGCTTCAATGCCGACACGTGGGATTTTGATTACGGCACTCCCTTCACCGCCGAAACCGAGCAAGAGATCCTGGAGCTGATGTCCCCGGATTTCATCTGCGGCCTGTCTCTGCTTGGCGGCGAGCCCATGGAGCCCCAAAACCAAGCGGTACTGCTGCCCTTTCTGCAGCGATTGAAGCAGATCTATCCCCAAAAGACCGTGTGGTGCTACAGTGGCTACACGCTGGAGGAGCTGCAAGGAGAAAGCCGCGCCAGATGTGAGCATACCGACGAGATGCTATCCCTCATTGACGTACTGGTGGACGGCAGGTTTATCCTGGCAAGGAAGGATATCCGCCTCCGCTTCCGTGGCTCCGCCAATCAGCGCTTGATCGATCTGAACAAGACGCGCCAAACCGGCGAAATTACCCTGTGGGATGATTAAAATAACGCAAAAGCAGCAGATTCTTCTTCGGAGGAGCCTGCTGCTTTTATTATTTCGGCAGCACGGCTGCCGTTGCCTGTCATCGAGCTTAAAATCCCATTATCGTTCAAAAAAATCCCATTTTTGTGCAAAGTATCCCTTTTCGCTCTCCACAAGGCTTGACAGCCGCAGGCAGGGTGCGGTAAAATGAACGCACGAAGAGGTGCCAAGCGCGCCTAACCGAAAGGAGAGCAACAATGTCTGATACCAGCCGGAAAATTCCCCAAGCCCTGAACCTCGCCTACGGCGTGAAGCAGATCCCCATAGCCACCCCCGATATGACCGAGGATGAGCTGCGTGACGTGGTGGTCGCCTTTATGAAGCTGCAGATCACCTTTGCCTATACCCCCCGCTTCCCGGATCGGAAGTCCTACTCTTATTATATTAAAAATATCACCAAGCACTATGGCTTTGAGAGCAGCAAGATCGTCTTCGAAGAGGGAAAATACTACGGCGGCACCCCCTACATGGGCAACGCTGCCGGCTGCCTTTACCGCTGGCTGCCCTTCTACGACGCCGAGACTGGTGAAATGGACTGGTCACCGATCCTGCGCACCCGTCGCCTCAACTGGAAGCATAAGGATACGGTCTATCCCGACGTAGCCAGCGCCGTGTTTGGAAACTCCTGCTCCTCCACCTGCTTCTGGTCCTGGGCAAGGATCACCGGCCACATGGGCAGCACCTGGAGCTACGATTGGATACCTGCCAACGGCTTTTTGCCCGTGGGCGACTACGCGCTCACCCCGGAGGGCACCCACGGCCCCCAGACCAAGCAGCTTTGCGACGAAAACGGCAAGGAGGTCATGTTCAAGGCCTACGCCAAGACCAAGCGTGCCGATGGCTTCGTGCGCACCTGCCACGCCGTACTGAGCGTAGTTGACCCCGTGGTGGTCTACAACGAGGATGGCTCCATCAACGGTGAGAAAAGCCACGTGTTCATTGCCGAGCAAAAGGCCGACTTTCTCACCGACGCTCCCGACAAGGGCGGCGTGGATCTCGCCTCCCCCCTCAACGACCAGGGTGACACCTACCGCATCATGGGCAACTACTGGGGCACCAAGGTCAACGGCGGCGCGGGCGTCAATATGGAATGGAGCTTTGACCACCTCTTTGAAAAGGGATTCCTTCCCTTCACCGTTCCGGAGCTGTGCGGCAAAGTGCCCGTAGAGGCGCCCGAGATCACCTTCTCCTACGCCGGCACCACGATCTCGCCGGAGGTGCTTCGCGCACAGACCATCACCGCCAATTACTACATTTCCGACACCCACCTTTCCGTATTCGACTCCAACGGCCGTGAAGCGTACAACGCCATGCACGCGCCCGCCGTTACCGACCGCTTTGCCAAGGAGCTTTATACCGGCATATATGCCAAAATGACCACCTCCCCCGCCCAACTGAAGCAAGTGGCGCTGGAGGATGCGCTCCTCGATAACGTGATCTACGAGGAAAAGGACGCCATCTGGCAGCAGCTGCAGCAATACGCCGACGGCAACCACACCCTCAAGATCTCCTGCCGTCTCTCCAACGGACAGCTTCTCGCCGTTTATGAAGGCACACTGACGAAGTAAGATGAAATGAAGGAAGCGGAGGCACTTTTGCAAAAGTGTCCCCGCTTCCTTTTTTCACTCTCAGCAGCCCCACACAGGACCATAAAATGGAGTACTCGGCCTTCACAAAGCCTTTCTTCTCAAAACGCCTTCAATTCTTAAAAACGGAATTTTACAAGTATTGGACCTCAATTCCAGACGCTGAGCATAAAAATATTTTTCCGCTTTCGGAAAAATTCTTTCAAAAACCTCTTGACAAACCCGGCCCCATGCCGTATAATGGTGTCAACGATGAAAACAACCCGAAAGGACGGTACAACACAATGGCAAAGGCAACAAGCAGCAAGAAACCCGCCACCTCTCTCGTGGGCGCAGACGCAGCAGAGCGCAAAAAGGCTCTGGAAACCGCCATCAAGCAGCTGGAGCGCGATTTCGGCGCCGGCACGATCATGAAGCTGGGCGAGAGCTCTCAATTAGAGGTACAGGCCGTGCATACCGGCTCCCTTTCTCTGGATATGGCGCTGGGCATCGGCGGCGTTCCCCGTGGCCGCATTGTGGAAATTTACGGCCCCGAGTCCTCCGGTAAGACCACCGTGGCGCTGCACATCGTAGCCGAGGTGCAGAAGACCGGCGGCCAGGCCGCCTTCATCGATGCCGAGCACGCCCTTGACCCCATTTACGCCAAGGCGCTGGGCGTGGATATCAACAATCTGCTGGTTTCTCAGCCCGATTGCGGCGAGGATGCGCTGGATATTACCGAGGCGCTGGTGCGCTCCGGCGCTGTGGACGTGGTGGTCATCGACTCCGTGGCAGCCCTGGTACCCCGTCAAGAGATCGAGGGCGACATGGGGCAGTCCCAGGTGGGCGTACAGGCCCGTCTGATGTCCCAGGCTATGCGTAAGCTCTCCGCCGTCATTTCCAAGAGCAACGCCGTGGTCATCTTCATCAACCAGCTCCGTGAAAAGGTGGGCGTGATGTACGGTAACCCCGAAACCACCACCGGTGGACGCGCGCTGAAATATTACGCCTCCGTGCGTATCGACGTGCGCAAGACCGAGCAGCTGAAGAACGGCAACGATATTTACGGCAACCACGTGAAGTGCAAGATCGTCAAGAACAAGGTGGCGCCCCCCTTCCGCGTGGCTGAGTTTGACATTCTCTACGGCAAGGGCATTTCCCGCGCCGGTGAGCTGGTGGATATCGGCCTGGCGCTGGACGTGATCCAGAAGAGCGGCTCCTGGTTCTCCTACAACGGTGAGCGGCTTGGTCAGGGCAAGGACAACATCCGCAAGATGCTGGAAACCGACGAGGCACTCTTTGCCGAGATCGAGCAGAAGATCCGCGCCGAGTCCGGCCGCATCGCGCTGGGTGAGGAGCCCTTCGACGTAGATGAGGACGACGATGAGGACGATTTCGATCTCCAGGGCCTGAAGTTAGACGACGATGCCGAATAACGATTATACCCTTTGCCGCGTGAGCGCCGCCGACGGCGGCGCTCACCTGATCCTTACCGTAGAATGCACAGAGGCGGGCGTCACGCAGCGGGAAAAGCTGTCAGTGCTGACCTCTCGCCTCCCCGCCATGCCCAAGACAGGCTCAATCACGCCGGAAACGCTCTCCTTTTACCGAGAGGAGGCCGCCGTTGCCGCCGCCATCACTGCCGGTATGCGCATCCTTGGCGCCGGCGGCAGCTCCGGGCGGGCGCTGCGGCAAAAGCTGCGCCAACGGGGAGCCTCCGCTGCTGCCGCAGCAGCAGCCACCGAGGCACTTGCCGACCTTGGCTATCTGCGGGAGGAGGAGGGCGCCGTGCGCGAGGCAGAGCGCGGCATGGCCAAGCTTTGGGGCAACCGTCGCATTCTGATGGATCTGCGCGCCAAGGGCTATGAAAAGGAAGCCGAGGCCGCTGCTATGGCACGCCTTTCCTGTGAGGACGAGGTAGCACGCTGCGCCACGCTCATTACCCGCCGCCGCATGTTTCCCGGTAGCGGCGACGCCCTCTCTAAAACCGTTGCCGCTCTGATGCGCTACGGCTACGCCATGCCGGAGATCAAAAAGGCCCTCTCCCGCACTGCTGCCAAGCGCTTCGACCACGCGTAATTTCTTCACCCGAAAAAGGCGGATGCTTTGAAAGCATCCGCCTTTTTCATATTCACATCAATCCCGTGGCAGGCCAAGCCCCCTCAGATCGGCAATGACGCCCGCCTTTTCCGCGTCGTACATTTTCCAGATGATCCGCAGACTCTGCAATGCTGCACGCCCATCCGTTATAGGCTTTTTGCCCGTGCGGATGCACTCCGCAAAATGCGCGATCTCAAACTGAGTCTGTTTGTTGCTCTTCTCATCCCGCCGCCAAAGCACGCGATAATCGTATGCGTTCTCGATCTCGCCGGGAATGTGCTCGATCTTGCCGTTATAGAGCCGCGCCTCACCGGAGTGGTTCTCGTATTCCAGCATGCCCTTCTCGGTGTGGATCTGCAGATCCCATCCCAGCCGCGTTCCGCGAGCACCCCACGTAGCACCGTGATAGCCCAAGGCACCGTTTTCAAAGACAAAACCGGCAATACTGGTTCCCTCCCGCATGACCCAGGGCGTGCCCACACGAGTGCCGAAATGCATGCCCTTTACGGGCTCACCGAGGAACCACAGCAGCAGGTCCACGTAATGGCAGCCATGGCTGAAAAACTGTCCTCCCCCCAGACGTGCAGAGCTTGCCCAGTCGGGTGTTTCCCTCTCCAGCCAGTCCGCGCCCGTCAACTGCTCCGTCCAGACCGACACCTGCATCACGCGACCGTATTTGCCGCTGTCAAGCTCTTCCTTCAAGCGAACGAGCTCCGGCCAGAAGCGCAGCGGATAGCCACACATCAATACAACGCCCATCTTGTCGCAGGTTTCAATGAGAGATACACACTCCTCTTCGGAATTGCAAAGGGGCTTTTCCATCAGCACGTGCTTGCCCTTCTTGGCAAAAAACATACCGCACTCATAATGCAGATCGTGGGGCAGTGCCACCAGCACGCAGTCCACCAGATCCACCATTTCGTGATAATCGGTCATCACAACAGGATCATTCAGCACGGTGGCCACCTCCTCGGCACGCTCCCGCACCACGTCACAAACCGCCACAATATCGATATCCTGCAGCATTGGCACAGCGCGCACATGGGATTTCATCATACCACCACAGCCAATAAGGCCCATCCTCAGCTTTTCCATCATCGTTTCCTTTCTTGACTTTTCATTTTCTGTTTGTTATAATGGGGATATCCCCATGTATGCATTGTAGCACAGGACCCGCGGCGCGTCTTTGCTCAAACGGGCAAAAAATTTGTACAATCGGGAGGAAAATGGCTATGGAATATCACAAAGCGCCCCTACCGACCCTTTTTTCGGTGGGAGCCGTCATCAGCTTCTTTCGCATTCGCTTTGGAGAGCGGCATTTTGGTGGAGACTGGCACAATTTCCCGGAGCTGCTTTACGTAGAGGAGGGCGAGCACCATATTCTCGTTGACGGCGAACCGTTTTTGCTGCGAGCGGGCGAAGCAATCCTCTATGCGCCCAATGCCTATCACATAGGCCCTGCTCCCAGCCGCGCTTTAGTGGATATCGTCAGCTTTGATACCGATTTCCCTCCACTCTACTCCCTCTGTAACCGCGTGCTTATGCTTACTGCCGGACAAAAGCGTTTGCTTTCCGATATCATGACTGAGGGGCTTTCCTCCTTTCGGCGCACCGATATTGTCGAGGGCGTGCGGGGACTTTTGCCGGTGGAGGACATCAGTCCCTTTTCATTGATGCGCCTCAAAAACAATCTGGAGGTGCTGCTGATCGACCTCTATACGAAAGCGGCTGCCACCCCCACAGACGCCGCCTCCAACCGAAACAATTTGAAGGAACAGCGGCTGCATCTCATCACCGAATATCTGAAGTCACAGCTCCACCGCACGCTGACGCGGGAGGAGGTGGCAATGGCCTGTCACATCAGCGATTCCGCTCTGAAGGAGCTGTTCCACGAGCAGCTGGGCTGCGGGCCGATGACCTATTTTCTCGCTCTAAAGGTGGGCGAGGCCAAAAGGCTGATCCGCGACAGCAGCATGAATTTTACCGAGATCGCCGAGGCCCTGGGATTTGGATCCATTCATCATTTTTCCAAATTTTTCAAAGCCAAAACTGGTCTCACTCCGTCTGAATATGCCAAGGCCATTGATAAACGCTGAGGCAAGCGGCGCCCCTTTAGCCTCCATTTTGTTTTGTTTTTCAAAAAACCTTTACAAACTCCCAAAAGTGGGTTATACTGTAATCAGTAACGCGAAAGGAGCTTACTCATGACAAAGATGGAAGAAAAGACGGTCACCAGCCAAAAGATCTATGACGGCAAAGTACTGCACGTCTTCAAGGACGACATACTGCTCCCCAACGGCGAGCCCTCCACCCGAGAATACGTCAAGCACGTAGGCGCCGTATGCATTTTGCCCCTGACCGACGACGGAGAGGTGATTCTCGAGCGGCAATACCGCTATCCCTTTCACGAAGCCTTGATCGAGATTCCCGCCGGTAAACTGGACAGCCCCGACGAGGATCCCCGCGCTGCCGCGCTGCGCGAGCTGCGGGAGGAAACGGGCGCCGTTCCTCGCGAGCTCCACTATCTGGGCGATTTCCTCGGCTCCCCCGCCATTATGGGCGAGCGTATCCGCATGTTTTTTGCCCGCGGCCTCACCTTCCGGGAACAAAAGCTGGACGAGGACGAGTTTTTGGAGGTGTTCCGCATGCCCCTTGCCGATCTGGTGGAGGAGATATTGAAGGGCAACATCCCCGACGGCAAGACCCAGGCCGCCGCGCTGCGAGTAGCCGCACTACTTGAAAAGGAGAAAAAACAATGAAGCTGAATTACAAGCGTACCATATTCGTGGGCTTTGCCTTTTTCCTGATCACTGCCTTCTGGCAGGCCTACGACACCATCGTGCCCAAGATCCTTACCGACAAATTCGGTCTCGCACAGACCTGGTCAGGTGCCATTATGGCACTGGATAACATCTTTGCCCTCTTTTTGCTGCCCATCTTCGGTGCCATTTCGGACAAGGTAAATAGCAAATACGGACGGCGCACGCCCTTTATCGTCATCGGCACGGTGCTGGCAGCCGCGCTCCTGGTCACGCTGTCCTTTACCGACCGTGCCCAGCTCCGTCAGCTGGAGGCGGTCAGCGGCACCGAGGGCGCTGCCTACGAGGAGGCACTCGGTACCATCTGGGATGCCAACCCTAAAGTGAGCGTAGCGACGGAGGGCGGCGTGCTCTCCACGGAAAAGCCGCTGCAGGAGACGATCTCCCGCAAGGATTTTCTCTCCATCCCCTTCACCGTCACCGATGCGGACGGTAAGGAGATCACCAACCCGGATTACACCAACGTCGTCGTCCCTGCCCGGCAATCCTATGCCGCCGGTGTCACCGACAAAAACCCCGCGCCGCTCATCTGCTTCATGGCGGTGCTGTTCCTGGCGCTGCTTGCCATGGGCACCTTCCGCTCTCCCGCCGTGGCGCTGATGCCCGATGTGACCGTCAAGCCGCTGCGCTCCAAGGCCAACGCCATCATCAATCTGATGGGAACGGCGGGCGGCATTCTGGTGCTGCTGCTGGGCACCTTTATGGGCACAGGCAAAACCAAAAACGCGCTGATGGATTACACCGTTTTTCTTTCTATTGTGGCCGGTATTATGCTGGTGGCGCTGGCCATCTTCCTCTTCAAGGTGCGGGAGAAAAAATGGGCCGCCGAGATGGAGGCAGATAGTCTGAAGCTGGCGCCGGAAGAAGAAACACCCGCAGACGGTACGGAAAAACGCAAGCTCACCCGCGCCGAGCGCATTTCCCTCTTCCTCATCCTCGCCTCCGTGGTGCTGTGGTTTATGGGCTATAACGCCGTTACCACCAAGTATTCGGTATATGCGGGCACGGTGCTGAACGTGGACTACAACACTACCCTGCTCATTGCCCAGGCAGCGGCCGTAGTAGCCTATCTGCCCGTAGGTATTCTCTCCTCCAAGCTGGGCAGAAAAAAGATGATCCTTGCTGGCGTGGTGATCCTCGCCTCTTCCTTCTTCTTTGCCGGCTTTCTCAGCGCGGAAAGCCCCGAGGTCGTCAAAAACCTTTTGATGCCCTTGCTCTTCGCATTGGCTGGTATCGGTTGGGCCACCATCAATGTCAATTCCTATCCCATGGTGGTGGAGCTGGCGCGGGGCGGTGACGTGGGACGCTACACCGGATTTTATTACACGGCCAGCATGGCCGCCCAGGTGGTAACGCCTGTGCTCTCCGGTCTGCTGCTGGATCATGTCAGCTGGCGCACCCTGTTCCCCTATGCCACCGTTTTTGTGGTAGGCGCGTTCTTTACCATGCTATTTGTCCGCCACGGTGATGCCAAGCCCATTGCCAAGGATACGGTACTGGATGGTCTTGGAGGCACAGATTGATGGCAGGCTACGAAATCGCTATTTTAGCTATTTTCTGTACCGTTTTGGCTCTTATTCTGCTTTGGCTCTTTCTCGTGGCGCCACGGGCGCGTAAAAAAGCAGTGTCTCCCTTCCTGCGTCCCTACGCCCATCGGGGACTTTGGAACGATACGGTACCGGAAAATTCCCTCATCGCCTTCAGGCGGGCAGCAGAGCGCGGCTTTGCCATTGAATTGGATGTGCAGCTCTCAAAGGACGGTGAGGTCATGGTTTTTCACGATTACACCCTCACCCGGATGTGCGGAACGGACGAAAAGCTCGCCGATCTCACCGCCAAGGAGCTTGGTGCCCGGCATCTCGCCGGAACGGAGGAGCACATCCCGACACTCAAGGAAGTATTGGCGGTGGTAGGTGGTCGCGTGCCGCTTCTGATCGAGCTGAAGGGAGAGAGCGGCAACACCGCCCTTTGCCCCATCCTCTCCGCCGTTTTGGCCGACTACGACGGCCAATGGTGCGTGGAATCCTTTAATCCCCTGCTGCTTCGCTGGTGGAAAAAGCACCGCCCCGACGTGGTGCGCGGCCTGCTTTCTACTGATCTCATCAAGGAAAAGCGCGCCGGCAGCAAGGCGCTGAATTTTGCGCTCTCCGCCCTGCTGCTTACCTTCCTCTGCCGTCCCGCCTTCCACGCCTACGATTATCACCATCCCCGTCGCCTTGCGCTGTGGGTGGGCATTCACCTCCTCGGCGCTGCTCCTGTGGTCTACACCACTCGAGACGAGGCGACTTATCGGCAGTATCTTTCCCGTGGTATCCCTCCCATCTTTGATGGCTTTGAGCCACGGTCATGACCGCCCATCGCGGTGGCTTCCGAAAACAACAAAACCCGCCCCGTTTGAGGTTTAGTCCTCAAACGGGGCGGGTTTTTCACGTTTTTATGATCAAAGCGCGCTGATCACGTCATCCATATTGTAAAAGCCGGGAGCTCTGCCGCACATAAAGTTGGCGGCGCGCATGGCGCCGGTGGCAAAGACTTCGCGGGAGCTGGCGCTGTGGGAAAGGGTGATGACCTCATCCTTACCGGCAAACAGAACGTCGTGTTCACCCACGATGGTACCGCCGCGCACGGCGTGGATACCGATTTCACATTTTCCACGTTTGCGTCTCTCGGCATGTCGATCGTAAATGTAGGGATGCTCGCCCGCTTGACTTTCCGAAATGCAATCGGCCAGCATCAGCGCCGTACCGCTGGGAGCATCCAGCTTTTGGTTGTGATGCTTTTCGATGATCTCTACATCGAAATCCATGCCCAAAGTAGCGGCAGTCTTGCGGCAAAGAGACATCAGCAGATTGATGCCAAGAGACATATTGCGGGAGAAGAACACCGCAACATCCGCGGCAGCGGCCTTCATCATGGCATGCTCCTCCTCGGTGTGTCCCGTGGTGCAGACCACAATGGGCGTGCCGGTGCGCTTAGCATAAGCAAGCAGGCCCGGCAGAGCCGTGTGGTGGGAAAAATCCACGATCACATCGGCCTTGCCCGTAAACTCCTCCGGAGAAAGATAGATGGGAAAGGGGCTTTCGGCAGCGGGGTTGATATCCACACCCGCCACGATCCGATCACCTGCGGCGGTGGCGGCGGCGATCACCGCGGCACCCATTCGTCCGCCACAGCCGCAAAGCAAAATATTCAGCATATTTGAACGTCCTTTCAGGAATTAGTGGAGAAGGCCGTATTCCTTCAATACGGCGCTGATCTTGGCGAGATTCTCGGGCTCGGGATCGCAAAGGGGCAGGCGCAGCTCACCGGAGCACAGTCCCATCAGACCGGAGGCAGCCTTCACGGGAATGGGATTGACCTCGCAGAAGAGGGTGTTGATCAGCTTCAGATACTTCAGCTGGAGCGCAGCGCCGGTCTTGAAATCACCTGCAAGGCAGGCGGCGCAAATGTCGTGGGTTTCCTTGGGAAGAATACCGGAAACCACGGAGATCACGCCCTTGCCACCAAGGGACATGATGGGCACGATCTGGTCGTCGTTGCCGGAATACACGTCAAGACTGTCACCGCACTCGGCAAAGATCTGCGCAATAGCAGAAAGGTTGCCGGAGGCCTCCTTCACGGCCACGATACGCTCGTGCTTGGCAAGCTCCTTGTAAACCGAGATCGGAATGTTCACACCGGTGCGGGAGGGCACATTGTAGAGGATGATGGGCTTATCGGTGGCCTCGGCGGTGTTGATGAAGTTCTGAACGAGGCCCTTGGGAGTGGCCTTGTTATAGTAGGGGGTCACCACCAACAGCGCGTCGTAGCCCACGGCGCAGGCATGGCGGGAAAGCTCGATACCGTAGGCGGTATCGTTACTGCCTGTACCGGCAATGATCGGCACGCGGCCCGCCACCTTCTCGGCGGCAAAGGTGAGGAGATCACAGTGCTCCTCGTGGGAGAGGGTGGAGCCCTCGCCGGTGGTTCCGGCGATCACAAGGGCGTCAATACCGCCGGCGATCTGCCAGTCAATGAGGCTGCCAAAGCTTTCGTAATCCACGGCCCCATTCTTGAAGGGGGTGACGATGGCGGTGGCAGCACCGGTGAAAATAGGGGGTCTCTTGTTGCTCATAGCAGTTCCTTTCTCCGACGGATCACGTCGGCAGCGGGCGTTTTGACGCTCCGCCGTGGAAAAACATAAGGAAAAATAAAAAAACCGGTTGAAAACCAGCTGCATTTGTACTATAATAGAGGCAAGACTCCGCCCCCCGACATATACAGATAGCTCTCCATCAGAAACTGACGACAGTTCCACAGCTTTGAACCGTGCGAACCAGCAAGCCTCCCGCCGCAGGTGACTCACTTCGGCGCACTACGCTCCCGGAGGGGCTCTCACGGCCGCGGCGGCCTTGCCCCTTCGAGGTCGCAACGCGCACCTCTATCATTATATTATGTTTTTCCGACCTTGTTGGTCCTTCTTATATGTTAGCACAAAAAAGGCCGCTTGTCAACGCCTTTTTGAAATTTCCCAAAAAGAAAGGAATTCTATGGAACCCATTCGCAACGAGCTTGCCAAAACCGACCTGAAAACCTCGGATTTTTACTATGATCTACCGGAGGAGCTGATCGCGCAGCACCCTCTCGCCCAGCGGGATGCCTCCCGTCTTTTGGTGCTGAACCGCGCCGAAGGCACAATGGCGCACCGCCATTTTTACGATATTGTAGATTACCTCAAGGAGGGGGACGTGTTGGTGGTGAACGACTCCAAGGTCATCCCCGCAAGGCTTTACGGCCACGCTGCCGGCAGACCGGAGGCAAAGGTGGAGCTTCTGCGGCTGCGTCAGCGCGATCTTGACACCTGGGAATGCCTGGTCAAGCCCGGTAAGCGGGCAAGGCTGGGCGCCGGGATGATTTTTGGCGAGGGTATACTTGAGGGAACCGTCACCGATATCGTAGAGGAGGGCAACCGCCTCATCCATTTCACTTACGATAAGGAACGCTTTGCCAACATTTACGCCGTGCTGCACCAGATCGGCCTGATGCCCCTGCCCCCCTATATCACCGCCCAGCTGCAGGATAACGACCGTTATCAGACCGTCTACGCCCGGGAGGAGGGCTCTGCCGCAGCACCGACGGCGGGACTGCATTTCACCCCGGAGCTGCTGCAGCACGTACGGGATAAGGGCGTAGCCATCGCTCCCGTCATGCTGCACGTGGGGCTTGGCACCTTCCGCCCCGTCAAAGCGGATCGGGTGGACGAGCACGTGATGCACACTGAGTTTTTCTCGGTGCCGGAGGAATCCGCCCGCATCATCAACGAGCGACGCGCCGCAGGTGGCCGTGTGGTTGCCGTGGGCACTACCTCCTGCCGCACCCTGGAGAGCGCGGCGGATGAAAGTGGAAAAATCAACCCCGTTTCGGGGGATACGGGCATTTTTATCTATCCCGGCTACCGCTTCAAGGCCGTGGATGCCCTCATCACCAATTTTCACTTGCCCGAAAGCACGCTGGTGATGCTGGTTTCCGCCTTCTATAACCGTGAAGCCATCCTTGATGCCTACAAAATCGCCGTCGCGGAAAAATACCGCTTTTTCTCCTTCGGCGATTGCATGCTCATACAATGAGCATGCAATGAATTGCAACCTTGCGGTTGCATGAATTGAGCGTAAACGCTCATG
>JAFTQT010000131.1 GCA_017462615.1 Clostridia bacterium | reverse complement strand
GGCGCGCTCGATGCTCTCGCTGCTGTTGCCCAGCAGCTCCACGCGGCACTCCTTCAGCACGCCCTTCTTTTCCAGCTGCATGGAAAGGTTCAGACCGTTCTGACAGCCGATACCGGTCATAATAGCGTCAGGGCGCTCATAACGGAGGATCTTGGCAATGTATTCCAGCGTAAGGGGTTCCATATAGACCTTATCCGCAATGGTGGTATCGGTCATAATGGTAGCGGGGTTGGAGTTTACAAGCACCACCTCGTAGCCCTCTTCCTTCAAGGCAAGACACGCCTGTGTACCTGCATAGTCAAACTCCGCGGCCTGACCGATCACAATAGGCCCGGAGCCGATGATCAAAATTTTCTTAATGTCCGTTCTTTTAGCCATAACAATATCCTCCTGTATATCACTTGTAATTATAAACGATCTTGCCGTCGCAAACCGTCAGAAGATTGCGACCAAAGAGCCTGTCTCCCGCAAAGGGAGTGGCGTGTCCCTTAGAGAGGAATTCCTCGGGGTCTACGGTAACTTCAGCTGCGAGATCCCATACCGTGTAATCGTTGCCCAGCGGCAGACCAAAGCGACGGCGAGGAGCGTGTGCCATCAGATCGACTAGCTTAGCAAGGGAAATAACACCTTGCTTGACCAATCTTGTATAGAGCACCGGGAAAGCCGTTTCAAGTCCCACGATACCGAAGGGGCTGCCGGCAAGACCGCGGCTCTTTTCCTCGGCGGAATGGGGGGCGTGGTCGGTGGCGATCATGTCAATGGTGCCATCCACAATTCCCTCCACCAGCGCTTCCCTATCGGCCTTATCCCGCAGGGGTGGATTCATTTTGAAACGACCGTCCTCTTGCAGGAAGCTATCGTCCAACACCAGATAGTGAGGGCCGGTCTCGCAGGTGATATTCACGCCGTTTTTCTTGGCTTCACGGATTAATGCTACGCTTTCCTTGGTGGAAACATGACACACGTGATAGGCGCAGCCGGTTTCCTTGGCCAGCGCAATATCACGCTTTACCTGCAGCCATTCGCTCTCCGAGGTAATGCCGCGATGACCGTGAGCCTTGGCATAGGCACCCTCGTGGATATATCCGATGCCTTCGTATTTGATCTCGCAATGTGCTACGATCATTTTCCCAAGCGCCTTGGCCCTTTCCATTGCGGCGCGCATCAAGCTATCGGAGCGCACGTCTACGCCGTCATCGGAAAAGCCGGCTACAAAAGGAGCCATTGCCGCCATATCCGAAAGCGTCTCTCCCTTTTCACCTACCGTAATGGAGCCGTATGGAGTCACGTGAATGACAGCATCCCTTTTGATGATGTCGAGCTGCTCCTGCAGGTGCGGAAGATCATCCGGAACGGGGGAAAGGTTGGGCATGGTGCAAACGGCTGTGTAGCCGCCGCGCGCCGCCGACCGCGAACCGCTTGCTATGGTTTCTTTATACAAAAAACCCGGCTCTCTGAAATGCACATGCACATCACAAAAACCGGGAAAAGCAACATATTCGGGGCTGGGGGCCTCGGAAATCATATCGGCGGGAACGGAAAAAAGAGAGGGAGAAATACCAGCTGCCGTCAGAAATTCCACATTTAACTTCTTCAGCTTCGTCATAGCCTGCTCCTTTCGCTTGGTACCGTTCCGCGCGTCAAAACGCACGGAACGGATCGTAAACAACTTATCTTTATTATTATAACTATTTTTATAATATTTGTCAATAGGAAAGCGCGATATTCTTCGCCAAAATACGCCGGCACTAAGGGTTAGTTTTTGGATTTATTTCCCTTTCGCTGTTCCTTGATCATGGCATACTTGATATCCCACAGCTTACGAGAAAGATCCACGTAATAATTGTGCGGATTATCAAAGCGCTTGACCTCCTCCCAGATACTGTTGAGGGAGGCCTTGCAATGTGCCCGGATCTCCTCGATGTGAGGCAAGGTATAGACCTGCTTTCCATTCTTGAAAACAGGTACCAGCAGCTCCTCAGCTCGGAAATTTTCAAGGGTCTTGGTTTTCCAGGTGTTTTCGGGATCGAAAATTTCAATAGGCTTGGTATCATCAACGGTCTCGTCGTAAACGCAGATGAGATCCGCCTCTGCCTTGCCCGTATCTTTGCCGAAAAGACGATACACCTTTTTGAAGTGCGGTGTGGTGATCTTGCCCACGTTCTCACTCAGCTTGATCTTGGGCTTGATGTTGCCCTCCTCGTCCTCCACAGCGCAGAGCTTGTAGACGCCGCCAAATACAGGATCGCTCTTGGAGGTAATGAGGCGTTCGCCAACGCCAAAGGCATCCACCTTGGCACCTTGATGCAGCAGACCGCGGATGATATACTCGTCAAGAGAATTGGAGGCCACGATCTTGCACTCCGTCAGCCCCGCCTCATCCAGCATTTCGCGGATCTTGCAGGAAAGATAGGCAATATCGCCAGAATCAATGCGCACGGCGCATTTGGTAATGCCCTTCGGCAGCAGCATTTCACGGAATACGCGGATGGCGTTGGGAACGCCGGATTCCAACACGTTATAAGTATCTACCAGAAGCGTGGCGTTGTTGGGATAGATCTCACAATAAGTGCGGAAGGCCTCATACTCCGTATCAAACATCTGCACCCAGGAGTGCGCCATGGTTCCCGTGGCAGGCACGCCGTAGACCTCGTCCGCAATGGCACAGGCGGTGCTGGAAACGCCACCAATGTAGGCGGCGCGTGCGCCGAGAATGGCGGCATCTGCGCCTTGAGCGCGACGAGAACCGAATTCACTGACGGCGCGACCCTTGGCCGCTCTCGTAATACGGGCGGCCTTGGTGGCGATCATGGACTGGTGGTTCAGGATCATCAAAAGATAGGTCTCGATAAACTGCGCCTCCACGGCAGGAGCACGCACCGTCATCAAGGGCTCGCCGGGAAACACCACCGTTCCCTCCGGCACGGCCCAGATATCGCCGGTGAACTCGAAATGCCGGAGATAATCCAGAAAATCCGGATGAAAGCATCCCTTGGAGGCAAGATACGCTATATCCTCCTCATCAAAACGCAGATCGTTGATATATTCCACCACCTGCTCCAGCCCCGCTACTACGGCATAGCCGCCCTTGTCGGGATTGCTGCGGTAGAACACGTCAAAATAAGCGATAGTATCCTTCATGCCCTTCCGAAAATAGCCGTTGGCCATGGTCATTTCGTAATAATCAAAAAGCATGGTAAGATTGCGAGAGATCTTTTTCATCATGTACCTCCGATGCAACGTACTTTGATTATTATTATAGCATATTATCCCCTTAAAATAAAGTATTTTCACAAAAAAAGTAAGGGATTGCAATATTTTGTAAAATGTGCTATAATTTCAAAGGATACAGAGCGAAAGGAGATTTGGAATGAGAGCGGATATCAGACGGCGCCTTTGTTGCGGACTTTTGCTTCTTGGCTTTTTCTTAACAATTTTCGTGCTGACGCTGGTGTTCTGGGATCGGCTCGTAGCGCTGGTCAGTGACCCGGTGGCCTTTGAAGCTCTGATGCAGGAGACCGGTTTTGGCGGCAGATTGATTTTTGTGGCCTTAATGGCCGCGCAGGTGGTGCTCGCCATTATTCCCGGCCATCCCTTTGAGATTGCCGGTGGTTATTGCTTCGGTGCCTTGGAGGGCACGCTCCTGACGCTGCTCGGAGCGGCGATCGGCTCTGCCGCCGCTTTCCTTCTTTCAAGGCTTCTTGGCGCAAAGGCGGTTTCGGCCTTTTATTCTGAAGAAAAGATACAAAAAGCAGCCTTCTTACGGGCGAAGGAGCGGCAGAGTATCCTAACCTTTATCGCCTTTCTCATCCCCGGCCTGCCCAAGGATATGCTTGCCTACCTCTTGGGGCTTACCAAAATGCGCTTCGGTACCTTTCTCCTTATTTCCACCGCCGGACGCTTTCCCGGTATTCTGATTGCCGTGCTTGGCGGTGCGGCGGTACAGAGTGGAAGCATTGCGACCGCCGTTATCTTCTCGGTGGTGGTGCTGATAACCCTTGTCATCTGTTTTCTCCTGTATCGAAAGCATAAAATAAGCACATAATGCAAGCAAGCCCGAGGCGCTGCCTCGGGCTTGTTGTCTATAGCCGAAGAGAGCCGAACTCATACGGTTTTGTGTGACAAATATCCGCATCTGCGGCAGATAAAATGCTTGCAATATCTTATATTACTGCGCATTTTCTCTTTGCATTTGCAAAATATTTGTTCACTCAAAACTGCAAAGCACCCTCCGGCGTTGAAATTTTTGATGGATTTAGTCAAAGCGAGTTGAAGCAAGATGCCGATCTTGCAAGACGAGATTTGGCGAAAGACGCAAAATTTGCTCGCCGCAGGGCGTATGCGTTCGACTCTCTTCGGCTATAGGATTGAGTCCGTCTTTGAAAGGCGCGTGGTATGCACACTCCCGTCGCACGCTCTCATCAGGTGGCTCTGTCTATATGACAACGAAAGGTTGGGTCAGGTTCGGTTTTGATGGAATATTTTTGAAAAGTGGATTGAACGGTACATGGTTGTTGAGTGGCGGTTACCATGATACGGTAGGGCTGGGGCTTGCTCCCGCCGAAAGCAAAAAATAATCCCGCAAATGATATAGGCAAGACGGCGGAGCTATTCACACCGCCATATGGCCATTTGAAAAACACCCGCAACGCTTGGTTACGGGTGTTCAAAATCAATCAATGGTCAGTTCTCCGAAAAACTCGGGGCGGTGGAAATCCGCCTTTTTCGTGCCCACGGGATGCCACATACCGTAGTGAGGAATGGCCGTCTCGTCGCCACACTTGTAGAAGTTGCCGCGGAAGGTGTAGCCATGGCCGAAGGGGAGGCTGTCCACGCCCAAAATCTTGCAGAGCAGGGTCAGGGGGATCTCGGCGGTCACAGACCAGGTACCGTCGCCCACCTCGCCCTTGACGGGGAAGATCTCGCCGCCCGAAAGATCGGCGATGGGCGTGCGGTCGTGTCGGTCGGGGCCGATACAGGAGAGCAGGGTGCCGAGGGCGTTCATCTCCATGTTGACGTATCGCCCGTCCCCCAGCCAGTCGCAGAAAAACTCCAGGCAGGAATCGGTGTATACGGGCTCGTTGTACTGACGGTAGCGGCGGAGCGGCTCTTTTTCGGCACAGGTCATGTGCAGAATAAAGCCTTCGCCCTCCACGTAGACGAGCTGTGCGGTGGCCTCGGGGGTGTAGCCGTCCAGCCATTGGTAGGTATCAATGCGGGCGACGGGGATCACGTTCCAGTTGATCTCCTTGCCATCGGTGCCGGCGGGGAATTTTTTGACGATGTATTTTTTCATAGGCAGGATCAATCAAAGTAGCCCTGACGGTAGAGCAGCTCGGCGATCAGCACGGCACCGCCTGCGGCACCTCGAAGGGTGTTGTGGGACAGACCCACGAACTTGTAATCAAAGAAGCTGTCCTCGCGCAGACGGCCAAGGGTCACGCCCATGCCGCCGTAGATGTCGCGGTCAAGAGCAGCCTGGGGACGGTTATCCTCCTCAAAATAGGTGATGAACTGCTCGGGGGCGTGGGGCAGGTCCAGCTCCTGGGGCAGGCCCTTGAAGTCAGCCCAAGCCTGCAGGATCTCCTCCTTGGTGGGCTTGTT
>JAFTQT010000130.1 GCA_017462615.1 Clostridia bacterium | reverse complement strand
TGATGATGAGTTTGCAGGCGCAAACTGATTGCACTTTTCTCTGATCTCCCCCGGAGATCGCATAAAACAAAACCAGGGCAGATGCTTCGGCATCTGCCCTGTTCCTTTTGCTTGCGATTGGCTGTCCTGTCGTCCTGCAAAAAGGCAGAGAGCGGATCCCCTTTTTCAAAAAGGGGATCCGCTCTCTGTTTTCGGGTTCCTTTCGAAATCGCTTACCAAAGATCCTTTTCGGCAATCTCGGAGATGTCACCGTCCTTGAAGCCTGCCTCAACGAGGTACTTCTCCACGTCGGCACGGGCATCAAAGTAGTTGTGGTGAGAGTCAGAGCCGTAGGTTACGGGGATGCCCATTTCAAACAGCTCACGCAGGAACTCGGCGTACTGATGGCGGAACTTTTCCTGTGCCATCTTGTTGCGGAAAAAGTGGGAGTTGCACTCCACGTATTTGCCGTTCTCCTTGAGGGCAGCGGCAATATCCATGTTCATGCTGCGAGGAATGACGGAGAAATCCTCATACCAAGCGCCGTTGCCGATATACCAAGGATGACCGAGAATGGTCACGCGCTCGTCACAGGCAAGCCATACCTGCTGGCGATACCACTCCTTGATGCAGGCATCAAAATCGAACTCGGCTCTGATTCTCTTGGGGGCATCCACGCGCCAGTGGGAGGCACCAATGGCGTAGCGCACGCCCATTTTCATCAGTTCCTCTTTGGATGCGGCCAGTTCAATGGGGAAGGGCACACCCTCCTCGGGATCCTCATAGCCCTCACGGGAGCCGCCATTAGCGGCGATGTAATCAAACTGAGGCTTGGCAATGGGAGTCAGCTCCACGCCCAGCACCAGGAAGGGGTACTTTTTCTGTGCCTCGGTCACGCCCGCAACAGAGTCGCGCAGGTTGCCGAGAAAGTCGTTGTCATTATAGTTGGCGTGGTCGGTGATGCCCATGAGGCGCAGCTCTTGTTTCTTGGCTGCCGCGGCAATGCCCTCCAGAGGGTTGCTGGCGTCATAGGAATACTCGCTGTGAATATGCCAGTCGGAATGTATGATCATGTGTTTGTCCTCCCCAAAAATATATTCGGCAATCACTGCCGTTTTCTTTATTCTATCACGCCCAGGGAAAAAAGTCAAAGGGTTTTGCCAAAAAACATGACTTTTTCATTTTTTTGTGATGCTTTTGCTCCCATATAGCAGCTGAATGAGGATGCCCAGCATAATAACGCCAAGACCCACCAGCGCAAGGGGCTTGATCTGCTCCTTCAGAAAAAGGAAGGTCCATAAAAGGGAAAGAAAAGGGGTAAGATAGGCAAGGTTTGCGATTTTCGCCGTATTTCTTGCACCCAGCGCCAGAATCCAGGTGATAGTGGCCACCCCCAGAACCATGCCGCCGTTCCACGCAAGGCCCAATATCTGAGGCACCTCCAACCGGGGCAGTCCGCCGGTGCCCAGCACGTATACGCCGGCCAAAATTGCCACGGAAGCATAGGAGACCAGGGTAGAGAGACAGGGATCGTAATCACATTTTTGATTCAGCGCGGTAAAGGCGCCGTAGGAGATCGCGCCCAGCACACAAAAGAGCGCACCCAGCAGTGTGCTGGCATCAAAGGTAAAGACGCTCTCGCCAATGACGAAAAATACGCCAAAAAAGGATAGCAAAATGGCCGCCAGCTTTACGGGGGTCATTTTTTCCTTCAACAGGATGCAGGCGAATATCACACCCATGATGGGCCAGAGATAATTGACGATGAAGGCCTCGGAAGCCGGCATCCGGGCGGCGCCCGCGTAGTAAAATACGTTGTATAGAAAGTTACCAGGCAGACCGATCAGCACCATTTTCAGATAGTCCTGCCATCGGTATTCTCGCAGCCTTTTGAGTCTGCCCGTAAAAAGGGCGATCAGAAGAAGCCCTAGCACGGCGAAAATAGCGCTGATAAACAGCACCTGCATGCTGTCCATCGTTCCCAACAGTAGCTTTACCACCGTGGCAAGCGAGGACCAGCACAAAATAGAGGTAAAGGCAAAAAAATAATATTTTTTCATAGGTAACGCCACCTTTCCGGGTACAGTATAGCACATTTGAGAGAAAATGTAAAGATAAAACTGTGCGTGATCATGTACGCGCACTTGCGCGCAAGGTCGCTCCTCGGTGGGTAGGCCAAGCAAAAAAGCCCCCGGATGGGGGCAAAATGTCCGAAAGGGTATTCGTCTACGACGAAGATTCCCACGCCCTGCGCCTGGTGTATAGCCTTGCTTTGCAAGGCTGCACCCCGATCTTCGGGCGGGGAATGCGAACCTTCGCGTGCATTTCATGCACGCAAGGTCGCTCCTCGGCGGGTAGGCCAAGCAAAAAAGCCCCCGGATGGGGGCAAAATGTCCGAAAGGGTATTCGTCTACGACGAAGATTCCCACGCCCTGCGCCTGGTGTATAGCCTTGCTTTGCAAGGCTGCACCCCGATC
>JAFTQT010000129.1 GCA_017462615.1 Clostridia bacterium | reverse complement strand
TATTTGGATTTCACCCGCAATCCGGAGGGGTTGGAGGGTGGATTTGACGTGCTGCCCGCCGAGGCGCACGCCTACCTTGACCGTTCCGGCGCGCTCTTCGGCACGCCCATAGAGCGCCTTGCAAAAATGAACGTGGGCGCCGTGGCGCTGTACGCTGCGCACGGCATCGATCTATGGCGGGAGCCCCTGGAGATCGCCGTCTCGGCCCAGCATTGCAACGGTGGCGTGGCGGTGGATGATAACTGGCAAAGTGACGTGGCGGGGCTGTACGTGGCGGGGGAGGCCGCCGGCACCTTCGGCGTCTATCGCCCCGGCGGCAGCGCCCTCAACTCCACCCAGGTGGGTGCGCTCCGCGCAGCGGAGCATATTGCTAAAAATCCGCGAAAAACGCACCCTGTTTCGGCATATATGCTCCCAAAGCTCCGCTTTGGCAGCTCCAACGTAGCAGGGATCAGAGCCGCGCTGCAGGCGGAAATGACCCGCGTGGCCGGCTTTGACCGCAGCACCGACGGCATGCGGGCGCTGCTTGCACGGATGAATGCCCTTTATCATGACTTTTTCGATACCGTTTCGGGGGATAATGCCTCGGATGCGGTGGAGATCTTCAAATTATACGATATGGTGCTGACCGGACGTGCGATCCTGTCGGCCATGCTTTGCTCGGCAAAGGCCATCGGCTCTCACGGTGCGGCGCTGGTGGACGGAAGGCCGCCACAAGGCGGCGAGACGCGCCGGACGCGAACCTTAACGAGGGGCGATACGTCCTATATGGACGAGGTCTCGCCAATGCCCAACCCCGAGCTGTGGTTTGAAACGCTGCTGGCAAGGCAGCAACGAAAATGAAAGGAAAACGGAAGGAGCAGTCCTATGAAAGCCTTGATCACCCTGCCGAAAAACGGCAATTTCCCCAAATTTTTTACCGATGAAAACATTGCGCTGGCCAATTCTCTGGGTGAAATGATCTGGAACCAGGAGGCAAGACAGCTGACCGTCGACGAGATCGTCGCACGCGTCGGCCATTGCGACGCCTATATCACGGGCTGGGGTTCTCCCGCCCTTGACCGCACCATTCTGGATGCCGCACCCAATCTGAAGCTGCTGGTGCATCTTTGCGGCTCGGTTTCCGGCTATGCCGGCGACGCCGTGTGGGAGCGCGGCATCCGCGTCATCTGCGGCAACGATTTCTTTGCGGAATCCGTGGCGGAGGGCACCGTCGGCTACATGCTTTCCGCGCTGCGGGATATCCCCCAATACAGCACCGCGCTGTCGGAGCGGGGAGAGTGGACGCGCAGCGGCGTCTATACCAAGAGTCTGCTGGGCAAGACCGTGGGTGTGGTCAGCTACGGCACCATTGCGCGGTATCTGGTACGGATGCTGCAGCCCTTCCGTGTGAAGATCAAGGTCTATGATATTGCCCCTCTGCCCCCGGCGGACGTGGAAAAGTACGGTCTTCAGCAGGCAAGCCTTGCGGAGGTGTTTTCCACCTCGGATATCATCACGGTGCATACGCCGCTGCTTGAAGAGACCTATCATCTCATCGACGAAAAGCTGCTGAAAATGATCCCCGACGGGGCGTTGCTTGTCAACACCTCAAGGGGGGCGATCATCGACCAGGCGGCTCTGGAGCGTGAGCTGCAGACCGGCCGCTTCCAAGCAGCGCTGGATGTGTATGAGCAGGAGCCAATTACCAAGGAAAGTCCCCTAACGGGGCTTAAAAACGCACTTTTGATGCCCCATATGGCAGGCCCCACCACCGATCTTCTGCAGGTGATCACTCGGAACCTGCTGCAGGAGAGCGCCGACTATCTGGATAGAGGCGCCCCCCTTCGCCACGAGATCACAAGGGAGCGTGCAGCCATGATGACCGTCAATCAGTCCGAGCTGATCAAGAAAATGAAGGGAAAATTGTGATGATCACTTCTTCTTATGCCCTGCCGCCGATTCTGCCCCCTGCGGCGCATCCCCGCTTAATGTTGACCGCAAGGGAGCTCCCACGCATTCGCGAGAATCTCTGTGGCGGCAAATATTCCAATGCCGCGGGGCTGTTTTGGCAGCTTTGCGACGTTGAGATCAAGGGTGAGGGCGCCACCCCCGAGGCGGGCACTTACCATATGAAGGAATATCTTGCCCTGGAGGCAAAGGCCTTGAATGCGTTGCTTTCCGACGATGCAGACAAAGGGCGCGCTGTTATCGACACGCTGCTATTCCTGTTGCGCCATGCCGATTTTGCCGCCACTTATATGCAGGCGCGTTACAGCGGACACCTGATCTTTGTGGCCGCCGAGGTGTACGATTGGTGCAATAAGTGGCTGAACGGTGCGGAAAAAGAGGAGATCATCGCGCGCTGTGAGGCCTTTGCTAAGGCGCATTTCGAGATGGGCTACCCACCGGAAAAGCAGGCCGCCATCAGCGGTCACGGCAACGAGGCGCAGCTGTTGCGCGACCTTCTGGCGTTTTCCATTGCCGTCTATGACGAGCGGCCGGATATCTACGCTTTTTGCGCCGGGCGGCTTTTTGAGGAATATATTCCGGCCTACGAACAGGTCTTCGCGGGAGAATTTCATCCGCAGGGGCCGTGCTACGGCTCTTATCGCTATGCCTGGGCCATGTGGTTCGGTCTTCTGATCCTTGCCATGAGCGGCAATCGCGTGCTGCCCGAGGCGGTGGGGCGCACGGCCGACAGCCTGCTGTATCTCACCCGTGCCGACGGCGAGGCGTTGCGGCTCGGTGACGATTACAATGAATGTAAGGCGGCCTATACCGCCAAAAACCCCTTCGGCGTGCCGCTGTTTTTAGCCGCTGCCTATACCGGAAACGGGGCACATCACCGTGCGGCGCTGGCACAGCTGCCCGCCGCATACCTGGTCCCCTTCGGCCACGGCCTTGATTTTTACGACGAGGGTGCCTTCGGTGAGGGTGTGATCTCTCCTGCGGTCTTCCTCATTTTTGAGGGCATGACGCCTCTGTGGGAGCCGGAAAAACGCCCCCTTGGGCGGTATTTCGACTCACCGGTCTGTGCCACGGTTTATAACGACGGTGAGCGGCTGGTGCTGATGAAGCTGGGGGCGTTGTGGGGTGCCAATCACGATCACCTGGATACGGGCTGCTTTCAAATATATGACGGCGAAATTCTCGCCTCGGATTCCGGTGTGTACGACAGCTACCACACGCCCCACCGCAAGCAGTATGCCATTGGAACGGTGGCGCATAATTGCCTCCTCGTCGGGGGCGAGGGCACGCGGGTGCCCTGCGGCGGCAAAGAGCCGAAGACCCTTGCGGCGTGGCTCTCGGATTACCGCATGGCTGAGTGCCTTTTTCACCAAGAAGTGCCCGAACGGTATGAGATTTTCGGTGATCTCACCGAGGCCTACGCCCATACCTGTCAACGCATCACCCGTCGTATGTGCTTTGAGCCCCATCGCGGCGAGCGGGGCGTTTTGACGGTCACCGACAGCGTCACGCCCAAGGAGGCGGATGCCCCCGTCACCTTCTTGCTGCACTGTCAGAGTGAGCCTGTGATCAGAGGCAGAGAAATTCTCATTTCGGGCAAGAAAAAAGCCCTCCGTTGCCGTGTGGAAACGACCTCGGAGGTGGAAATTTGCGCCGTTGGCGGCGCGGGACGGCAATTTGAGGTGAAGGGCGTGCAGTACGAGCCCCAAGTTGTTACCGCCGAAGCGGGCTGGGGGCGCGTGGAGATCACCGCCCGTGGCGCCGTGGAATGGACGGTCACGATGGAAATCGGTAATAAATAAGGAGATTGAAACGTGAAGGAACGGTACATTTCTTTGATGGAAAAGACACTTTCCGCCTATCCCGACGCGCATATTCAACGCTATTTTGACGATGTGAAGCGTGACGGCCTCACCGAGCACGGCTTTCCCCGTCTTGCCGCCAACCGCAACGGTCACTACCGCGCCTTTGCCGCCGTCGGCGCAGATCTGCTTGGCGTTCACATTGAAATCCTACCCGTGAAAGGAGCACAGATGCTGTGATAAAATGGTGCTTTTCTACCCTCGGCTGTACCGATCGTTCGCTGGGTGAGATCCTTGCCCTTGCCCGCCGCTACGGCATTGCCGCCGTGGAGGTGCGCGGCATCGGCGGCGTACTGGACAACGGCGAAATTGCGGATTTCGCCCCCGAAAACGCCTCCAAAACCAAGGAGATGCTGCAGGAGGCAGGGGTCACGCCCCTCATCCTCGGCACCTCGGTCTCCTTTCACGACGAGGCGAAATTTGCGGAGAACCTGCAGGCGGGAAAGCGGGATATGGAAATTGCCGCCCGCCTTGGCTTTTCCGCCGTCCGCGTGTTCGGCAATCGCATCGTGGGTGACGAGGATGCCTGCATCCGTCGCGTTGCCGAGGGCGTGCGCGCCCTTGCCCTTGCCGCCGCGCCCCTCGGCGTTTCGGTTTTTCTGGAGGTGCATGGCGATTTCAATACCGTTGAGCGGCTTTTGCCCATAGTCGAGCTTTGCGATGGGTGCGAAAATTTTGGTCTCATCTGGGATATCTGCCACACCAACGCCACCTACGGTGCAGGCTGGCGGCGGTTTTATGAGCCCCTTGCCCCATTCATCCGCCACGTGCATCTGAAGGATATCAAAAAGGGCGTGCACGTGCTGCCCGGCGAGGGCGAGCTGCCCATTTGCGAGGTGATCCGCACCATGCGGGCGGATGGCTATGAGGGTTACTTTTCTCTTGAATGGGAGAAGCATTGGCACAAGGAGCTGCCCGAGATCGAGGTGGCGCTGGAGCGCCTGTTGCAGCTGCCGATCTGACCAATTTATCATGAAAGGAGCGCTTTATGAAAGTGTACGTCATCGACGATCTGATCTCTGAGATCCTTGCCTGCGTGCAGCGTCACCGCCTCGCTCCCGGCGCATATGCCCGGTGGAGCTTGGGGGAAGATCGCGATCGGGGCATAAACCCCTACGGCTGCGCCGACGCCGCCAACATTCTGTACACCATCGGCCATTTCACACGGGATGCCGCGGAGAGAGAGGCGGAGATCAAGGCCCTCCAAGGCCTGCAGGATCCCGAAACGGGGCTTTATCGCGAGGAAACGCACCACCCCATCCACACCACCGCCCATTGCTCTGCCGCGCTGGAGCTGTACGATCAAGCCCCTCTTTTCCCCTGTTATGCCCTCCAACGGTATCGAAAAAGGGAGGATCTGTACGAGCTGCTTGCCACCGGCATCCGCTGGGCGACCCACCCCTGGCGGGACTCCCATATCGGTGCGGGAATCCTGCCCTGTCTTGTCAACACGGGGGCTGTGGATCTCCGGTGGAAGGAGTGGTATTTTTCCTGGCTCTGGGAGCATAGCGATCCGGAAAGCGGATTTTTCTGCTGCGGCGACAAAAAAGCGCCGCTGTATGAGTATATGGCCGGCGGCTTTCATTACATTTTCAATCACGAGGCCGAGCGCCGTCCTCTGCGTTACCCCGAGCGTATCGTCGATTCCTGCCTCTCGCTGATCGAGGCGGGGCTCTCCGGTGTGCCGGGTGCCAAAAGGCTGGCTTTGGCCTGCGGCTTTATCGACATCGACGTGGTTTACTGCCTCAGCCGTGCCATGCGTCAGACGCCCCATCGCTTTGCGGAAGGGAAGCAGGCGCTGGAGCGTCTTGCGGAGCGGTATCTTGCCATGCTGTATGCCCTTGACCCCGAAACCGACCCCTCCTTTGACGACCTGCATATGCTTTTCGGCGCGGTTTGCTGCCTTGCGGAGCTGCAATCGGCGCTGCCGGGCAAGCTGCTGACCACCAAGCCCCTGCGCTTGGTGCTGGACAGGCGCCCCTTTATCTGAAAAACCAACCGCCTTGCGTCATCAAGCATCAGTACCGTTGGCAAATATAAAGCAGGCACGGGGGAGCTCGATTTCCGACCGCTGCGCGTTCGGGGCAAGGTTCTCCACAGAAAGCAAAATTTCAAGCTGCAGATGGAACCTTGCAAGGGTTCTCGTCCTCCCGCACATCACGCGCACAAAAAAGTCCCCACTTCTCTCTGCATTCTTAGCGGAGAAATAGGCAGGCACAAAACTTCGGCAGAGAACTTGTTTTCTCTGCCGATTTGTGTTATAATGGGGCTAACGAAAAGCCTTCCTCCGGGAGGAAGGTGGCACGCGGAGCGTGACGGAAGGAGCCTGCGTGACTTTAGCTTTGTGCTAACTTCATTGTAACGCGCTCTCCCTCAGTCGCCTACGGCGCCAGCTCCCTCCCGGAGGGAGCCTTAGGATGCGCGTAACCTTAGGGGTATGGGCTTTGGCCCTATGCCTTTGTCATACAAAGGCGAAACTGGCGATAAAGG
>JAFTQT010000128.1 GCA_017462615.1 Clostridia bacterium | reverse complement strand
TTTATGGGACACGCGAAGCGGTGGTGGATGAGGAGAGCCGGCAAGTACAGCACAAAAGGCGTTCTCCTCATCCGTCAGCCGACAAGCGGCTGCCACCTTCCCCGCTGGGGAAGGCATGCACGCTCGCCACAAGGCGAGGGCAGACTCCGCTGGAGAAGGCATGCGCGCTCGGCGTAGCCGAGGGCATACCCCGCTGGGGAAGGCTATCTTGTGCGGCGCGTTCAAGGTGCCCGACAAACCCCAACTTGGCTTTGCGGGCGATTCGTGAATCGCCCCTACGATGACATTAACGCCTCGATCCTCCCATTTGGCGTTCAAATTTTGATTTATCGGTGGGTTGATGTGACAATGCGGCGAACGTTAGCCTTCCCCAGCGGGGGAAGGTGCCGAACGAATGTGAGGCGGATGAGGTGTATCCACGACGCACAACGCGGCTATCATCTACGCCCTGTAGGGACCGGCCTCCCGGACGGTCCGGGATACGTTCGCACCGCACAACGCGGCGAGGCAAAATGTGCTTTAGGCTCCTCTCCGCTCCCCGTCGGTCGCCTACTTTGTAGGCTCTCTCCGGGAGGGAGCTGGCGCGTAAGCGCCTGAGGGAGAGTGCGTGCACTGAGTCTTTTTATCTCGCCATATCAAGAGCGCTTTGCTATAGCCGAAGAGAGTCGAACGCATACGGTTTTGTGTGACAAATATCCGCATCTGCGGCAGATAAAATGCTTGCAATATCTTATATTACTGCGCATTTTCTCTTTGCACCTGCAAAATATTTGTTCACTCAAAACTGCAAAGCACCCTCCGGGTTGAAATTTTTGATGGATTTAGTCAAAGCGAGTTGAAGCAAGATGCCGATCTTGCAAGACGAGATTTGGCGAAAGACGCAAAAATTGCTCGCCGCAGGGCGTATGCGTTCGACTCTCTTCGGCTATAGTTGCGCGTGCTCCTCCAGTCTCGCATACGCTCGACAGCCCCCTCCCGGAGGGGGCCTTTCTTTGCGTGTGATCTTCATCTCGATACCCCCGAATTTGGCGGCCCACGTTGCCCCGATTTGTGCCCACTTCATCACGGCGGGCGGGGGAACGCCACGCGCTGTGTTTTTTTCATTTTCGCGGCACGGTTTCAAGGCTGATTTCTCAATTTTGGGGGGTGCAAAAACCATCTTTGGTCAAGATGTTGATTTTTTTCGACCCATTTTTGGTGAAATGGTAGAAAAACCAAAAAAGTGTTGACACGGTAAGAGAAAAAGGCTATAATTATCCTGTAAATTTGTAACGCAATGGTCATAAAAAATTTACAATTTGGCGTTGCGTTGCATCTTGACGACTTTATTTCATAAAAGGAGAGAAATTATGAAAAAGAACGTACGTTTGGTTCTGCTTCTTGCGATGATCGCAGTCATGATCGTTATGACCGCCGTTTTTGCATCTGCAGCAGACGTCGCCACGGCTGATGAGTTCAAGGCAGCAGTCGCAGCCGGCGGCGAAGTAAACCTGACGGGTAATATCACGCTCAGCGAGGGTATTACCATCGACAGAAACGTAACCATTAAGGGCAATGGTTACACCATCGAGTTCACGGCCGGCACCAAGCTGGAGACCCCCGTGAGCACCCACGCTGGCAACGCTGCTCGTCAGATCGAGAGCTATGCCATCAAGTTTGTGGGCGGTACTGCCATCCTGCAGAACGTGACCGTCAAGGCTCCTGCCGACGGTACCGCTGACGTAGGTGCCAGAACCGGTATCTTCTTCATCGACGGCGCTTTTGCTGACGTCACCCTGACCGACACCAAGACTGACGGTGGTTACATCACCGTGATGTTCAACGCTGCCGGTAAGCTGACCGTCAACGGCACCGAGGAGACCACCGTGCTGGGTGCCAACGGCGGCTATCAGTACGTAATGGGCTCTTCCGTTGCGTCTCAGAACACCGAGACCGGTGCTGTTCCGGAGATCATCATCAACGGTGGTACCATCTCCAACGAGACCACTGCCGCTGCCGGTGATATGCTGCGCTTTGACAGCGGCGTCAAGCTCACCGTCAATGGCGGTAAGCTCAATGCACGTGGCGATGCCATCTATACCTCTGGTAGCGCGAAGTTTGGCGTGTTCACCATCAATGGCGGCACCATCGTTGCCACCGGTGCTCCCTTCAACTCTGCCGGTGAGTACGATCTGATCGTCAAGGGCGGTAGCTTTACCTCCGGCACCGGCGGTGTCGTTATCAACTTCCGCTCCACTCGCGCCGGCTCCACGCTGATCGTGGAGAACGCAAAGCTGACCGGTAACACCAGCGGCGGCTGTATCGTAGTTTCTGCTATCCCCAACGACGGTAACCTGACCGTTAAGAACTGCGAACTCGTCGGTTTTCGCGGCGTGCGTCTGAAGGTCGTTACCAACGTGACTGTAGAGAACTGCTCTTTCCAGTGCTTCGGCACGCAGACCTCCGGCCAGATCCTTTACGCAGACGTTAATAATAGTGGTAGCCACGTGATCAAGGGCTGTAATATCGATGCCGCCACGGGCCATACCGGCACTGCCATTAAGGCAAACGGCTTTGCATATGGCACGACCGGTGCTACCTACACTTACATTGATAACGTCGTGGTTGCCGGCAACGTTGCTTTCTATACCAACTATGCCAACACCTACAACATCGTAAGCGGAACCTATACGGTTACCGGTACGAACTATTTTTGCTACATCTCTGACGGTGGCGCAAAGGTGAACATCAGCGGCGGTACCTTCGTTAACAATGGTACTAACGATATGTTCCACAAGCGCAACGGTGCCCTGACCGTTACCGGCGGTACCTTTACCCAGAATAGCGATAAGCCTATCCTCAACTTCTATCATGCATCCTCCGCTGTTGTCAGCGGTGCCGTTACCATTGAGAACGTGACTCTGACCAACGCCGGCTCCGGCGCTGCCATCCTCTTCTCCGTGGGCGGCCACCTCACCTTGAAGGATGCTACCGTTTCTGCCGGTGGCGCTGCGCTGGATCTCAGCGCACTGGCTGCCGATCTGGCCATGGCTGTAAGCGTGGTAGATTCCAAGCTGAGCACCACCGGTGCCGGCGAGGCTATGCTGGATCCCAACGGCTACGTTACCATTTCTGATACCTCCCTGCCTTACTTCAACATCGGCGGCGAGAATATCAGCTGGGCTGATGCGCTGGCAGGCGTTGCTGCAGGCGGCACCATCACCGTGGTCGGCCCCGCGGACTGGGTTCTTGAGATCGAGACCGACAAGACCTTCACCCTGAATGCCGGCGAGTACGTTCTGCCCGCTCTGAATATCGTCTCCGGCAACGTGACTCTTGCCAACGTCAAGCTTTCCACCTCCACCAGCGCAGCTGCTCTTACCGTTGGCGAGGGCGCAACCGTCGCAATTGGCGAGGGATGTGAGTTTACTGCCAGCGCCTCCGGTGCTGCCATTCACAACTACGGCACGCTGGTGATCGACGGTGCTACCGTCACCACCACCGGCTCCGGCTACTCCATCAACAATGCCGGCAACCTGACCATTGAGTCCGGTAACTTCAACGGCACGATCTACGCCGGCGGCACCACCGTGATCAACAACGGTACCTTCCGCGCCTCCGGTACCTACACCCACCACTCCACCCGTTCTCCTCTCGTATTCATGAACGGCCGTGGCCACCTGACCATCAACGGCGGTGACTTCAAGAAGACCAACTCTGAGGACGGTCTGGACAGCAGCGAAAACGTTGCTCCCGACTGTGTCATTGGTACCAACGATAGCTATTCCACCATCATTATCACCGGCGGTACCTTCGAGGCAGAGGGTGATTACGGCTATGTGCTCAACCTCCGCTCCAACGATTTCGTTTCCATCACCGGCGGTACCTTCATTTCCGGCAACACCGCTTACGCCGTTGTTCGTATTGGCGGCATGACCGGCAACAGCTGCGCCGATAACAAGAGCACTGTGCTCTCCGGCTTCACCACCGAGGGTGGCTGCACCGGCCTTGAGCTTGTGAGCGGCGGCAAATTCTCCTTCGAGATCTCCGACGTGACCCTTTCCGGCTCTAAGTACGTCATCCACCTCCAGAACGGCTCCAAGAACGCTACCGTTACCATCAAGGACGGTACCTACACCTCCGAGGGTGAGGCTGTCATCCAGGCTTCCGGCGCTAACCTCGTCATCGAGGGCGGCTCCTTCGTTGCAAAGAACGCAGCTGTTGTGCTGAACCTCAGCGATAGCGACGTCGTTTCCAACGTGACCGTTAAGGGCGGTACCTTCCGCTCTGAGGGCACCGGCGCGGTGATCTCCATCGCTCAGAACAACTTCAACGCCAAGGATTATCCCGAGGCTTCCTCTGTTGCCGAGGACTATACCGGCGCAACCTGCCAGATGGGCGATCTCGTGATCGAGGGCGGTACCTTCACCGCTATGAACGCTCGCGTGATCAACCACATCAGCATCAAGACTGCCGCTTCCGTTGACGTAACCATCAAGGGCGGTACCTTCACCGGTGGTAGCGACGCTGTCGTTTACATTGCTGCCTCCAACCCCGATACCAAGATCGTCATTGGCGGTAAGCTGACTCTGGTTGGCTCTGCTGCTGACGCTGCCGTTGTGAAGCTTGGCGCAGAGACGCTGAAGTACAAGAAGAACGGCGAGAACAAGACCTACAAGTACGCTGCAGGCTGCCAGGTCGTTGTGGATGGCGCTGTTGTGATCTGCCGTAACGCTACCGCTACCGCTCTGATCGACAACTCCGCTGCAGAGAGCACCGCTACCGTAGAGCTCGCTTCTGCAACGCTGCTCTCCTCTGTGAACACCGGTTACTTCTACAACGCTGCCGAGGGTGCTATGCCCATCGATGCCAACGCTCTCTCCGTGAAGTACGGCTCTGCTAACTTCTACGCTTGGGTTGGCGCTACCGCTGACGACAACGCTCCTGCCACCTCCACCGGTGCAAGCGTTCGCGCAGAGGTTGACAGCCAGGGTATCCGCTTCTCCGCTACCATCGACGCTGAGTCCGTTGCCGCTCTCAAGGCTCTGGGCACCGAGGTCACCTACGGCGTTGTGATCGCTCCCATGGACTTTGTTGTCAATGCAGGCTCCTTCACCATCGAGGCTCTCCAGGCTCTCGCTGAGGATAAGGGCTTTGGCGAAACCCCCGCAAAGGTTTATGCCAACATCCAGGCTGTAAACAGCTTGAAGGTTGCTGAGGACGGCTCCGTATCCTTCAATGGCGTTATCGTCAACGTGAAGGCTGCTAACTACGGCCGTGACTTTGCTGCTATCGCTTACGCTTGCGTAGACGGTACCTACTACTACAGCGCATTTGACGCTGAGGACAACGTTCGCAACATGGCTGAGGTTGCTGCTGCAGCTCTCGCTGACGTGAAGGACGCTGCCGACGTAGAGGCTGGCTACATTCACGAGGTGAACGGCAAGTACAGCAAGTACACCGCTGAGCAGTGCGAGGCCCTCGCAAAGTACTGCGCATAAGAATTGTTCCTGCCTTGCTTCATTCCGGCTCCGCCGGAATGAAGCACAAGGCTGAATAAGCAAAAACGCGCCCATCACGGCTCTGCCGTGATGGGCGCTGTTCATTGTCTACAAGGAAGCATTTCGCTTACTTTGTGCAAATATTCCTAAATGAGACGGCTAAGAAAGCGAGCCGTCCCCCTCGCCTTCAAGTCGAGGGGGACGGCTTTCATGTATTTTTCAGAAGTCCTTGTCTGTGTGAGAGTGGGCGTCCTGCCACGGCTCCACCGACATCTCCTTGTCGTCGTTGCGGACGAGAAACAGCTCGTCAAAGCCCTCGTCGAGGGAGGGAGGCTCCAGCCTTTTCGCCGTGGAGTAAATGGCAATATCCGGCACCCGCGCCTTGCCCTCCCGACCGGCATTGCGCCGCAGGCAATCCTCCATCTGCGGCGCAAAGAAATAGCCCACGATGCGGTATCCCGCCGCCTTGGCGGCGGGGATGTAGCGCTCTCGGTCAAGGCGCGTGGGGTTGGTGTTGTCAATGGCGTAGCTTTTTCCCTCCATAAGACATTCCTCCACCAACAGCTGCTCTCGGTTCCGCGTTTTCAGCGTGTCCAGATTTACACGCACAAAGCCTGTGGCCAGCCGCGCGTGATAAAACGTGCTTTTGCCGCTACCTTGCACGCCCATCAGTATGATCAACGTCTTATCCATTGTGCACCTCCCAAAAAGTTAGTCCCCAAGAGGCATTGCGCCTATGGGCTGTTGAACGCTCCCTGTGCTTGCCGGCGCCCGTCACGTATGATGCGCGTTTTGCTTTTCGCGCAGCGCGGCAAGCACGCGGTCGAACCACCGGTTGCCACGTGGAGTGGTGACGAGGTCACACACCGTGAAAATGCCAAGATAGATCACAAGCGCCACCGCAGCGATGATGGGATAGCGCAGGAAGGGCGCACCCTCAAAGGGGGAGTGAATGATGAACATGGAATTGACGTCGTAGGCCGCCTCTGGCGAGACCAGCACCTCAAACACCAGATTGCAGTACAGCCCGATGGCGTACATGGCGAGCACGGATATGACCATATTCCGCATATTGCGGAAGAAATCCGGTCGCAGCAGCCCCAAAACGGGGATCAGCAGTACGTTAAACAGCAGCGTGGCGTGGGCTACGATGCTTTTGGTCACCTCAAAGTCGGCAAGGGTGGGATTCACGATAAAATCCACGTTGGCAAACATGCCCACCAGCGTGGAGGCAATGCCAAACCAAAAGACGTAATCCGAAAGCAGCAGGGCGATCTTGCTGCTTTTGTCGGGGAGCAGCCCGTAGCCAAGGGCGCACCACATCACCACGTTGCAGGGATAAATGGGCAAAATGAGGTTGGGGGTGCTTGCCAGATACGCCACGGCCTCGCCGGTGAAGAGCGCGTGATAGAGAAAAGAGCTGTAATGAAACAGCACGGTGACCAGCGGCGCCACCAGCAGCAGCGCCCGCCGCGCCCGTTCGCTGCGCACCCATTTTTTGACGCCGAAAAGCAGCGCCGTAATCAGCAGGATCTGTATGACGTTAAAAATAAATAGCGTTTTCATAGTATCTCCGTTCCGAAGAAAAAGGTTGTATGGGCTTTCTGCGGTATATTATAGCACAAAATCCCGTGCTTGTAAAGGACGGTAATTCATTTTCTCCGCTTGGCGCGTCGCGCTCTTGTGGCGACAAGCTGACGAGGCAAAGGGCTTCGACGGCGGCGGAAAAAATTATACTATTTTTGAAAGATATTATATTGCAGCACGGCGTTTGCCATGATATAATAAGAATGGTCATATGCAAAAAACACCCGTAAGGAGGATTTTTTATGGCAACTGTCAGAGATAAGCTTTGGATGTTTGGTGTCAAGGCACACCAGGACGATATTTGGTTGAAGCCCGGCCTTCACGGGCAGAAGCCCGCCTATTTTTTCCGTTCCCGCATTACGCCCGCCGAGGGTGCCTTTATGCTGGACATTCCCAATATTTTGATGATCAGCTGTGACGGCGAGCCCGCACCCTTTTCCGAGGATGCGCTTGGCTATATGGAAAGCTTTTACCGCATGGATCGCGTGCTCTGGGGCTGTGCCGGCTCGGGCGGCTTCCGCGCGGGCAATGAGGAAAAATTTGTGCTGCAGCTGGCGGAAAAATACCCCAATCTGGCGGGTGTTTTCCTTGATGATATTTCCTATCCTGTGCGTTCGCGCGAGGATAAGGCGGAGGCCATGGCAGAGGTCGTGTCGATGCTGGCCGATGTCAAGCATACGCTGAAGGCGGCAAACAGACCGCTGGATACCTACATCACGTGGTACTGGCACGAGGAGCCGTATCCGGGGCTGATGGATTATGTAGACGGTTTTTCGTTCTGGACCTGGAACTCCGACGATCTCCCCAAGCTCCCCGAGCGCTTTGAGCGGATCGAGCAGACCTACCGCGATAAAAAGGTGCTGATCGGCATTTATATGTACGATTTTTATAACCGTCGTCCCGTTACCAACGAGATGATGGAATTCCAGTGCAATTACGCGCTCTCACTCCTGAAGCAGGGACGCATTGCCGGTATCATCATTGAGGCCAACTCGGTCATGGGCGTGGATCTCCCCTCGGAAAAATGGCTGCGTCAATGGCTCTCGGAGGTCAAAAATATCGAGGTGCCCGACTGATCGTAGCGATCCACCAAAAAAGCCGTGCGGCACGAGGATGCCGCGCCTCAACAAGTGCCAATAGAGCAATAAAGGGGCTGAGTCACGAGAACGTGGCTCGGCTCCTTCTTTTTTCTTCCTGTCGATTACCGTATATGCCTGTCGAAAAGCCGCATATAATGGAATGGTGCCCCTTTAGCGCTCGTCGCCAAGCGGGGATCAGCCAAAATCCGCAAAGGAGGAATAAAGATGAGCAAGCAAAATCCATTTATGCGAGGCGCCGACAACCCTTACTTCCGACGCGATCCGCAGGGTTGCCACGGTTGCAGAGGGTGCGATGACGATAAAGATCAGAAGGCGCCGTGCGTAAATTGTCCGCCCGGTCCGCCCGGCCCGAGAGGACCGATGGGACCGCGAGGTCCGCGAGGAGAAAGAGGCGAGATCGGGCCCGTGGGGCCGAGAGGTCCTGCCGGTGAAAGGGGCTTTACGGGGCCGCAGGGTCCTATCGGTGAAATGGGCCCTGCGGGTGCAACAGGTCCGGCAGGTCCCCAAGGCCCTGCGGGTGCAACGGGTCCGGCAGGCCCCCAAGGCCCTGCGGGTGCAACGGGTGCGATCGGCCCACGCGGTCCGGTAGGTCCTCAAGGCCCTGCGGGTGCAACGGGCGCAATCGGCCCACGCGGCCCTGTAGGTCCTCAAGGCCCTGCGGGTGCAACGGGTCCGGTAGGTCCCCAAGGCCCTGCGGGTGCAACAGGTCCGGCAGGCCCCCAGGGAATTCCCGGCGGCGTTTTGAGCTATGCCGATTTCTACGCTTTGATGCCGCCTGACAATGCGGCAACGGTGGCGCCCGGCACCGACGTCAGCTTTCCGCAAAACGGCGCGATCGCCAACACCAATATCGGTCGGCTGGGTCCTGACACCTTCAACCTTGGCCCCATCGGCACCTATCTGATCCTGTTCCAGGTGGGTGTGACTGAGGCGGGGCAGCTGATCCTGACCCTCAACGGCGAGGATCAGCCCGAAACCGTTGTGGGGCGGGCCACGGGCACGTCGCAGATCGTAGGAATGTCGTTGGTGACCACCACCACGGTCAATTCGGTTCTGACGGTTCGCAATCCCGCAGGAAACGCCGCCGCGCTGACCATTACTCCGCTTGACGGAGGAGCGCGCCCCGTTTCCGCGCATCTTGTGATCACACAGCTCGGCTAAAGCCAAATCCCCCGGGGAGCATTGAACCCCGGGGGATTTGGTGTTACAAAACGATCAACTCTTCATTATCTTCACAAAGTGGAACATTTCGTCAGGCCCCTCGTCGGGATCGTGCCTTTCATCCTCGGGCATTTCGTGATCGGGCTGAAAATACTCGCACCAAAACTCTGTGATCTGAAAGCCGCACTTGTTGACGTAAAAGTGAATGTTGCGCTTTTCAAAATAAGGCGTGCAGGTCTCCCAGACCTCGGTTTCGGGGTGGAGCGCCTCCACCGCCTGCCACGCGCCGTAGCCGATGCCGCGGCTGTGCGCCTCGGGCAGCACAAAGAGAATATCCAAATGGTTGCGGTGCGTTTCCTTGTCGATGGTGAGGATCACGCCGCCCACCTTCTCGCTGTCCAGCATGATGCGGTAGGTTTCGCTTTTCGGGTCGTCCATAGAGCGCTCGATGGTGGCGCGGGAGATGATCTCGCCATCCCCGTCAAGATGGTCGTCACGCTCGCCAAATTCCATCAGCGCGCCGTATTTGAACGCCCATTGATTGTCAAG
>JAFTQT010000013.1 GCA_017462615.1 Clostridia bacterium | reverse complement strand
TTCGGGCGGCGAATGCGAACCGACGCCGCTTTGCGGCTCGGTCGCATTGCTCTATCCCAGCCAAAAAAGGGCACCCGTGCGGGTGCCTTTTCTCATGCCGTGTGCCGGGTATTCGCCTTCGGCGAAGATTCGCGCGCCCTGCGCCTTGCAAGCGAGCTTGCAGATCTTCGGGCGGCGAATGCGAACCGACGCCGCTTTGCGGCTCGGTCGCATTGCTCTATCCCAGCCAAAAAAGGGCACCCGTGTGGGTGCCCTGTTTTGGCTGGGATGGCCGGATTCGAACCGACTAATACCAGAGTCAAAGTCTGGTGCCTTACCGCTTGGCGACATCCCAATATTTTTTGGATACGCCATATTATACCACAAGCGGCGGCGTGTGTCAAGAGAGAATTTTCAGCAAATCGATTTTTTTGGCACGCGGTGCGGCGTTTGGGCCGCACCGCGCATGGCCTTTGGGTGCCACGCCAAGCGTCCTTCGCGCGCCTTCGCCTACGCCCCGAAGGCTATTTTGCAAATATAATAGATCACGCCGTAAAGGGCTCCGGCAGTGGTGCCGTACAGCAGAACGGGGCCCGCCACGGTAAAGATCTTAGCGCCCACGCCCAACACAAAGCCCTCGGCGCGGCTGTCGATGGCCGAGGAGGCCACCGCGTTGGCAAATCCTGTGATGGGCACCAGCGTGCCGCCTCCCGCAAACTGGGCGATGCGGTCAAATACGCCGATGCCGGTCAGCAGCACCGCCACAAACACCAGCACAACGGAGGCGAGCGTCCCGCCATCCTCCCGCGTCATACCCGCAAAGCGCATCAGCAGCTGAATGATCCCCTCCGCCAAAAGGCAGATACCGCCACCCACCAAAAAGGCCCGCAGACAGTCTGCGAAAAGCGGTGAGCGGGGTGCGCGCGCCTCCACGTATCGGGCGTAGCTTTTTTTATCCATATTCATCTTGAAAACACCTCCGTTTCTGCCTTTATTTTCCCGCGATGGCATCTTTTTTATGCAATTTTTGAAAAAAACTTTACTTTTTGCGAAAAATGCGCTATACTGATTAAGGAGTAATCATGGAAAGGAGTACCTTTATGTCTCATTTTAACCGTTTCTGCGCCAAGGCGCAAAAGGCCCTGCGCCGTGCCGGCGACAAGGCTGAGGAAATGCTGGACGGCGCCTCCAAGGCCGTCAAGATCAAGGCGCTGGAGATCCGCATGGATGAGCAGTACGAAAATCTCGGCCGCCTCGTTTATCGCGATCTGCACACCGAGGAGGATCTGGAGGAGGAAAAGCTGCAGGTGATCGCCGCGCTGGACGCGCTCTTTGACGAGCTTTCCGTGCTGAAGGCCGAGGAGAGCGCCAAGGAAGAGGCAGAGGAGGCGAAGGAGAACGCCGAGGAGCCTGCTGCCGCCAAGTCAGAGGAGCCTGCTGCCGAGACCAAGACCGAGTAAAAAAGCCTGTCTCGTTAAAGTAAAACTGCAAAAAAGCCTCCCCTGTGTAAGGGGAGGTGCCGAGCAGCTCGCCAACGGCGAGATGGAGCGAGGCGGAGGGGTTGTAAAAAACAATCCCTCACCGCCTTACGGCGAAGCTCCCTTGACACAAGGGAGCCTTTCTTTTGCTTGCTTCGTGAAAAATATCCTTAATAAGACAGCCTCTTTTGCTTGAAATCCATACCGTTTCCCGGTTAATTGCCTTTGGAGGGGGAGAATTTCTGCCGGGCCTCCATCACCTTGGTATCCTCTGCCTTGGGAGTGGGATACCAGCCACGGCTGCTCATTTCCGCAAAAATCTGCTGCTGCATCCGGTGGGTATCCGTCAGAAGCTCGCCCAAGCAATTGACCACCTCCGGGGTGGCAGCCTCCAGGGCAAAGCTGTTGTAGCTGCCGGCCAGATGCTTTTCCAGCGTGAGGAGATCCGTGATCTGTTCCTTTTCGTTAAATCCGCAATTTTGCATACCGTTTCCTGCCTTTTTCTTATTTCAGCTTGTCGTAGAGCTCGTCGATGTGGCGCTGATGGTGCCCCGCCATCTGCTGATAGCATTGGGCAAGAGCTGTGTCGCCCGCCTCCGCAGCCATGCATTGACATTTTTTGTGCAGCGTGGTTTCCAGCGTGAGGAGATCTCCCAGCGCGGAAAGCTCCTTTTCCGTGATCTGTGCCATATTTTCTCTCCTTTCTGCACCGTTCCGGTGCTTCTCTATCAGTATTTTCCAAAACCGCCCCGACTATACACGGCATTTCCAACAGATTGCTGCCTTCCAAAGGGCGGAGGAGAAAAAAGTCGGGAACGATTGACATTTTCTCCGCAATCGTGTATAATGATGTATCATATCTCTGATATGGAGAAAGGACAGACCGCTATGAAAAAGACAATGGCCAAAACCGAGGGTGCGCTGAATATCATCATCGTCGGATGTGGCAAGGTCGGCCAGAATCTGGCCGAGCAATTGAACGAGCAGGGAAATAACATCACCGTGATCGATACCGATCCCGTCACGGTCAAGGAGCTTTCCGCGCGTCTGGACGTGATGGGCGTCATCGGCAACGGCGCCACCCATGCGGTGCAGCAGACGGCGGGCATTGACAGCGCCGATCTTTTGATCGCGGTAACCGGATCAGACGAGTTGAATCTGCTGTGCTGCATGATCGCCAAAAAGGCACGGGACTGCCGCGTCATCGCGCGCGTCAAAAATCCCGTATACAGCACGGAATCCGATTATCTGAAGGACGAGCTGGGGCTTGGCATGGTCATTAACCCCCAGTATGCTGCCGCCTGTGAGATCGGCAGGATCTTGCGTTTTCCCTCCGCCCTCAAGATTGACACCTTTGCCGGTGGCCGTGTGGAGCTGGTGAAATTCCGCCTGCCGGAGCAGAGCCCCCTTGTGGGAATGTCGGTGCGGCAGATGGCCATGACGCTGCATAGCGACGTGCTGATCTGCACCGTGGAACGGGGCGACGAAGCCTATATCGCCAACGGCGATCTGGTGTTTGCCGAGCGGGACGTCATTTCTCTGATCGCCTCTCCCCGCAACGCCGCCGTTTTCTTTGATAAGATCGGCTACAAGACCCACTCCGTGCGGGACGCCATGGTGGTGGGCGGCGGCGAGACCGCCCATTATCTGGCGGAGATGCTGCATCAGGACGGCATCCGACTGAAGATCATTGAGAAGGACCGGACGGTCTGCGACGAGCTTTGCTCTCTTTACCCCCACGTGACCGTGATTCACGGCGACGGCGGCGACAAAGAAACGCTGCTGGAGGAGGGGCTGGCCACCACCGGCGCCTTCGTGGCGCTGACGAATCTGGACGAGGAGAACATTCTGCTGTCCCTCTACGCCAAGAGCGCCGGCAAGGCCAAGATCATCACCAAGATCAATCGCTTTGATTTCGACGACGTGGTGCGGCATCTGGATCTGGATTCCACCATCTACCCCAAAAACATTGCCTCGGATATGATCGTGCGCTTCGTGCGCGCTATGAAAAACACCATCGGTAGCAACGTGGAGACGCTGTACAACATCATCAAGGGCAAGATCGAGGCGTCTGAGTTCATCGTCAAGGAGCAGTCTCCTATCACGGGTAAGCCCCTTTCGGAGCTGGCCTTCAAGCCCAACGTGCTGATCGCCTCCATTCTGCGCGGCAAAAAGGTCATTATCCCTCGCGGCTCGGATCAGATCCTGCCCGGTGATCGTGTGGTCATCGTTTCCGAGCTGATGCCTCTGCACGATATCACCGACGTGCTGAAATAAGGAGGCCGCATGAACTATCGGATGATCAAATACGTCCTCGGTTGGGTGACGCTGTTTGAGGCGCTGTTTTTGCTGGCGCCTACGCTGACGGCGATCATTTACCGCGAGGAGGTGCTGGCTGCGTTGCTCTGGAGTGTGGCGGCTTGCATGGCGGTGGGTTTTCTGCTGATCCTGCGCCGCCCGAAAAACACCACCCTCTATTCGAAAGAGGGCTTTGTGATTGTGTCTCTTTCCTGGGTAGCGCTTTCTGTATTCGGCGCCATGCCCTTTTACGTTTCCGGTGCGATCCCCTCCTTTGTGGATGCCCTTTTTGAAAGTGTTTCCGGCTTTACCACCACAGGCTCCAGCATTCTTGCAGACGTGGAGTCTATGCCGCGTGCGCTGCTTCTGTGGCGCAGCATCACGCATTGGGTAGGCGGTATGGGCGTGCTGGTGTTCGTGATGGCGTTTCTCCCACTTTCCGGTGGGCAGAATATGCATATCATGAAGGCGGAGAGCCCTGGTCCCGACGTCAGCAAGCTGGTGCCTCGCGTACGCACCACGGCGCTGATCCTTTACGTGATCTATTTCTGCCTGACATTGCTGCAATTTTTACTGCTGCTGTGCGGGGGAATGCCCCCCTTCGATGCCATAAATACCGCAATGGCTACTGCCGGTACCGGTGGATTTGGCACACGCGTTGATAGCTTGGGAAGCTTTTCACCCTACATTCAGTGGGTGGTCACGATCTTCATGCTGATCTTTTCCCTGAATTTTTCTTCCTATTACTTGGCGATGCGTGGACGGATCAAGGAGGCCTTCAGCGCTGAAATACGTTCCTTTTTGCTGATCGTTGCCGGTGCCGGTATATTTATTACGTGGAACATTCGCGCTATCTTTTCTACTTGGGCAGAAGCCCTTCGGCACGCGTTTTTTGCCGTGAGCACTATCATTTCTACCACGGGCTTCGCTACGGTGGATTTCGACCTCTGGCCTGCTGCCTCCAAGGCTATTCTGGTGCTGTTGATGTTCCTTGGCGCCTGTGCGGGCAGTACCGGCGGCGGCATCAAGATCTCTCGTATCGTTATCCTGGTGAAGGGTATGCTGCGTGAGCTGCGCGTAGCGATCCACCCGAAGCAGGTGAAAAAGATCTCCATTGACGGCCGCCCCGTGGAGCATGAGGTGGTGCGCTCTGTGAATGCTTACATCATTTGTTACTTGGTGGTTTTTGCGGTCTCCGTGTTCTTGGTTTCGCTGGAAAACCACGATCTTGTGACCAATTTCACCGCCGTCAGCGCGACCCTCAACAATATCGGCCCCGGCCTTGCAAAGGTGGGCCCTACGCAGAACTTTGCGTTTTTCTCCGTGCCCTCCAAGCTGATTCTGATCTTCGATATGCTGGCAGGCAGATTGGAGCTGTTA
>JAFTQT010000127.1 GCA_017462615.1 Clostridia bacterium | reverse complement strand
GCCCACTGTGTGGGATGCAGCGAGCGCTAAGGAGTGGCAGCCGTCGCAGAACGCGAGCAAATCACGATTTGCGATGCGTGATGCGAAAACGGCAACAGGGAGAGGAGGCGCTTTTTGCAAAAAGCGCCTCCTCTCCCTCAAAAGGGCGCTTTTGCAAAAGTGCCCTCCTCCTGCTCCCGCTCTTCCTCCCCAATAAATCAAAATTTGAACGCCCTTGGCAGAGCAAAGGGCCGAGGGAATTTTCATGAATCGTCTGCTTTTCAGCAAAGAAGGGCAGAAAAAGACAAAATTTTTTTGCCGTGTATTGCATTTTTGCAAAAGCTGTGCTATACTTTTAAGTAACGGAAGAAAACGCTTCCGACAAATTACAAAAAGGAGTCATTCTCATGGCAAACAATTCTCTCACCGAATCCTATGAGGCTCTGCCTAAGATTGTGAAAATCGTACTGCAGCTTATTTTGGGCGGCGTGATCGGCGGCATTTATCGCATCGTTCGTTTTGTGGAAAACAAGAACGTCGTGACCCTGGTCGTTGGTCTGCTGACCCTTTGCACCGGTGTTGGTAACGCCGTTGCCTGGATCGTTGACCTCGTTACTGAGATCACCAGCAACAGAATCACCGTTCTTGCTGACTAAAAAAGCCTACATAAAAAAGCGCGCCGCGGCGCGCTTTTTTATTTTCGCATATAATGAAAGGGAAATCTCCCGCCGCCCCTTGACAAAATTCGCCCCGGGCGGTATAATTGCATCATATAATGGCGTAATGTTTTCCAAATCTTTTATTACGGCAGAAAGGCAGAGTCGCGTATGACGAAAAATGTTCCTGAGATCTTTGGCAGTATGGTATTCAACGAGGATGTAATGCGCCAGCGCCTGCCGCGCGAGGTGTTCAAATCCCTCAAAAAGACCATTGAGGAGCGCAACGAGATCGACCCCTCCATTGCCGACGTGGTGGCCAGCGCCATGAAGGACTGGGCCATCGAGAAGGGTGCCACTCATTTTACGCACTGGTTCCAGCCCCTCACCGGCACCACGGCAGAGAAGCACGATTCCTTCATTGCCCCCGTGCAGGGTGGTCACGTGGTGATGGAGTTTTCCGGCAAGGAGCTGATCAAGGGTGAGCCGGATGCCTCCTCCTTCCCCTCCGGAGGACTTCGCGCCACCTTTGAGGCGCGGGGCTACACCGCCTGGGATCCCGCCTCCTACGCCTTTGTGAAGGATGGCACGCTGTACATTCCCACTGCCTTCTGCTCCTATACCGGCGAGGCGCTGGATACCAAAACCCCCCTTCTGCGCTCAATGGACGCCATTTCCAATCAGGGCATGCGGATCCTGCGGCTGTTTGGCGACACCACCGCCAAGCGCCTCACCACCACCGTGGGTGCGGAGCAGGAGTATTTCCTGGTGGATCAGGAGATCTATCGGCAGCGCAAGGATCTGATCTACACCGGCCGTACCCTCTTTGGTGCGCCCGCCCCCAAGGGGCAGGAGCTGGAGGACCACTATTTCGGCCCCATTCACCCCCGTGTGGCCGCCTTTATGGCAGAGCTGGACGAGGAGCTGTGGAAGCTGGGCGTGCTTTCCAAGACCAAGCACAACGAGGCGGCACCTGCCCAGCACGAGCTGGCGCCCATCTATGCCACCTCCAATATTTCCGTCGACCAGAATCTGCTGATCATGTCCTATATGAAGCGGGTTGCCGAGAAGCACGGCCTGGTTTGCCTGCTGCACGAAAAGCCCTATAAGGGTATCAGCGGCTCCGGCAAGCACAACAACTGGTCGGTTGGCACCGATACGGGCATCAATCTGCTGAAGCCCGGCAAGACTCCCGCCGAAAACAAGCAATTTCTGCTGATGCTGGCCGCCGTGGTCAAGGCGGTGGATGAATACCAGGATCTTTTGCGGGTTTCCGTTGCCAGCGCCAGCAACGATCACCGTCTCGGCGGTGACGAGGCGCCCCCCGCCATCGTTTCCATGTTCATCGGTGACGAGCTGCAGGCCGTGGTGGATTCCATCATCAGCGGCAAGTCCTTCAAGGGCGCTGCCCGCGGCAAAATGAACCTGGGCGTGCCCTCTGTGCCCACCTTTACCAAGGATACCTCCGACCGCAACCGCACCTCGCCCTTTGCCTTTACGGGTAATAAATTCGAGTTCCGCATGGTGGGCTCCGCCCAGAACGTGGCCTTCCCCAACGTGGTGCTGAACACCGCTGTGGCCGAGAGCTTCCGGCAGTTTGCCGACGTGCTGGAGGGGGCAGAGAACTTTGACGAGGCTCTTTCGGCGCTCATTAAGGATACCTTCACCAAGCACCGCCGCATCTTCTTCAACGGCAACGGCTACTCCGAGGAGTGGGAGCGGGAGGCGGTTTCCCGTGGCCTTTCCAGCCTCAAGACCTGCGTGGATGCCTTCAAGGTCTTCACCAATGAGAAGAACGTGGCGCTCTTTGCCACCCACGGCGTCATGAGTGAGGTGGAGATGCACTCCCGCGAGGAGATCATGTTTGAAAACTACGCCAAGGTCATCAATATCGAGGCACAGACCATGATCGATATGACCGCCCGCGAGATCATTCCTGCCGTCAATGCCTATACCGCAGAGGTGGCCGCAACCGCCGCCGCCAAGACCGCAGTGCTCTCCGACGCGGATATCGTCACGGAAACCGATATTCTGAAAAAGCTCTCCGCGCTCACCCATGAGGCCTACGATCAGATGCAGGCGCTGCGGGAGGCGGTACTGGCCGCACGTCGCGCGCCCATGGGCGAGGTGATGGCAGAGTCCTTCCGGGACAACGTCCTGCCCTTGATGGAGGAGCTGCGCCGGGCCGTGGACGAAATGGAGACCCTCACCGCCGCAGATTTCTGGCCCATGCCCACTTACGGCGATATGCTTTTCAGCGTTTAAGCCCAAAACGGTATCGAAAAGGAGCTGGTTCACGAAATGTGACCAGCTCCTTTTTCGAAAAAACAAATTATTTTACGCATTTTGCATTGATTCTTTCGGCAAAATGTGCTACAATGCAGGTAATCATCCTTGTAAGGAGGTATTGTCATGACCGATAAGCTGAAGTTTTTGAGCCCCATGGAGGGCGATTGCCTGACCGATAAGGCGGGCGTGCGCCGCGGCGAGTTGCTGGCGGTGCAGGTGTTGGTGAAGGCGCCCGAAGGGAGTGGCGTTACCGTCAACGGCATTCCGGCCGTTTGGAATGGCTCCTGCTATGCAGCCGAGGTGCTGCTTGCTGACTACCGCACCGAGCTGACTGCGCAGCTTGCAGGTGGGGAGACGGAAACCATCACGGTATTTTGGATGCCCCGTGCTACCAACGCTTATCGCCTTTCTCTTGACGATAACGTGTGGTGCCTGCAGGATATTGCCAAGAATCAGAACGTCTACAAGTCGATCTTCGACAACCCTTATTTTGGCATGTACAGGGATTTTCACACCCGTTATGGCACTAAAGTCAACGCAAACATCTATCTCGGCTGCCCCGAGTTCGGCGGATTTCAGCTTTCCGACATGCCGGACAAGTTCAAAAAGGAGTGGGAGCAGAACGCCGATTGGCTGCACCTTTCCTTCCACGCCAAGGCCGATACGCCTGCCGCGCCGTATATCGATACCGACTACGACCGCATCCACGGGGATTTCCAAGACGTGATGCGTGAAATTTATCGCTTTGCCGGCGAGGCGGTGACCTCGATGGAGACCACCGTACATTACGGTGAATGCACTCGAGAGGGCGTGCGCGCCCTGCGTGACGAGGGCATACGCATTTTGGCGGGCTATCTTGATTTCGATCGTCACGGCAGACCCCGCGTTTCCTATTATCTGACGCCGGATGAGGTCCGTCACACCGATCGCTACGGTATTTGGTATGACAAGCGGGAGGACGTGATCTTCTCCAAGATCGACGTGGTGCTCAATTCCCATACGCCCGAACGGATCGTGGAGATTCTGGAGCAGGCATACGAGACCCATCCCGAAAAGGGCTTCTGGGAGTTCCTCATTCACGAGCAGTATTTTTATCCCGATTATGTCAACTACCTGCCGGATTACCGCCAGCGCATTGAGGCGGCACTCAAATGGGCGGAGGAGAAGGGGTTGCGCCCCGCGTTCCTTTCCGAAACGCATCTTGAAAAGTAAAAAAGCAGACACCGTTTTGGGGTTAAATCCCAAAACGGTGTCCTTTTTTCTATCACCGGCAGAAATATTTATCCTCAAAATAAGCGTTGTCCGCAACGGTGCGCAGCAGCTTTTCCTTGGCACCGGGGGTGCCGGCGGCGTACTCGTGCATATATCTGCCCTCCGCGGCGTACAGCTCGTCGCGCAGCGGGAAGTAATTGAGGAGCAGGAACATGGCGTACTTGAAGAGACGGTAGGAGCAGCCGCTGATCTGCGGGAACTGATCCACCGGCTGGAACATGGCGGCCGAGTAGCAGCCCTTTACCGCCTCCATGATGCCCTCACGGGAATTTTCTTTGGCAAAGAGCAGGGTGCGCTCCTCGGTGAAATGATGGCGCTTTTCGGGGGGAGTGCCTACGGGCAGCACGCCGTGCTCGTCGCTGGCACCCACCACGGGGATCCGCATGCCCTCGGCGGTCAACTGGTTGTAGTAGGCGATCTGGGAATGGTTATCCGACCAGTGCTGGCCGCCGATCAGCTCCAGGGCGTCGAAGAGGCCGCTTTGGAGAAAATAGCGGGTGGTCTCGTCGGTGACGCTGTGCAGGGGATAGCGCCAGTGGGGATGAGCCAGGATACACATGCCGCCCCCCTCGCGGATGATGCGGGAGACGATGGTGGCGGAGGCTACCTCATCCGGGGAGACGTTTTCGGGCAGAGGGGGCAAGGTCGCCTTCACGCGCTCCAGCTCCTCAAACCACAGGGGATCGCCCGCTCTGTCGCGCCAGGTCGCCTGATCCTTTTCCTTCAGGGCAAAGGCGTTGGCGCTGTTGTCGGAGGCGAAGTTGACGATGTGTGTGCGGATATCCTGGGGATGCACCTCCTCACCGGGATAGAGCTTGAAGGGCAGCTCCAGCCCCTCAAAGGCCTCTACGGCCAGGGTCGAGGGCATCCGACGGCGATGATCGGTGACCGAAAGAAAGTCAAAGCCCTGCTTGCGGTATTCGGCGGCAAGGAACGCGGGGCCCTGCTTGCCGTCGGAGAAGAGGGAGTGCGCGTGAAACTCACCAAAGAGGGGCTTGCGGCAGAGGAGATCGTCCTCCAATGCGTAAAATTGCAGGTTGGCCTGAGGCCGCGTCTTGTCGGCATACGTGATCTGCAGGAGGTATTCTTGCTCCTTCGGCAGCGTCACGGTGACGGTAAAGCCCTGCATAGGAGCGGCCAGAGGGGTACAGGGCAGGTTAGATTCCAGCACCTTGCCCGCGTCGTTGATGGCGTAGAGCGAAACGGTGTAGGGGAAATCCTGCATCAGATGGGGGTCTATTGCCTGCACGGTGACGGTTACCTCGCGGCCGACGGGTACGACCTTGGGGTAAATGTCGTAGCTGTAAAGGTCGATGCGTCTGTTCAACATAATCGTTACTCCTTTGGTTACGTAAGTATTGAGAAAAGGCTTTCCCTCATTCTATAACAAAGCAAATGGGATGTCAACTCTCTTTTTGGAGAGTTTCAAGCGATAGGGGGAGATATTTCTCTCGGCAGGAGAGTTTTACAAGCCGCGTGGAGATCAGCGGCAGAAGTATTTCTCCTCAAAATAAGCGTGGCTCTGTACGGTGTGGAGCAGCGCCTCCTTGGCACCGGGGACGCCTGCGGCGTAATCCAGCATCAATCTGCCCTCGGCAGCATACAGCTCGTCACGCAGCGGGAAGTAATTCAGCAGCAGGAACTGGGCGTACTGGTAGAGGCGATAGCTGCCGCCGCAGACCTGCGGATACTGCTCGGCGTATTTCAGCACGGCGGTGGAATAGAGATCCTTGATGGCGCCAATGATCTCCTCGCGGCTGTTCTCCTTGGCAAAAACCAGGGTGCGCTCCTCAGTGAAATAGGCAACCGTCTTGGCAGGGTGGTCGTGGGGCAGCACGCCGTGCTCGTCGCTGGAGCCCACCACGGGAATGCGGATGCCCTCGGCGGTGAGGTGATGGTACAGTGCTACCTGGGGATGGTTTTCATACCAACGCATACCGCCAATCAGCTCCAGGGCGTCAAAAATGCCCTTTTCAAAGAAATAGCGGGTGGTCTGGTCCGGTACGCTGCGCACAGGGTAGACCCAATGGGGATGGGCAAGGATGGCAAGGCCGCCGCCCTCGCGGATGATGCGGCAAACGATCATGGCGGAGGCCACCTCGTCGGCGGAAACGCCGGCGGGCAGATCGGTCAGGGTCTCCTTGATGCGCGCCATCTCCGCCTCCCACTCGGGCGTGGGGTCGGTGTTTCTCCATTCCTCCTGCGCCTTGGCCGCCAGGGCGTATTCATTGGCGCTGTTGTCGGAGGCGAAATTGACGATGTGCGTGCGGATGCCGTGGGGGTGCACCTCCTCGCCGGGATAGAGCTTGAAGGGCAGCTCCAGCCCCGCAAAGGCCTCTATGGCCATCAGCGAGGGCGCGCGGCGACGGTGATCGGTGACGGAAAGAAAATCGTAACCGTTTTTGCGGTATTCGGCGGCGACGAATGCAGGCCCCTGTTGGCCGTCGGAGAAAAAGGTATGGGCGTGCAGATCGCCGATCAGCGGGGAACGGCAGAGCAGATCGTCCTCTACGGCATAAAAGGGAAGTGCCGCACGGGGACGGGCCTTGTTTTCATAATTGATGTGCAGCTGATATTCCTGCTCGGTGGGCAGCGTGACGCTGACGGTAAAGCCCTGCTGCGGCGCGGGCAGCAGCGTGCGAGGCAGATCCTTAACCATGGCCTCGCCGCCGCCGTTGATGGCGTAGAGGGAAACGGTGTAGGGCAGCTCACCCATCAGATGGGGATCCAGCACGCGGACGGTGACGGTGACCTCGCGGCCCACGGGCACCACCTTGGGAAAAATGTCGTAACTGTAGAGGGAGGGGTATCTTTCCAGCATAGAAAACTCCTTGATACGTATAGTTATAATAGAGAAAAAGGCTCTCTTGGGGGTATTTTACACCGCTGCCGTAGGCTTGTCAAGGCTTTTTTGCACGAAAAGTTTTCGAAATGCAGGCGCTTTTCCGCACAGAGGGGGCAAAACGGGTGCGGTGCGGGAAGCCGCTGATGCCGAAGAGCCCACAGGGGCCAATGCAGGCACCGTTTTCCACGTTGCCCGCCGCTGCCCACAGTGCCGTCAGCGCGGCTTTTTCCGGTGAATGGGTGAACACGTAAAGAAAGGCGTGGCCGAGCCGCGAAAAGAGTGGCTTGTGAGAGGTTTTGGCGGGTGAGAGCAGGTCGGTGGCGGTGATGCCGGGATGCACTGCGATGAAGGCAGGCTGCCCCTCCCCTCGGGTGGCTGCTGCGCGGCAGACGTAGGCAGAAAGCAGATGCTTGCTGCGGGCATAGGCGGGATAGCCCTCGGTTTTATCCGGTGCCAGCGCGTCGCCGCCCTTCACCCGACCGAAGCGGTCGGTGAGGCTGGTGGTAAAGATCATGCGGCAGTCCGCATCCAAGAGAGGCAGCACCGCGCCGGAAAGGCGCACCGTACCTACAAAGTTCACGCCCACCGTGGTGGGAAGGCCGTCAACGGTGCGGGCTTCTCTTGGGTAATAAACTCCGGCACAATGAAGGAAAATGTGGATTTTCTCATACCGTCCCCGGAGATTTTCGGCAAAAGCGTCAATGGAGGCGAAGGAGGCGAGGTCAACGAGTTCAACGCTCACGTGTCCACCGGGAAATTCGCTTTGCAGACGCTTGACTGCATCCGCGCCTCGCTCCGGACTCCGGCAGGCCAGCACCACCTCTGCGCCAAGGGCAAGCAGCCCTCTTGCCGATTCAAAGCCGATGCCGCTGTTGCCGCCGGTGACCACCGCCACCCGACCCGTCAGCGGAGTGAGGTGCTTCTCGCGCCATTTTTGATACCCGAGCGTCGTTTTTTTCATACCGTTTTGCCTCCTTTGGCATAGTTGCCCCTTGCTTTTTATATATTGGAGGGGGCCTTTCTCGTATTGTAGCATAAATTTGAGGGGATTGCAAGAGAAATTTGCCCGGTGGCTTGTTGACAGCAGGGGGAAAAAGCATTATAATATAAGAAGTATCAAAACGCCCACCACGGTGGGGAGGGGAGCATATTTTGGTTGAACTGTTATCGCCTGCGGGCAATTTTGAAAAAATGCAGGCCGCCCTGCGCTTCGGCGCGGATGCGGTGTATCTGGCGGGGCAGCATTTCGGCATGCGGTCGGCGGCGGATAATTTTACCGACGAGGAGCTGAAAAAGGCCGCTGACTACGTCCACGAAAGGGGCAAAAAGATCTACCTCACCGTCAATACCATGCCACACGGTGCGGAATATCCCGCGCTGCGTGCCTATTTGCAGTCCCTTTCGGGCGTGGGGATCGACGCCATGATCGTTACCGATCTCGGCGTGTTTTCTACCATCCGGGAGCTGTTGCCGGAAATGGAGATCCATATTTCCACGCAAAGCAGCATTGTCAGTCCCGCCGCCGCCAAGGCTTGGGCGGCTCTGGGCGCAAAGCGTCTGGTTCTGGCGCGGGAGCTGACCCTTTCCGAGGTGGTGGCCATCCGGGAGGCACTGCCCGACGGCGTGGAGCTGGAGGCATTTGTCCACGGCTCAATGTGCGTTTCCTACAGCGGCCGCTGTATGCTGTCCAATCAGTTTACGGGCAGAGATGCCAACCGCGGCGCCTGTACCCAGCCCTGCCGGTGGAACTATACCATCATCGAGGAAAAGCGCCCCGACGAGCATTTGCCTATCATGGAAAACGAGCACGGCACCTTTGTCATGTCCTCCAAGGATATGTGCATGCTGCGCCACGTGCCGGAGCTGATCCAGGCGGGCGTTTCCTCCTTCAAGATCGAGGGGCGCATGAAGAGCGCCTACTATACCGCTGTCATCACCAACGCTTATCGCATGGCCATCGATGCCTATTTGCGCGACCCTGACGGCTATCGCTTTGACGAGGCCCTGTATCGGGAGGTGGAGAGCGTTTCCCATCGGGAATATTGCACCGGCTACTGGTTTGATGACCCCAGAGAAAACGCCCAGCTATGCAAAAATCCCGGTTACATCCGGGAAAAGGCCTATTTCGCCACGGCCACGGAGGAGGCGCCGCTGCCCGAGGGGCTTGTGGCAGAAACCGAGGGCGGCAAGCTTTATCGCTTTTTGCAGCGCAATAAGCTTTCCGTGGGAGACACGGCGGAGCTGCTGACCCCCGGCAGAGTAGGGCAGGGCTTCACCGTCACCGAGCTTTACGACGAGAGCGGTGCGCCCATTGAGGCCGCCCCTCATCCCCTGATGCAATTTTACGTTCGCGTGCCCTTTGCGGTGGCGCCCGGCGACATTTTGCGCGCCGGAGAGGAAAAGGAGGCATAACGGTATGAGAAACGAGCAGCTTGCTGACATTCTGCGCCCCACCTCCTTTGATCCCATCGTGGGGCAAAAGCACCTGTTTGGCCCCCGCGGCGTGGTACGACGGATGGTGGAAAGCGGCAGGGTCACCAACATGATCTTCTTCGGCCCTCCCGGCACGGGAAAGACCACTGCCGCCGCCATCATCGCCAAAAGCTCCGGCATGACCTTTCACCGCTTCAACTGCACCTCCGCGACCCTTTCCGAGGTCAAGGAGGCCTTGGCCGAGACCAACAACGTTTTCGGCTCGGGCGGCATTTTGCTGTATCTGGACGAGATCCAATATTTCAATCGCAAGCAGCAGCAGAGCCTCCTTGAGTATATGGAGGATGGCCGTGTGACGCTGATCGCCTCCACCACGGAGAACCCTCATTTTTACATCTACAACGCTATTATTTCCCGCTCGTCGCTGTTTGAGTTCAAGCCGGTAACGGCTTTGGATATGGTGCCGGCGCTTCGCCGTGCCCTGGAGCATCTGAACGCCGAAAACGGCACCGCCATTACAGCTGAGGATGCCGTGCTTGCCTATATCGCCTCTGCCGTGCGGGGGGACGTGCGGCGGGGCATCGGGCTTCTCGAAAACGCCTATTTTGCCGCCGGCAGCGAGGGGGAAAACGAAAATACCCCCCGAACGGGTGCGATTTTGCAGGAAAACGTGGATGATTTCCACGTGAAGGTGGGCAATTTCAACGACGATTCTCACTACGATCTGCTCTCCTGTCTGCAAAAGTCCATCCGAGGCTCTGATCCCGATGCCACGGCCTTTTACGTGGCAAAGCTGGTGGCGGCGGGAGATCTCATTTCCCTTTGCCGTCGGCTGCAGGTCATTGCCAGCGAGGACGTGGGGCTTGCCTATCCCCAGGCGGCGGTGATCGTGCGCGCCTGTTGCGAATCTGCCATGGAGTTAGGCTTCCCGGAGGCGCAGATCCCCCTGGCTAATGCGGCGCTGCTGCTGGCAACCGCGCCCAAATCCAATTCCGCCTACATGGCGGTGGCCATGGCGCGGGAGGACGTGGATAAGGGGCTTGGCACGGTCGTGCCCACCCATCTGCAATCCCCGCTATTCAAGGGGTACAAATACCCCCACGACTATACCTATCATTATGTGGGGCAGCAATATTTGCCAAACGATCTGCGAGGGCGTAAATACTACACCTTCGGAGACAATAAGACCGAGCAGGCGGCGGCAGGCTACGCCGCCACCATTCGCCGTGAGGGCGGGAAGTTGAAGCAGTAAGCTTTTTTTGGAGGTGCCTATGTGGCGCGGTGTCTTTGAGGCGTTGTTGTTCGGTATTCTGGAGGGCGTGACGGAATGGCTGCCCGTGTCCTCCACGGGTCATCTGATCCTCCTGGAGCGGTGGCTGCAGCCCTCCTTTTCTCCGGCGTTTTTTTCGCTGTTTGAGGTGGTGATCCAGCTGGGGGCTATTTTGGCGGTCGTTGTGCTGTTTTTTGCACCGTTATGGCCCTTTTCGAGAAAAAAGAGCCGGGCAGAGCGCCGGGATACGTGGCTTTTGTGGGGCAGGATCGTCCTTGCCACGCTGCCTGCGGTGGTGGCGGGCCTGTTGCTGGAGGAATGGCTTGACCGCACGCTCTATAACGCCCCCACCGTGGCCGCCGCGCTGATCTTCTACGGCGTACTGTTTCTTTTGCTGGAAAAACGGCGGCGTCCGCCCCGTGTAACGACGCTCTCCGAGATCGGAGTCAAGGATGCCCTCTTGATCGGCTGCTTCCAGGTGTTGTCCCTTGTTCCGGGCACGTCTCGTTCCGGTTCAACCATTCTTGGCGGCCGGATCTTGGGGGTGGAGCGCCCCGCCGCTGCCGCGTTTTCCTTTTATCTTGCCATCCCCGTAATGGCGGGGGCCTCGCTTTTGAAGACTGTGAAATTTGTGGGAAGTGGCGCAGTGCTTTTACGGGAGGAATGGGTGTGGCTACTGACCGGTACGCTGACGGCCTTTCTCGTTTCTCTTGTGACCATACGGTTTTTGATGGAATTCGTCCGCCGCCATTCCTTTGCAGGCTTCGGCGTGTATCGCATTGTTTTGGGCGCAGCGGTGCTGCTCTCGCTTCTGATCTCATAAAAAGGTAGGTAACGGTATGGAAAAACTGCATATTCCCTATCCTGTGATCGTGGAGGGAAAATACGACCGTCTGCGGCTGCTGACCGTGATGGAGGGGCAGATCCTGACCACCGACGGCTTTGGGCTTTTCAAAAAAAAGGAAAAGCTGGCGCTGTTTCGGGCGCTGGCGAAAAAAACGCCGGTGATCGTGCTCACCGATCCGGATGGGGCGGGCAAGCTCATTCGTGCACATATCGGCTCCGCCATCCCCAAGGAGCGCCTGATCCCCCTATACGTGCCGCGGATCGCGGGCAAGGAGAGCCGCAAGGCCGCTCCCTCCGCCGAGGGGGTGCTTGGCGTGGAGGGGCAGGAGGCGGCGCTGCTGCGGGAGCTGCTGCAGCCCTTTGCCGAGGGCGAGGCGCCGCCCCGTGCGCCCATTACCAAGGCGGATCTCTATGAGGACGGTCTCACGGGCAGCGAGGGCTGCACCGCCCGTCGGGCGGCCTTGGCAGAGGCCTTCGGCCTGCCGGGGGATATGACCCCCAATGCCCTTTTGGCGGCGCTTTCCGTGATTGCCACCTACGAGGAATATAAGGCTGCCGTTCATCAGCTTGAAATATAAAAAAGAGGCTCGTTCTCTCTGCATTCTTAGCGGAGAATTGTTAGGCACAAAAACCTCGGCAGAGAACTTGTTTTCTCTGCAGATTTGCGGTATAATGGCATGGGTGATATTATGGAAGAATTGAAAAAACGAAAGACCACTCGCTTGAATGGTGCGGACTATAATCGAAATCAAGCCGTGTTTCTAACGATATGCACGAAAGAAAGGCAATGCATCCTTTCGCGCATTGTAGGGACCGGCGTCCTCTGTCAAGAGCAAGATTGTAAACAATTGTGCAAGAGGATTGTATACACATTTTATGTTCAATCTTTACGCTTTTGGAAGCCGAACGGAGCGTAGCGGAGAGAGGCTTCCAAAAGCGGCGCGCGGCTCAATCGAGGCGCGAAATGCGGCGG
>JAFTQT010000126.1 GCA_017462615.1 Clostridia bacterium | reverse complement strand
GATCCTGCCATCGCTACGCTCGGCACTGCTACGCAGTTCGACTTCGCGCGCTTGCGCGCCGCTCCGCTCAGGATGACACGGGCGGACGAAGTCGAAACCCGCAGGGCGCCCGCTTAGCGGGCGGATCTCGCGCATGGTCTGCATATAAAACTTTTAGATGTTGCAATGTACTACTGTGAATGCGCGAATAGAGCGATAAATCAAAATTTGAACGCCGAAATGGGTTTTTCGAGGGGGTGAACTTTGCAGGAACAACCGGAAAACATACAAACCTGTAGGTGACAGCCGCATTGTGCGTCGCGGACTACACCTCATCCGCCTCACATTCGTTCGGCACCTTCCCCCGCTGGGGAAGGCTAACGCTCGCCGCATTGTTATCTCAAACGTCCTGATAAATCAAAAATTGAACGCCAAGTTGGGGGTTGTTGGGGTGTTTGCCAATACGAAAAACAATCTTGCAAGCCTGTAGGGGAGGCGTTTCGCCTCCCGCTGCAACGAGTTTTGATGATTTCGGGAGGGGAGAGCCCTCCCCTACAGTAAATGTACGAATAGAGCGATAAATCAAAATTGAGATCCGATCTGTGGGCTTCACAGGACGAAAGAAAGGAGCCGAGGCACGTTCGTGCCTCGGCTCCTTAGCCTTCGGGGAATTATTTCTTAATGATCGCGCCACCGTACTGGGTAATGGGCGTGGTGGTATTCTCGTAGGCGTTGTAAAGGCCGGTTTCACCGCCGATGGACATATCGGGGCCATCCTTGGTAATGGTGATGGTGGTGTTGTACTGATCCAGAATGACGATGTACTTCACGGATGCAAGCACGTTTGCCACCTTATAGTCGATCTGATAGTTCTTGCTGCTGGAGTTGGGGTTCTTGGTCTGCGAAGTGAAGGCCTTGACGGCGTTGGGCCACAGCACGATGGAGGGAGCGGCGTTCTCATAGAGCGCGTACTCGCAGCCGTTGTAGCCGTGGTGCGCCAGCTGCACGATATCGGCCTTCAGGGTATCGCCATACATGGCGATGACACACTTACTGCCGCGGTAGTGGAGGTCACCCAGCCAAAGGATGCTGGTCTCCTTGCCCTGCACGTTGCCCTTGCCGTCGGTGTTGTGGATGACGGTGCGCAGCACGGAGGAGCTATCGTTGAAGATCTCCAGGTTCTGGGGATAGATATCCTCGTGGGTGTACATCACCTGGATCTCCAGGTTGCGCAGGTGATAGACCTGGCCGGAGTGCATCTTGATGTAGGTGGTGCCGCCCTCAACCATCTTGAGCACGTTCATCATATCGTTACGGATGGAGAGGTTGGGGTCCCATACGTTGTAGCACTCGTCGTCAGAGGGCATATTGGTGAAGAGGTATTCCACACGCAGGGTCTTGGGGTTTCTCTCACACATGGTCTTGAAGTTGCCGTAGTGGTCACCGTGACCGTGGGAGAGGTACCAGCCCGCTACCACGATGGGGTTGGTGGCGGTGGGGTAGTAGCCGTGAGAGCGATAGAAGAGATCACAAAGCACGTTGTAAAGGCGGATGTAGTCCTTACCTGCGGTGGAGCCGCCATCCTGCACGAAGAAGGAGCCGTCCTCCAGCTGCAGCACGTAGTCGTTGCCCCAGGCGCCGGTCTCGTAGGCGAAGCGCACGCTGGTGAGGGTGGTGTCAGTGAGCTTGGTGTAGGAGTAATCCGGCGTCAGCAGGGACTGGTCGATGACGTTGCCGGGATCGGTGGTGGAGGCAGAGATGATGCGGATGCAGGGCTCAAAGAGAGAAATGCCCTCAATGGTGGCGTGCTTGTAGGCAGCGTAGGTCACGTGAAGGGTGATCTTCTTTTCGCTGTTCACGAAGGTGCGGAAGATGCTGTCCTCCATCTTGTTCTCGGTAAGAACGGTATAACCCTCGTTCTTCAGCTTCGTGCAGTACTTCTCATAGGCCTCCACGGTAGCGGTGGGGCCGTTGTAGTAGAATTCGAGAGAGCCCTCGCCCACGTCCACGGAGCCGGCAATATCCACGCCGTCGGGACGGGAGAAATCCATCACCCAGCCGCCGTTCTTGGTCAGCGTCCAGGAGAAATTGCTGGGAATGCGGATAACGGCCTCGGTGCCCTCACCCACGACGCTGGCTGCCATCACCGCGTCAAAGAGCGTGGCGGCGCTGCGCAGAGTGGTGTCGTTGAGACCCATGACCACCAGCTTGGTGCCGTCCATCTTGATGCCGTACTCATCGGCATCCAGCGTCTTGGCGAAGTTCACGGCGGCATCCCGATCCAGGGTACCCACCAGGATCTCCTTCTTGGCCTCACTCTTGGCATCGGTGCCCACCTGGTAGTAGGTGCTCTTGACGGTGATCAGCTTCTTCAGCGTTTCACGCATCTTCTTGGCGGCTACAACGGGATAGTCGAAGCCGTCGGGATTCTCCTCCATATCTACTCTACCGGGATCCGCGTTGGCCGTATCGTCGTGACGGTCGGAATAGGTGATGTTAAAGGAAGCGTCCAGGGAGACCATCTCCACGTTGGAGACCACGGTCTTGGTAACAGACATGGCGGTGCCGGTGCCGGCATCACCGGTGAGGTAGCTATCGGTAAAGAGCTGCATAGCCTGCAGGGTCAGCAGAGGCGTGGTGCCTACGAGGACCAGCTTGTTGTTCACGACGCCGATGGCGTAGCCATCGCCCTCGATTTCGGCAAGCAGCATGGCGCTCTCCTCGCGGGAGGTCTCGCCAACCAGGATCTCACCCTCAGCTACCTTGGAGGAGGAGCTGGAGCCGGGCTTGAAGGAGGCACCGGTCTTGGTGCGCAGGGTGGTGCTGAAGGCAGACATCTGCGTCTTGAAGGGAGCGGAAAAATCGTCGTCATAAACCAGCTTATAGCCGTTGAGGTCAATATCTACCGCCTTGGGCTTGCAGGAGGAGAGAAGCAATACGGCGCTCACCAGCAGGCACAGGCAGAGGAGGAGGGATAATGTTTTTTTCATCGTTCATACCTACCTTTCTGTCTAAAGTGCATTTTGCACAGTTTAGGTGCCTTTATTTTGGCACAAAATCGCATTTTTGACAAGGACGGATCTTCTTCTTAAGAGGGACGGAATTTTGTTTTTTAAGAGCTGTGTAAAAAAATTTTCTTCAGTGCAACAGAATGTTCAAATTTTGTTCAAATTTGGAGAACCAAGCCGCTCCTTTCACTTTCTCTGTTTATTTGGTTCGCCCCGTCCTCGCCGTCGCCGTGCGGTGTCCTTTTCGTCAAAAAAACGCAGCAAAGGCGCCATCGCACGCAAAAAACACAAAATTTTACGGTAAAGCGGAGCAAATGGGCAATATTTTGCTATCATTTGCGTTTTTTTTGCCTTATAATGAGAGTGATCGACCGGGAGTGCGCGAATAAAATTGATTCCTCCCTTGCCAAGCCGCGTATTTTTTGCTACAATAAAAAATACGGGCAAGCCGCCTGTGCCGCCAACGCCTTCAAAAACAAAAGGAGAGCTTCTATGATGAAAAAACTGTTGTCCTTGCTGCTGTGTCTGTCGCTGATCTGCGGCACGCTGCTGTGCCTCACCTCCTGCCGGAAGAAGGCGGTCGAGGTGGATCTTTCCGCCGGCTACCGCGTGGTGTATGAAAAGGCCTTCAAGGGCACGCTGCTGAACTGCGTCAAGGACTTTGAAGCCAACGTGGAGGAGAGCCTCGGCGTTACCTTCTCCAAAATGGTCAGCGCCGGCGGCAGCGAAAGCGAGCTGGAGATCCTGGTGGGCGAGACCGGCCGCCCTGAGACCGAGGAGCTGAAAAAGGAGATCGAGGGCAACGGCTACGCCTTTGGCGTGCGCGGCAGCAAGCTGGTGCTCATCGGCACGAGTCCCCTTTATACCGTTATGGCCATGAACGCCTTTGCCGCGCTTTGCGCCGGGGCGGAGGGCACCACGGTGACGGTAGCCGATACCGTTTCCTCCGAAATGGCCACCGTGCGCCTCTCCGGGCAGTACGGCATCACCTACTCCTCCTATCTGGACGAGACCCCCGACGAGGGCGCGGGCACGCTCCATCCCGAAGAGAATCCCGACTGCCTCAGCTACAGTGTGGTGGCTGCCAAGAATCTGCGCGTCTCCCTGCGCGCCATCCTCTCGGCCAATAGCACCGCTTTCGCCTGTGGCAACGACAAAAAGATCACCCAAGAAAAGGAGCTCCTCATTGGCCTCGTCAACCGTGAGGAGACCGCCGCCTTCCTCAAGGAGCTGGCGCCCGACACCTACGGCGTTACGGTCACGGAAAAGAAGATCGTGGCCACGGGTCTCAATGACGCCGGTCTGCGCGGCGCCGTCACCGCCCTCAACGATATCATCGCTGCCGCCACCGTGGAGGCAGATGGCAAAAAGGTCGTCGAGCTGCCCCTGGGCTTCACGCTGATCCTCAGCAACCGCTCCGACTGGGTAACGGATTTTCCCCGCCCCGAGGGCGAGGGCATTGCCCTCAGCGGTACCACCGACGCGGAATCCGGCAATCTGCTCTTCTGCTACACCGGTAAGGGTGTGAGCGAGGCCGCCTATAAGACCTATTGCGACACGCTGGAGGCCGCCGGCTACACGCTGCTGCAGGAGAACGTCGTGGAGGGCAGCCACTTCCGCACCTACCGCAACGAGACCGCCAAGATCCGTCTGCAGGTATCCTACGCCGCCTTTGCCCACGCCTTTTCCCAAAGCGTAAATGATTTTACCCCCTCCATTCGCATCGTCAGCGCCAAGGAGGACGCCAGAGGCACCAGCTTTGACGATAGCTACCTCACGGAGGATCTCTCCTACACCAAGCGGACGGAGACCCGCCTCACCGCCGTATATCTCAATTACTATCTGAAAAATGACAACAGCATCTACGGTAACTGCTACGTCATGCAGCTGGAGGACGGCTCCTTCATTGTGCAGGACGGCGGCCACAACAACGGTGGCGCGGAGAACCGACTTTACAACGTGCTCACCGATCTGCACCGCAGAGCCACCGGCAGCGCCCCCAGCAAGAGCAATCCCATCGTGGTCGCGGCCTGGTATCTCACTCATGGCCACGGCGATCACTACCCCTCCTTCACCCAGATGTGTAAAAAGTACGGAACGGTCATCCGCGTGGAGTCGCTGATCTCCAACTTCCCCTCCGACGAGATGTTCTACAGCTTCCCCAAGGCCAATATGAGCATCCGCAACGATATGAGCGTGGTTTCCGGCTACACCCAGGGCGAGATGCAGTACATCAAGGTGCACACCGGCCAGCGGATCTACGTCCGCAATGTGGAGATCGAGATCCTCTATACCCCTGAGGATCTGTACCCCGCCGTGCCGGAGCAATACAACGATACCTGCACCGTTGCCCGCTTTATCGTCCACAGCACCGACGGCAACGGCCACAAGCAGGGCAAGCCAACCACCATCCTCTGGATGGGTGACGCCCAGCCCACCACCACCCGCTGCATGCGTGCCATGTGGGGAACGAGCCTCAGATCCGATGCCGTTCAGGTGGCGCACCACGGCGGCGGCGACAGCGAGCGGTATTTTTACCCCTTGGTGCAGCCCAGGATCGTGTTCTGGCCCTGCGGTACCAAGCAGATGAGCGGCCGCGTCAACAATAACTCCAATCCCAACAACTGGAAATACTCCATTTACAACCTTTACCGGATGGATTCCGTGGAATATCACGTGGTCTCCGACCTCTACAATACCACCATTACCATCAACAGCGACGGCTTCGTCATGTCTCTGGACGGCAAGGATGCCATGTTCAATGCCGGCGAGGACGCAAAGCTCGTGATCGGCGGCCTTACCGACCACAATTGCTCCATCATCCGGAAATGATCCCGCTGGTGAGAAAGCGGAAACAGGAGGAGGGCACTTTTGCAAAAGCGCCCTTTTGAGGGAGAGGAGGCTCTTTTTGACAAAAATTGCCTCCTCTTTCCTGTTGCCGTTTTCGCATCACGCATCGCAAATCGCGTTTTGCTCGCGTTCTGCGACGCGGCAATGTTTGCCACAGGCAAACTTGCAGTCTC
>JAFTQT010000125.1 GCA_017462615.1 Clostridia bacterium | reverse complement strand
GCGCCCTCCACTGCGCCGCCTTTTGAAAAAGGCGGGCGAAAACTTCCCACAAGAGTTTGCGCGAACAGAGCGGTAAATCAAAATTTGAATGTTGAATTGGGGTTTGTCGGGGTATTCAAATAGAGAAAATCTCTCCCTCCGTCGCCTTCGGCGCCACCTCACTCGTCAGAGGGAGGCCGGCTATGTTTGCCGTGCTGCACCTCTTTCTTGTGCTCCATTTTTACTTGCAATGTCACGCATGACGAATGCCTCCCTCTGACGAGGGAGGTGGATCGCGCCAGCGAGACGGAGGGAGAGAATCCCGCTCCCCAACAAATCAAAATTTGAACGATGCGGGAGGGCCTATGCTGCATCTGAATACTTCTTCCTTTTTTGATAGACGATCACGGCGTCGCATCCGCGGCGTTCAGCTGCCGCAGGCGTCGCGGCAAGAGGCTCAGGGCCAGCAGCACCTGGGAGGGCGAATAGAAGACCCAGGCAAGATTGCAATAACCGTACAGCACGCGGTTCAGCGCCGCCTCGTTTACCGGCAGGTAGGCGTAGAGATTGCCAAGCCCCACGCAGGTATCGCAGAGCAAAAACAGCAGCAAACCAATGGCCAGCAGCGTATCCTGCCGACCGACAAAGGCAAAGATCACGTTGAGAATGAGATTGGCGTAGTAAAACATGGAGACCAGCGCCAAGGCGTCTGTGCTCTCCCCCAGGATCAGCACCGTCAGCAGCAGCGCGAAGGCAGAGAGCCCCACCCGCAGGAAAAGCTGCACCCGGCGGCGCTTGGGGCAGGAGTCGGTGAGATACAGCCGCCCGAAATAGCACAGCTGGGTCACCGAAAAAAAGAGCATGGCCGGCAGCGGACGCACGTTGTCGGAATACACCAGAAAATAATCGGCGCAAACGGTGGTGAAAAGCGCCAGCTGCGTGAGGCCGTAAGCCGGGCTCTTCTCGGCAAAGAGGGCGCAAAAGAGGCAGCAGAGCACAACGAGGCCGAAGGAATAATAGGAAACGGCAGGCTCCTCCATGATCTGCAGCAGCACGGCCAGCGCATACGCCACGCACAGGAAAAGGAGCACTGCCGCCGCCAGAAGTCTTTTATTTCTGCGCATATTGGCGTTTCCCCCGAAAGAGCCGCGTCAGACCCATTTCGATACCGAAAATGATGAAGCCCACGATGCCGAAGCCCAGCACGTACATCGGCAAAAAGACGGCGTAGGGCACCAGCGGCCAGATGGTGGACAGCACCGGCAGGGTACATTCGTGGTAGGGGCTGATAAAGAACATATTGAAGGTCTCGTCAATGCCGTTGGCCACCAGGGCGTGATGCACGCCGACGTTCATGGCCATGGCCGCCAGCACAAGCATGGCGAACACCGCAAGACCCTTGAGGTAATAGCGGAAATTCAGCTTTTTGTAATACCGTGTGGCCAGATATACGCCGATAACCACCTGCAGGCCGTGGTGCAGCATGGTCTGGATATTCACGCCGATGGTGCTGATGAAGACATCTGCGGGGTAGGCATAGACCGCCAGGCCGCCGAACAGCGAAAAGGTGCCGAGGAAGGCGAGAAAAGCGTCCCGCACCCGCCCCTCCGGCAGAAAAATGGCAAAGGGCAGCACGTACATGGGCGTGGAGCAGAACTGGAAGGGGAAGGCATACCATTGAAAGTCTCTGACGATGATGCCGTCGGACACCTCCCACGTATAAACGATCTGCTTGTAGACCTCACCCACCACCATCAGCAGCCACGCGACCAGCATGATGCGGCGCACCACACGCTCGTCGGCGCTGCGAAAGCGCAGGATCAAAAGGGTGGTCAGCGCGATGACGAGAAAAAGCGAGAGCAGATGCACCCAGCCGTAGGACACGGGGCGCGTCATTTCACTTTGCAAAAAATTCAGAATATGTATCATCATAAATTCTCCTGTAAGGGTGGCGCGGCACTGCCGACCGACCCGTCAGACGTGGGAGGTAGAGGCCTCCTGCTTGGTGGATGCGCTTGCGTGCGCAAACAAACGACGGGGTTATTGTAACACATTGTACGCGGAAAGTCAAGAGAAAGCGCGAAAATGGATGTTTATGCAAGAGAGAAGCCAACGCCGCTCCTCAAGAAAAGCCCCCAAAACGGTGCGGGAATTTTGATTTGTCAGTAGGAAGCGGGAGCAGGAGGAGGGCACTTTTGCAAAAGCACCCTTTTGAGGGAGAGGAGGCTCTTTTTGACAAAAATTGCCTCCTCTTTCCTGTTGCCGTTTTCGCATCACGCATCGCAAATCGCGTTTTGCTCGCGTTCTGCGACGCGGCAATGTTTGCCACAGGCAAACTTGCAGTCTC
>JAFTQT010000012.1 GCA_017462615.1 Clostridia bacterium | reverse complement strand
ACGGACCATCATATACCAACGAACTTCGGCAGAGATGTTGCTTTCTCTGCCAATTTATGCTATAATGATGTTATATCGTAGGGCGGGGGCTTGCTCCCGCCGTGGCAAACACCTTGAATCGAAAAAGCGGCGGGAGTCCCCCGCCCTACAAGGGGGTATGGGCTTTGCCCGGCCGGTGTTGCTTGCAACGCTGTAATACAAAGGCAAAGCTGGCGCGATAAGCGATAATAAGCGAGGTATTATGATGGACGGCAAAATAAAAAAATACATAGAAGAAAATAAAGTTTGTTCGGATTTGATATTTAGAAACTGGAGCGAGTTTGTAGAATTGCTTTTTGAGTGTGGAGGTTTTGTAAACGAGATCCTTTGGTTTGAATATGTCTTGATAGATAAGCAAAAGGATTCATTAGGTGGCGGAGGATACGGTGATAAGGAAAATCCCGAATATATGTGGGCTGAAACAATGATATATGACAAAAACATGAAGCATTGTTCTTTGGAAGAAATCAGAGCCCATATTGTAGAAACCATTGATAAATATCAGCCGCATCATTTGGTTCCTTGTTTTTTTGATATTGGATAATAAATTTAACCCCGACAGACTTTTCAAAATCTGTCGGGGTTAATCTTTGCCTTCTGCAGAGCAATTATGCCTTTTTAGACCGTCGAGGACGCCGGTCCCTGCAAGGAATAAACTTCCTTATGAGAACCGGCCATTATCGGTTTTTTTATACCGTTTGGGGGTTATTTTACGATAATACGGATATCCTGGGGCATAATGCCGGCTTGCTCGTAAACGATCTCGTTGATCTGGGAGATCTGGCTCTGCTGCAGCTCGGTGCCGTTGACCACCACGGAGCAGGCGTCGCCGTTGATGACCGCTACGCATTGGGTAAAGCCCTTGGAAAGCACCAGAGATTCGATATTGGCCTCTGCCTCCATGGCCTTGGCCAGATCCGCGATCTCAAGCAACGCGGCGGTTTTGGTGGCGTCATCGGCGCTTTCGCTTTCCACAACGCCCTGCAGTACCTCCAGCGCCTCGTCACGGGCACGCTGGCGGCTCACCTGGGTGGCGGAGAAATAGCCGTCAAGCCCGGAGGTGTCCGTTGAAGTATCGTCTCCCGTGCTGCTGTCCCCGGTAGGTGCCGAGGGCGTGGGATCCTTGGTGGGGTTGTTAAAAAGCACGATGTTCAGCACCAGCGCGGCGGCGATCAGCAGCACCGTGCAGGCCAGCACCAGATGGCGGCGTGTGAAGCGAAAGATGCGCTTTTCTTCCTTTGGCATTTCCAGTTGATTTTCCATTCTCTCTTCCTCCTTTGAGATGGTCTTATTCACATATATGTGGGGCGGGCATATAATATGCACGCCGCCGTCGCTTTTTTTGCAAAATGCGTTGACATAGCGGGAAAATATGTTATAATAAAGGCAAGAAATTAGTTGCATGTGCAACGAACGGAAGGAGAAGGCTATGCAATCCCTGAACCGATCGATCGGCGTGGTCAGCAGATGCGGCGCACTATGGCGCACGGAGCGGCTGGCCGGTACGGGCGTTGGCCCCCACGATCATCCCTACCTATTTTATATCTGTCACCATCCCGGAGTCTCCCAGGATGCGCTGTGTCGGGCGCTGTACGTCAACAAAAGCAGCGTGACCCGCCACATTACCCATCTGGAGGCGGAGGGCTTTATCACCCGCGCGCCTGCGGAGCATGACCGCCGTGTGATGCAGGTGTTTCCCACCGAAAAAAGCATGGCGGCACTGCCCTTGCTGCGGCAGGTGGCGGGGGAATGGAACGCCGTGCTCACCGAGGGCTTCAGCGAGGAGGAGCGCGCGTTGTTTGCGGCGCTGCTGGAGCGGGCGGTGCAGAACGCCAAAAATAAACTGGAGGAAAAGGTATGAAGCTGCTTGCCAAATATTTGCGCCCCCTGCTGCGCTCCATCGCCTTTGGTATGACGGTGAAGATCGTGGCCACGCTTTTCGAGCTGGGGCTGCCCTACATACTCAGCTATATCATGGACGAGCTGGTGCCGCTGCATCGGGTGGTGCCCATCCTCATCGGCGGTGCTGCCATGATCGTGGCGGCGCTGGCCGCCATGCTTGGCAACGTGATCGCCAACCGCAACGCCGCCAAGGTGGCAAGGGAGGCCTCTCGCCACATCCGACACGACCTGTTTGAGGCCACCATGCATCTGTCCTCCCGACAGACCGATGCCTTTACGGTGCCCTCGCTGGAATCTCGCCTCACCTCGGATACCTACAACGTGCATCATTTTATCGGTATGATGCAGCGCATTGGCGTGCGCGCGCCGATTTTGCTGCTTGGCGGCATGATCATCACGTTGGTGCTGGATTTCCGTCTGGCGCTGATCATGCAGGCGGTGCTGCCGCTGATCGGCCTCTCGGTCTTTCTCATTACCAAACGCGGCATGCCGCTGTATCGGGAAAATCAGAAGGCCGTGGACGCCATGGTGCGCGTGGTGCGCGAGGATTGCCAGGGTGTGCGCGTGATCAAGGCGCTGTCCAAGGAGGATTACGAAAATCGCCGTTACGATAAGGCAAACGCCGATCTCTCCGCCAAGGAGCGCCACGCCGGCGTGACCATGGCCGCCTCCCAGCCTCTGATGAGCCTGTTTTTGAATCTTGGCCTTGTGGCAGTGATCTTCCTCGGCGCCCATTTTGTGAACGCCGACCTGTCCAAGCCCGGCCGCATCATTGCCTTTATCCAGTATTTCACGCTGATGTCCACAGCTATGACCACCATCACCCGCATTTTCGTGAACTATACCAAGAGCGTGGCCTCCGCCAACCGTATTCTGGAGGTACTGGAGGCCTCGGAGGACTGCCGCCGCAGCGATGCCGCGCCGGCAGCTGCCACGGAGGAGGATTTCGTGGTGTTCGACCACGTGAATTTCTCCTACAACGGACGAAAGAATAACCTCACCGACATCAGCTTCCGTCTGCGGCGGGGCGGTACGCTGGGCATTATCGGCGCCACGGGCTCCGGCAAGACCACGTTGATCTCGCTTTTGATGCGCTTTTACGACGCCGACAGCGGCAGCATCCGCATCGGGGGTGAGGATCTTTACGCCATGGATGCGGAGAAACTGCACAAAATGTTTGGCGTGGTGATGCAAAATGACTTCATTAGTGCCGATACGGTATCGGAAAACATCCGTTTTGGCCGTGACGTTTCCGACGAGAGCGTGCGCCGTGCTGCGGCGCTTGCCCAGGCGGCGGATTTTATCGAGGCCTTCCCGGAGGGCTATGAGCACCGACTCACCGCCAAGGGTACCAACGTGTCCGGTGGCCAGCGGCAGCGTCTGCTGATCGCCAGGGCTCTGGCCGGGGACCCGGAGATCCTGATTTTGGACGACGCCTCCTCGGCGCTGGATTACAAAACCGACGCGAGCCTCCGCCGCGCCATCCGTGAGGAGCTGCATACCACCACCGTGGTGGTGGCGCAGCGCGTCAGCTCCGTGATGTTTGCCGATCATATTCTGGTGCTGGATCACGGCCGCATCATCGGCGCCGGCACCCACGAGGAGCTTTTGGAGCAATGCCCCGCATATCGGGAGATCAGTGATTCGCAGATGGGAGGTGCCTTCCTTGAATAATATGCGTATGGGTGGCGGAGGCGGCGGCATGGGCAAGTCCCGCAGCCTCAACAGCACCACCGTAGATCAAAAGCAGAGCCGCGCCACCAAAATGCGGGTGCTGCGCCGCATGAGCAAATATCTTTTCGAGCACCCGTTTATGGTGATCCTGGCTCTTTTGCTGATGCTTTCCTCCAATTTGCTGGCGCTGGCAGGCCCCAAGCTTTCGGGCGAGGCCATTGACGCCATTGAGGCGGGCGCCGGGGCGGTAGATCTTTCCACCGTGGGCTTTTACGCCCTTTTGCTGGTGGTATTTTATGCCCTTTCCGCCTTGCTTTCCTATTGTCTGTCCGTGCTGATGGTGCGCCTCAGCCAAAAGATCATTTACACCATGCGTCGGCAGGTGTTTTCCCATCTCATCACCCTGCCGGTGGGGTATTTTGATACCCACGCCACCGGCGATATCATCAGCCATATCTCCTATGATATCGATACGGTCAACGCCTCCCTTTCCCACGACCTTTTGCAGGTGCTGGCCAGCATTGTGACCGTGGTGGGCGCGCTGGTGATGATGGTGAGCATTTCGCCCGTGCTGATCCTGGTGTTCGTCATTACGGTGCCCATCTCCATCCTTTTCACCAAATATAAGACCCAGCGCATCCGCCCGCTGTTCAAGAAGCGCTCCATGAAGCTGGGTGAGCTGAACGGCTTTGCCGAGGAGATGCTCTCCGGCCAGAAGACCATCCGCGCCTATTCCCGCGAGGCGGTGATCGTGGATCGCTTTGACCGGCGCAACGACGAGGCGGTGGAGGCCTATTACGCCGCCGATTATCACGGCGCCATCATCGGCCCCTCGGTGAATTTCATCAACAATCTTTCTATTGCGCTGGTAACGGTGTTTGGCGGCGTTTTGTATATGCTTTCGGAAACCGTTGTGGATTTTGAAGTGCTTTATCCCGCCTTTTTCCTCACCCTTGGCGGTGTTTCCGCCTTCGTGCAGTATTCCCGTAAGTTTGCCGGCCCCATCAACGAGCTGGCCAATATCATCAGTGAGCTGCAATCCGCCACGGCCGCAGCCGAGCGCGTTTTCCGCCTCATTGACGAGGCCCCCGAAACGCCGGACGTGGAAAACGCCACGGTGCTTTCCGACGTGAAGGGCGACGTTTGCTTTGACCACGTGCGCTTTGGCTACGTGCCCGAAAAAACCATTCTGCACGACCTTTCCGTGCACGCCAAGCCCGGCACCACGGTGGCTATCGTAGGCCCCACGGGTGCGGGCAAGACCACCGTGATCAATCTGCTGATGCGCTTTTATGACGTGAACGACGGTGCGGTCTCGGTGGACGGTGTGGATATCCGCGAGGCCACAAGAGCTTCGCTGCGGCAGGGCTTTACCATGGTGCTGCAGGATACGTGGCTCTTCTGCGGTACGATCTTCGATAACATCACCTACGGCAAGGAGAACGCAACCATGGAGGAGGTGGTAGCCGCCGCCAAGGCTGCCCATATCCATGAGTATATCGAGAGTCTGCCCCAGGGCTACGATACGGTGCTGACCGACGACGGCGTGAACATTTCCAAGGGACAGCGCCAGCTCATCACCATCGCCCGTGCCATGCTGGCCGACGCCTCCATGCTGATCCTGGACGAGGCCACCTCCAACGTGGACTCCCGTACCGAGCAGCAGATCCAGTCCGCTATGAAGACGCTGATGGAGGGCAGAACCTGCTTCGTCATTGCCCACCGTCTTTCCACCATTCAAGGCGCGGACGTGATTTTGGTGGTGAAGGATGGCCGGGTGATCGAATCCGGCAACCATGAGGCCTTGATGAAGGCAGGCGGCTTCTATGCCTCGCTCTACAACTCTCAATTTACCTGATATGAAGATCACGTTATTTGCTATGAACGGCTCCTATGCCCATTCGAGCCTTGCTATCCGTGCCCTGCGGGATGCGCTGCAGACCGCGGGCTTTGCCGACGTCGCACTGCTGGAGGCGACGCTGCGGGATCGAAGAAGTGAGGTGCTTTCGAAATTAGTGGCCGAACGGTGCGAGATATACGGCTTTTCCTGCTATATCTGGAACATTCGCGAGATGCTGTCGCTGGCCGAGGATCTGCGCGCCGTTCATCCCCATTGTCGCATTGTGCTGGGTGGCCCGGAGGTGTCCTTTGCGCCGGAGCGCTTCACAGCCCTTCCGTTTGTGGACACGGTCATCACCGGAGAGGGTGAGGAGGCCATCGTCAGCGTGGCGCGGGCTGCACGGGCGGGTGAGCCGCTGCCCCGCCTTGTGGTCGGCACTCCCGATCCCCATTTTGCCGAGGCGGGCATCCACTATCGGGTGGAGGAGCCCACTGCCTCTCTCGTTTACTACGAATCCTCCAGAGGATGCCCCTTCACCTGTGCCTTTTGCCTTTCCTCCGCCACGGCGGGTGTGCGGGCGAAAAGCGCGGAGCTGGCCCTGGCGGAGCTGCGGCAATTTGAGGCTTTTTCCGCACCGTTTACGGTCAAATTGGTGGATCGCACCTTCAATTTTGATCGGGAACGTGCGAAAAAGATCTGGCGGGGGCTGCTGTCGCCGGAGTATACCAAATGCTATCATTTTGAGGTATGTGCGGCGCTGCTGGATGAGGAATCCTTTGATATTCTCGCAAAGTTTCCGGCGGGAAAGGTGCGGCTGGAGATCGGGCTGCAAAGCACCAATGAAAAAACGCTTGCGGCCATCAGCCGCCACACAGATGCAGAAAAGGTGCTGGCGGCAGCAAGGCGGCTCACCGAAATGGGCAACGTCCACGTGCATCTTGACCTGATCGCGGGGCTGCCCCACGAGGACATGGCCTCCTTCCGGCGCTCCTTTGATGCGGCGTATTTTGCCTGTCACGTGCTGCAGCCGGGCTTTTTGAAGCTGCTGCACGGCACGGCGTTGCGCAGGGACGCGGAGGCCTATGGTATTCGTTTTTCCGCAACACCCCCCTATACGGTGCTGGAAACCGACTGCCTCAGCTTTGAGGAGCTTTGCCGCCTGGAGGAGCTGGCGGAGCTGCTGGAGCGCTTGCGGGATCGGGGACGCTTTGAGCGCGCTCTTGACTTTTTGCTGAAGCGCCTGCCCTCGCCCTTTGATTTTTATGATGGCTTTTCTGCCTATTTGCGGGAGGAAACGGGCAGAGAGGTACAAAAAATTTCCCAGCGTGATCTGTTCACGCACCTGGCAGCCTTTGGTGCCGGTTTGCTTTCCCCCGAGGACGGCGCGACCTTTAAGGCACTTTTGCGGCAGGATTTTGCCGCCGCCGAGGTGCGCAAGCCTCCCGTATTTTAACGCTTTGAGAGGAGAATTACGATGAAACGTGTATTGATCACCGGTGGCTCTCGTGGTATTGGGGCGGAAACGGTGCGAGTTTTTGCCCAAAATGGATACCATGTGGCCTTCTTTTACAAGGAAAATGAGGAGGCGGCCGCAAGGGTTACCGCCGAGACGGGCGCCCTTGCCATTTGCTGCAACGTGGCCGATCCCACCGCCGTGCGCATCGGCATCATCGAGGCCGTGGCCGCTCTTGGCGGCGGCATTGACGTGCTGGTCAACAACGCGGGCGTGGCCCACATGGGGCTTTCCCGAGATATGACCGATGCAGAGTGGCGGCGCGTCACGGATACCAATCTTTCCGCCGCCTTTTATCTCTCCCGGGAGGTGCAGCCGTATATGATCCCCCGCGGATGGGGGCGCATCATCAATATTGGCTCTATGTGGGGCAAGGTAGGTGCCTCCTGCGAGGTGGCCTATTCCGCCGCCAAGGCGGGGCTGCGCGGGCTTACCATGGCGCTGTGCAAGGAGCTCGGCCCCTCCGGCATTACGGTGAATTGCATAGAGCCCGGCGTCATTGATACCGAAATGAACGGGGCGCTGGATGAAGAGACCCGTCGGGAGCTGGCGGAGGCGACTCCGCTATGCCGCATCGGTACCCCCCGCGAGGTGGCCGAAGCGGTGCTGTTTCTTGCCTCCGACGCCGCCTCCTTTATCACCGGGCAGTGCCTGGGCGTGGACGGCGGCTTCGCGGTGTAATACCTTTCGCACATGATGCGCGCCGGTTCTCATTTTATTTGTAAGAATTTTCAAAAACCTTCTTGACTTTACAGTTAACTGTAATGTTATAATACATTCAGAAAAGCTTTGCAACAATAATACATTCAGAAAAGCTTTGCAACAACGGTGGCAACGAAGGAGGAGTCATGCTCAAGATCGGCGAGTTTGCTAAAATCTGCAACGTCAGCACGCAGACGCTGCGCTATTACGACGCGGAAAAAATATTGTGCGCGGATGCGGTGGATCAATACAGCGGCTATCGCTACTATCATCCCGACAAAATTCAGGTCTATCAAAAGATCGCGGCGTTGAAGGACATGGGCTTTTCGCTGGAGGAGATCAAGGAGATTTTGTATGCGCCTGAGGAAAAGCAATCGGCTGCGTGCGTATCGAAAAAGCGGGAATTGAACGAGCAGATCCGCCATCTTTCCTTATGCATTGCCAAATTAGAGAATATGCAGGAGCAAAAAGGCGGTATTTTGCCACCTTTACAGAGGAAATTAAGTGAATTGCCCTTTGAGAACGATCCGGAGGTGGTGGGGCTTTGGGAGCTTTGCGGAGAAATTACCGGTACCGATATGGAACAGGTGGGCTTGATGCCTCTTGAAAACTTGAAGGAGCCGCACTGCAAGACGTTCCCCAAGCTGTATTTTTTGCCGGGCGGTGCTATGTACTATTTGTTCAGCTGGAGCAAGGGCGTTTTATATCGGCACGCCGCACATTACAATACCGTGATTCCCAATGAGTATCGTTTGTTTTGGCAGGATGATACTCGCTATATGTGCATTCGGTGGATCGGGCAGGAGTGTATTGACAACGGTGAGGACGCCACGCTATTGCTGTACCGTCAGGTGGACAGACGGGAATATACCGAAATGGAAACGCATGCTTTCGTGGATGACGTGGATATCCCATTTGTGCCGGACGAGGATATTGTGGGCGTGTGGGATGTGGTAGATCTTGTTCGCGACGCGCATAGCTTTTCTCCGGAGCATCCCCAGGTGCACAAAGGCAAGCTTTATGCTTCACAGATACAGTTCATGAACCGTGGCTATTGCTACCGCACCTGGCTATACAAAAAGCCTTTGACGCAGAATCTGTTTTATACCAAGGGGCTGATCTTAAACGTGGAGCGCCGGGTCGCGGAAAAATATGTGTTAAAGGAGCTTGAAGGAGAGCGGTATCTCATCGTGGAGCACAAAAGCGGTGACTATGAGTTTATGGGTAAGGTGTTTTGCTATTACGTCTACAAAAAAAGAAATGAGTGAGGGATGTGCTATGAGAAGAATCGCATTTGTCTTGGCGTTGGTGCTTACTTTAGGTTCGGCATTGCTTCCGCTATCCTCTTGTAAAAAAGTTAAGCCTAAGGAGAACTACTATTACGCGGTAGTGAACAGCAAATATCTGACTGCCGAGGATGCTGCGGCCATTGATTGCCTCATTAGCGCCTATAGTGACCACGACGTATTTGTGATAGACACGGCGGATTGCCAAAGCGCTCTTGATGTGTACGAAAGACTTGCGTCAGATGCAGATACGAGAACAGGAAAGCTGAATGGCATACAGATTTTCGGCACCTCCCATATGGTTCCCGCCTTTTTTGTGGATGATAAAACTGCGTGGGCTGACAGCGTCTCTGTGGAGGATGCTTATCTTACTGATTATTTTTACGGCAATTTCGAAAATAGCGTTGCTCTTTTGGAGGGCTTCAGCGTTGCGGATCACTTTGCCAATGGTGCAGAAATCGATTTTGTTCCACAATGGCCCGTGGCTCGTCTTACGCTTTCTACCGGAGAATTTTCTGCCTACATCGAGCGCTATCGGGCGTATCAAGAAACCCAAACGCCCGTTCAATCGATAGGACTTGCCTCTCCAATCTTCCGCTTTGATTCTGTGGCGGTGGATGATATGGCTCATTTTTTGAACAGGGCTGCTGGCGAATGGGGACTGTTGGATAATGTGCGCTTGTATGCCAACCAGCAAGGAGATTTTCCGGTCTCCACCGGAATCGTGATTGGTGATATTACATTGGATGCGCTGCGTGCGGAAAACGAAGCTGCGGTCTGCGAAATCTATTTTGGTGGACACGGTGATCAATATCATCTATTTCGCACCAAATGGGAAGATGGCATGTCCAATCTTTCGGTTTGTTTGGATGCAAGCGAAATTGGTGAAGCCTTAGAAGCGAATCCGTACTACTTAAATTTGTGGGCCTGCAGTAGTGCAGAGGGGATGGACTACAATTTTGTGCATACCGTGCTACAAGAAAGTTGTTTGGGCGCTTTTGCCGCCACATCAGAGTTTAATAACAACGGTGTGGATTGTTCAGCTGCAGTTGAAGATATGGCGCAAAACGGTAATTTTTATTATTTTTACTATAGTTACCTTGAAGCGCGCCATCAAAATCGCTCTCGTAGTACCAGCTTTTTCGATGCACAGGTAAAATATGCTTCGGCGCTTGCTGATTATGCCAAGGAACCTGTAAACTACGGTGCTAATTATCAGTGTGCATACAACAACCTACTAGCCTACACCAACATTGGTATCATTGAGCCGGAATATCGCATTCCAACCACTGCGGAAACCGAGCTGGCTAGTGGAGAAACCGAGCTTTGTGCAGAGTATCTAACCGTTACGGGAGGCAGCGTTGATAGCGAACCACGTGCTTTGACCACGGCAGTGATGAGCCAAAACGGCATGACCGTGGCAAGGGTATACAATGTGAACATGTGGGAGCTGAACAACGGCTATATGCGCTTTGCATGTAAAGTGGATGCGAAGGAAGCGGTGCTTTGCGGTCTTTTGACCAAGGTCGAATCTATACAAACACTATATACTCTCCCTCAAAATGATGCGCTTTTGATTATTTTTGATATCAAAAAAGAGTATATTCAAGATGGCATGCTGGCGCTTTATTTCCGAGCCCTGGATGATCGGTTTACATCTGTTACGTGGACAATCAAAGGCTTGAAATAAGCGGAGGTGTATAATGACAATCCTTCTTTTCACGCTGTTCTTTTTCTGCATTTTTGCGCTGAATGCTGCTATCAAGTTCATATTGGCCACCTTCTCGCTGGTGGAGGCGCTGGGGATCATGTGGTATCATACCCTACCCATTGCTGCGGCAATCGTGATGATTCCATTTGCATGGCGCCATCTGCGGGCTATGTGGTCACGGTTGCGGTTTGTTTCGCGTCTGCGGCGCATCTGCCGCAAAAACAAACTGAAATGCAAGGTGAAAACGCCGTCGCTTTTATCCATCTTTTTCCGCTATCAACAGAGTGACATCCGGGTGGAGGCTGATGGGGTGACATATTCCGTCAAGTTCTTTGGTGGAAACGTGTTGCGCCGTTTCGTGCACCTCCAGAGTCCGGAGTTGGCAGAGACCTCCAAATTCTTTGTGATGCCCGTGATCGTGGAGCGCAATAAAAGCCGTCTTGGCACGTGGGTCTTCGGAAAGGTGGCCATGATGCGGGGCAAGTTTTTTATCAATGAGTTGGAATACGGCAGAAAAAAGCTGAAAAATGTGGTCTCCTTTGAAGAAAATGCCGTACCCGTTCTGCTCTTTTCACCCGCACCGATGCGCCTTACCGGAGTTGTTGGGAATACCAGCAAGCCCCTCGGTAGCGCCGAGGTGTATCAGGGCGTGACCATCTATGAGGCAGAGGGATTCTTGCGGTTTTTGAGTCGCTGCAGTTCGGTTGTATGAAGGTGAGGAGTAAACAAAAAGCGGTGACTATGCATTTATGGGAAAAATAAATGCGTATTACGTCTATAAAAAAAGAAAAGAGGAGTAATAGGATGAAGCGGTATTTTTTGCTTTTCGCATTGCTTTTACTTTGTTTTGCAGGGTGTCATCAAACGCCCGATACGCCGCAGGCGCCGCCGGAGGAGGAGATGACGGTATCGGCGCCCGAGGAATTGACAAAACTTGCGGGTGTTGCTTCGGTGACGGCGGTGGAGCTGGAGGAAAGCTACAAGGCGCTGGCCTATGACGTGATGCTCCGGGTGGAGGAATTGAATATTCACGTGCAGCTGGTGCTGCCGGCGGATTACGTAACAAAAAGCTGCCCTATCGCTTTGTATTTGCCGGACGTTCGTACCGATTCCCGGGATCTGGCAACCCGCTTTGCGGCAAAAGGCATCATCGTTGCCAAGCTGAGCTCCAGGGGCAGCAATGGTCTTAGCGAAGGAAAAAAGGATATGGGCGGCGAGGATTATGCGGATATCAAGCAGCTGCTGAACGTATTATCTGAGGCGGATTTCCTTTCTGCATCCAATTTCGTTTTGGTCGGCGCAAGCGAAGGAACGATCCGATGCTTGAAGCTGGCGGCGGAGGGACATCCGCGTGTTACGGCATGTGTGCTGACCGGAACCATGAGTGATCTTACGGCGCTGTACCAAGCCGGACTTGCCCAGGCCTATTTCAAAGGAACCTTAGGCGGTACGCCCGAGGAGGTACCGGAGGCATATACCTCGCGCTCTGCCGTCACGTTCGCAGATCAGATCGCTGTGCCTGTGCTTATGGTACATTCGAAGGGAGCGGAGGCGAGCTTTCCTATTGCGCAGGCGCATGCCTTGCGAGATGCCCTGATAGCTGCCGGGAACGATGAAAGCATGGTAATAGATGTGGATGGGGCGTTTACGGATTTCCACAACAATCAGGCCTTGCATTTGATGTGGGCCTGGATCCAGGAATATCATTAAATAAAAAATGCGAGAGTATGCTTTGTGCCCTTAAGGACACAAAGCAATGAATTGCCCTTGCGGGCGTGAATTGGCTTGCGCCATGATTTGCACCGATGGTGCGTGAATTGCCTTCGGCATTAAAAAATAGGGCAATTCAATTCATGAAATCGCAAGATTTCAAATCATGAAGCCTTAAGGCTTCAATTTATGACGGCTTGCCGTCAATTCATCAATCTGCATTTGTGTCTACAAATGCAGTGCTTGTCAAGAAAAGAGGACAGAGATTGCAGTGCTTTCTCTGTCCTTTTCCTGTCGGTAGGTAACGTATTCTATTAAATTTCAAAAACTGTCCTTAAGAGTACGCTCCTAACTCTCGCATTTTTTACGTTATACAATTTGCGTTGCGCGGCCACCGGTCAGAAAGATGGCCTCCATTGCCTCGTCAGAAAAATCGTGCGCCTCCACGTGCAGGAGCTTATCGAGGGTGCCCTTTCCCAAGATCTTGACGTGGTCGGTCTTGGCGGGGATCAGCTTTTTCTCCTTCAGAGAATGAATGGTAACGGGCTCGTGGCTTTCAAAGTGTGCGGACAGCGTTTCCAAATTGACGATGGCTCTGTTCCTTTGATTGCGCCGGATACCTGCCAGCATACGGAGATAGGCGGCGATGTTGGGATCGTGCCGGTGACCGTGCCGACGATCTCTGTGCAGCGGCGCTGCGGCGGCGTCGGGCACGGGCGCCTCCTCAACAGCGTCGGATTCCCGGGGCGCTGCGACAGAAAGGCGGCGCGCTGCGGCGGCAAAGCTCCAAATGAAATAGAAGAGCACAATGGCCTCTGCAAGAAGCAGCAGGACGGATATGGCAAGCGGCAGGGCATATGCTGCAGCCAAGGAGATGCCGAGAAAGGATAGCGGTGCCTCCGGCAGGCGCTTTTTCTGACGGCGCAGCCTTGTGTACAGCAGCGCGGCGATGGGAATTTCCAGGATCACCACAGCAGAAAGAAATAGGGCGGTCCAAAGCAGTACATTCAACGGCATTGTTTCATCTCCTTATGTGATAAATTCGGGCTCATTTCCTCCCGTATTTTTATCATAGCAGATTTTTTCTCCGTTGTCAATAGAATAATTCTAAAAAAATTATAGAATCATTAAAATTTTTTCAACAAAGAAAAGCCACCCGCAAATATCTCGCGGGTGGCTACGGGTTACACTATAGGGCCGATCAGATCTCGGGGATCACGATCTCGATCTCGCGGCCTGCCTCAGCAGACTTGGCGATGCCGTCGATGATGGCCTGGTTGTAGAGGATCTGGCTGGAGGGAACGGGAGCGGTGCCACCGTTCTTCACAGCATCGCAGAAGGAGCGGATCTTCTTATCGAAGAGGCTGTTGCCGCTCTTGTCCTCGATGATCGGGATCACGGTCTCGGTCTGCTCGCCGCAAACCTCGTGATAGAGCTTCATGGGGCCGCCAACGGTGCCGTTCCAGCACTCGGTGGAGGGGATGCGCAGACCGCCCTTGGTGCCCAGAATGATGGTGTCACCGGGGGTGTCCATATTCATAGCCCAAGCAATGCGGAAGTCCAGCACGATGCCGCCCTCAAGACGGATAAAGGCTGCGGCAAAGTCGTCAACGCCAAACTTTGCAGCGTACTCGGGGTGACCAATCTTGACGTAGTTAGAGTAGTTCGGGTCGGTGCCGAAGAAGGCGGACTTGTAGCCGGAAACCGTCAGAGGCTTGGGATAGCCGATGGCGTTCAGCACCATGTCGAGGGAGTAGCAGCCGATATCACCGAGAGCACCAATGCCGGCGGTCTCGTCGGTAATGAAGGTGGTACCGAAGGGGGTGGGAATACCGCGACGGCGGCCGCCACTGGTCTGGATGTAGTAGATCTGGCCCAGCGCGCCGGAGTCGACGATCTTCTTGATCATCTTCATGTTGGCATCAAGGCGGGGCTGGAAGCCGATGGAGAGGATCTTGCCGCTCTTCTTCTCGGCGCGCATGACCTCTACGGCTTCGTCAAGGGTAACGGTGAAGGGCTTCTCCAGCAGCACGTGGAGGCCTGCGTTCAGCGCGTCGATAGCGGGGCCGGCGTGCTGACGGT
>JAFTQT010000124.1 GCA_017462615.1 Clostridia bacterium | reverse complement strand
AGCCTTGCCCAGCAATCCTTACATTCCTCTCTCGCATAGGCGTTGCAATGCCGGAACTCGTCCTGCACGGCGGTATTTTTCACACCCTGCCACACGTCGCCGAGGCTGTATTTCTCATCACCCACAAACTGATGACAGGGGAAAAGCTCACCCCAGGGCGTAACGGCCATATACTCCGTGCCGGATCCGCAGCCCGTAATGCGCTTATAGATACAGGGGCCGTTTTTCAGATCCAACATATAGTGGTAGAAGGTAATGGGTCTGCCCTCCTCTTCCCGCTTCAGCATCTCGCGGGCAAGGATCTCGTACTGCTCAAAGACCACAGGCAGATCGGCCTCGGTAAGCGCGCAGGGGTCATCCGGCGCACAGACCACAGGCTCCATGCTGAGTTCAGTGAAGCCCAGGTCTGCCATATGCAGAATATCGTTGGTAAAATCGGTATTGTGGTGGGTGAAGGTACCCCGTACGTAATAGCTTTTTCCACCCCGTTTAGCCACTAATTTTTGGAAATTGGGCACAATGGTGTCGTAGCTGCCACGACCTGCGTAGTCTCTGCGGAAGCGGTCGTTCACTTCCTTGCGTCCGTCAAGAGACAGCACCACGTTACTCATTTCCCGATTGAGGAACTCCATGGTCTCGTCATCCAGCAGCATACCGTTGGTGGTAAAGGTGAAGCGGAAATTCTTATTGTGCTCCTTTTCAACGCTGCGAGCGTAGGCCACCAGCTGCTTGACCACGTCAATGTTCATCATGGGCTCGCCGCCGAAGAAGTCCACCTCCAAATTCCGTCTGGTGCCGGAATTGGCAATGAGAAAATCAAAGGCCTGCTTGCCCACCTCAAAGCTCATCAACGCCCGCTCACCCTGATATTTTCCCTGGCTTGCAAAGCAATAGGAGCAATTAAGATTACAGGTGTGCGCCACGTGGAGGCACAGCGCCTTGACCACGTTGCTGTTATTTTTGTATTCGCAAGCCAGCTTTTCGTAAGGATCGTCGGAAAAGAGCTTTCCCGCCGCCTCCAGCGCCGCCACGTCCTCGAGACAAAGGCGGATCTCCTCCTCGTTCACGTCCGGCAGCATGCCGTATGTTTCCAGCATCGCCGAAACGATCTCCTCGGCGGTATGGCTCTTGTACATAGAAATGATATCGTAAGCCACCTCATCCACCGCGTGCACCGAGCCGCTGGCGGTATCCAGCACGATATTATATCCGTTTTGCTTGTATTGATGTACCATAATTCTATCCTTTCAAAGATAAAACGCTGCCGAAATGGCAGCGTTTTATGGGAAAACAATCTTATTTATTGTTCTCGCACTGCTGGTTGGCAACGCCGCAAGAGGTCTTGCAGGCGGACTGGCAAGAGGTCTGGCACTCGCCGCAGCCGCCGGTCTTCACGGTGTTCTTGATATCCTTAGTTTCAATGGTAGTGATTCTCTTCATAACAAAATCCTCCTTGGATGAATATACTACGTTCAAATTTTACCACAAAACAAGAGCGGTGTCAAGCAGTATTTGCGATTTTGTCAAAAGAATCCTGGTTTTTTTGATGCAAACTTGACTTTTCTCTCGACTTATGCTAAACTGAAGGCATCAACCAAGGAGGTCCACTATCATGCTGACACAAGAAGATATTATGCGCGTCAAAGGACGCGGCTTTCTCCGCAATCGCGGCACCGATCTGTTTTCCGGCCGCATGCTTGCCGCCGGCACCGTTTTTTCTGCCGAGGATTTTATCGCCATCGCCGAGCTTGCCCGTCGCTTTGGAAACGGCAAGCTGATCCCCACCAGCCGTCAATGCATTGAGGTCCCAGGCATCCCCTTCGAAAAGATCGAGGAGGCGGAGGCCTTTGCCGCCGCACACGGGCTGCAATTCGGCGGCACAGGCGCCAAGGTGCGCCCCATCACGGCCTGCAAGGGGACCACCTGCGTATTTGGCAACTGTGATACACAAGCCATCGCTCGCCGCATTCACGAGACCTTTTACGAGGGCTGGAGCAGCGTCAAGCTCCCCCATAAGTTCAAAATCTCCGTAGGTGGCTGTCCCAACAGCTGCATCAAGCCGAGCCTGAACGATTTCGGCGTGGAGGCCCGCCGCGTGAAGGGCGAGACCTGCTTTACCGTTTACGTAGGCGGCACCTGGGGACGCACCACCAGAATGGGCACAGCGCTTTCCCGCACCTTTACCGAGGCGGAGCTGCTGCCACTGCTGGAAAAAACGCTCCTTTGGTTCCGTGAAAACGGCTACCAGAAGGAACGGTTTGGCAAAACCATTGACCGCGTCGGCATGGAAAGCCTTGAGGCGGCGCTCTTTTCCGACGACCTCCTCACCCGCCGCGAGGCCATTCTTGCAGCTGAGCTGAAGGCCAATGCGTAATCGTCTTTGCCTGTTTTTTCTCACCCTTACCCTGCTGCTGCCGCTGGTCGCTTGCCAAAAACAGGAGCCGCCCATTGGCGGCGACCCTCTTTCCCGTGATGAGATCGAGGGTGCGACTCTTACCGACGCCCTTGGTAACAAGCATTTTGTGGAGCGAAGGGCACGAGTGGTCTCCTGCCACGCCGCCTTTGCGGATTGCTGGCTGCTTGCCGGCGGCACGCTGGTCGGCGTCACGGAGGATGCGGCGGATTACGGCATTGCCACGGAGGGACTGATCGCCGTTGGCACGGCACACGCCGTGGACAGAGAGCGTCTGCTCGCCGCAGCTCCCGATTACGTGATCCTTTCGGCAGACGTTGCCGCTCACCTGGCATTGGCCGAGACCCTGACCGCGCTCCGTATCCCCTTCGGGCTCTTCCGCGTGGATAGCTTTGCAGATTACAAGGCACTGATGACAGAATTTTGCGCCGTTACGGGCAGAAACGATCTCTTTGCCCAAAACGTCACCGTGCCGGAGACCCACATTGCCGAGATCAAGGCAAGCGTCCCCTCCGCCGCCCCAAAAAGCGTGCTGCTGATGCGCGCTCATACGAACGGCATCAAGGCCAAGCGCGCCGATAACGTGGCAGGTCTGATCCTGCAGGAGCTGGGGCTGCGGAACATTGCGGACGACACCCCCTCGCTGCTGGAGGAACTGAGCGTGGAGGCCATCATCCAGACTGATCCCGATTACATTTTCGTGCTGACCATGGGCAGCGAGGAGGGTGCCCGCGCTTATCTCGCCGCCAACGTAGAAAGCAATCCGGCCTTTGTGGGACTTTCTGCCGTCCAAAACGGCAAATATCACGTTCTCCCCAAGGCGCTGTTTCATTATAAGCCCAACGAGGAGTGGGACGAAAGCTATGCTTATCTGTATGAGATCATTTTTGCATAAGCTGCGGCAACATGCCGCCCCACGCGCCGCGATCACACTCGCGGCGCTTTCTTGCCTTGCGGCTTGCGCCTTCCTTGCAGCGCTTTGCTTCGGCTCCACCTCTCTGGATCTTGGCGCGGCGCTGCGTGCCTGGCTGGCGGGGGATTCGTCGTCCGCCGCCTACCGTATTCTCATGTACGTGCGGCTGCCTCGCGCTCTGGGGGCTTTGCTTGCCGGAGCGGCGCTGGCCACCGCCGGTGTGCTGATCCAGGCCGTGCTGCAAAATCCCATGGCCGCCCCCAACGTCATCGGCGTCAACGCAGGAGCGGGCTTCGTGGCCGTGCTGCTCACGGCCCTCTTTCCCTCTGCCGTGGGACTGCTGCCCATGGGCGCCTTCCTCGGTGCGCTGGCCACCTGCCTGCTCATCTGGCTCATTGCTGCCATCTCCGGTGCGGGACGCGTCACCATCACTCTGGTTGGCGTAGCAGTAGGCAGCATCCTCACCGCCGGCATCAACGCCGTCAAAACGCTGTTTCCGGATAGCCTTTACGACGTGACCTCCTTTTTGGTGGGCGGCCTTTCGGGTGTCACCTACCGCGCTCTCACACCCGCCTGGCAAATGATCCTTGGAGGGCTGCTGCTCTCCCTTCTGCTTGCCCGCCGCGCCGATCTGCTGAGCCTTGGCGACGAGGTAGCTGCAGGGCTTGGGCTATCTGTGCGCCGCAATCGTTTTTTTCTTCTGCTGCTGGCAGCGCTGCTTGCCGGTGCCGCCGTCAGCTTTGCGGGGCTGCTCGGCTTTGTGGGATTGCTGGTGCCCCATATTCTCCGCCGCTTTACCGGCAATCGTCACCGCCTGCTCCTCCCGGCTGCTGCCCTTGGCGGCAGCAGCCGGGTGCTGCTGGCAGATACGCTCTCCCGCGTTCTGTTTGCCCCCTATGAGCTGCCGGTGGGCATTTTGCTATCGCTTTTGGGCGGCCCCTTCTTTATTCTGTTGCTGCTTTCGGGAAGGAGGTATCGGCACGATGCTTGAAACGCAAGATCTTTCCTTCTCCTATGGAAAAAAAGCGGTTCTGCACGCTTTGTCTCTCCGCTTTGCTCCCGGCACCTTAACCGGCATTATCGGCCCAAACGGGTGCGGAAAAAGCACGTTGCTTCGTCTGCTTGCCGGGCAGAGCAATCCGCAAAGCGGTGCTTGCCTGTTGGACGAACGTCCCTTTGCAACGTGGGAGCGCCGCGCCTTTGCCCGTCAGCTTTCCTATTTTCCGCAAACGCGGCCGGTGCCGGATCTGACGGTAGCAGAGCTGGTGCTCTGCGGACGTTATCCGCACGGCACCCTGTTCTCCCGCCCGTCTGCCAACGACCAAGCAGCCGTAGACGAGGCACTGGCGGCGACCGATCTTACCGCGCTCGCTCACCGCAATCTCCAAACACTCTCCGGCGGCGAGCAGCAACGGGCGTATCTGGCGCTGCTTCTTGCCCAGCAGTCGTCCGTTGTATTGCTGGACGAGCCCACCGCTCACCTGGATCTCCCCCATCAGCTGCTTTTGATGCGCCGACTGCAGGCGCTGCGGGATGCGGGAAAATGTGTGGTTGTGGTGCTCCACGAGCTCTCCCTTGCCCTTGATTATTGTGACCGCATCCTTGCATTGGAAAACGGTCGGATCGTGGCCGACGGTACACCGGAGGAAGTGGCAAATTCCGATACCGTTTCCGGCCTTTTTGGGGTTTTTCCTAAAAAAATCAAGACGCCGGAGGGAACGGGCTATCTGTTGATTCCCCGTTAAAAAATCCCCGCCCGCGCGAAGTTCGCGCGAGCGGGGACATCTTTTATGCCTTATTCCTTGATGATGTAGGGCGCAAGCTCTGCAAACAGCTCCTCCGGCTCATCGGTATGAGCAGTGAGGGTGATGGGAGAGAGCAGATCCAGGCTGAAAATACCCATAATGGACTTACCATCCACAATATATCTGCCGGACTGCAGATCAATATCGATATCGCTCTTGGACACGACGTTTACAAAATCACGCACGTCTGCAATGGTGGAAAGACGAATTTTAATGGTGCTCATAATAAATCTCCTTTTCTGTATTGGGAAAAACTCCCTCGACATCTTTATTATAGCGGATTTCAGGCGCTTTGTCAAGGGCTTGACCGCAAGTTTTGAGGCGCGGATAGCAAACACCCATCTACCACTTTATTTTCAAAAAAACCCCTGCAGCTCTTGACTTTTTGGCAAAATAAGTGTATAATATTATACTGTATACAATTAGATACGTTTCGTATTTGTATATAAGATCTTTCAAAACTGAAAAAGGAGGTAAATTTGTATGCATCCCATACTTGCTGTTGTTTTGATGCTTGTAGCACTGATCGTCGGTGGCGCAATTGGCTTTCTCGTACGCCGTTTTCTGGCCGAAAAAGCAATTGGCTCCGCCAAGCAGGAGGCCGAGCGCATCGTAGCAGACGGTACCAAGAAGGCTGAAGCCATCAAGCGTGAAAAGCTTCTGGAAGCCAAGGAAGAGCTGCTGCAAAAGCGTAACGAGCAGGAAAACGAGCTGAAGGAGCGCCGTACGGAGATCACCCGCACCGAGCGCCGCCTTGCGCAAAAGGAAGAGAATCTGGATCAGAAATCCGAGGCTCTGGAGCGCAAAAACGAAAAGCTGGACCTGAAGCTGCAGGAAAACGATGCCGTCCGTGCCAAGATCGAGGAGACCCTCGCTCAGCACAAGCAGGTGCTGGAGCAGCTGGCCGGGCTCACCGCTGAGGAAGCCAAGGAAGAGCTGATCGAGCGTGTGGAGGCCGAGGCCAAGCATGAGCTGGCACAGCGTCTGGACGAGCTGGACGCCCAGTTCAAGGACGAGGCTGAAGCCAAGGCTCGCAACATTCTGTCCCTTGCCATTCAGCGCTGCGCCACCGATCACGTTGCCGAGGCAACCATTTCTGTGGTACAGATCCCCAGTGAGGAAATGAAGGGCCGTATCATCGGTCGCGAGGGCCGCAATATCCAGAAGCTGGAGACCCTCACCGGTGTGGAGCTGATCATTGACGATACCCCTGAGGCCATCACCCTTTCGGGCTTCGACCCCGTCCGCCGCGAGGTGGCGCGTCTGACGCTGGAAAAGCTGATCTCCGACGGTCGTATCCATCCCGCCCGCATTGAGGAAACCGTGGAAAAGTGCCGCCGCGAGGTCGAGGCCGTTGTCAAGCAGGCCGGTGAGCGCGCTACCTACGAGGTGGGCATCCCCAACCTGCACCCCGAGCTTGTAAAGCTCCTTGGCCGTCTGCGTTACCGCACCAGTTACGGTCAAAACGTATTGAAGCACTCCATTGAGGTGGCGTTCCTTGCCGGTATTATGGCAGAGGAGCTGGGCGTTGACGCCGCTGCCGCCAAGCGCGCCGGTCTTTTGCACGATATCGGCAAGGCCTTCCCCCACGACGTGGAGGGTACCCACGTAGAGCTTGGCGTAAACGTAGCCCGCAAGTACAAGGAGAGCCGTGAGGTGGTTCACGCCATCGAGGCTCACCACAACGACGTAGACCCCCAGACCATCATCGCCATTCTGGTACAGGCCGCAGACGCCATTTCGGCCTCTCGCCCCGGTGCCCGCCGCGAGGATCTGGAGAATTACATCAAGCGTCTCGAAAAGCTGGAGGACATTGCCAAGGGCTTTGAGGGCGTTGAAAAGGCATACGCCATTCAGGCCGGCCGCGAGCTGCGCGTGATGGTGAAGCCTGAGGACGTTACCGACGAGGGCATGAAGTTCATTGCCCGTGAAATGGCCAAAAAGATTCAGGACGAGGTCAAGTACCCCGGCCAGATCAAGGTCAATCTGATCCGCGAAAGCCGCGCCGTGGATTACGCAAAATAAGCGGAAAACTCGCCCCGTTTCCGGGTTTCTCATAGATATTTATAGAGTTTCGAAGCGACCCTCGCGCAGTGCGCTGTAAATATATTGAGGAAAAGGAGCCTCATCTCCCTTTTGGGAGATGAGGCTCCTTTCGCGTTGGTCATCTTTCCGTTTTTGCCCGATTTTACAACGTTTGATGCGTTTTGCCCATGGCAAAGGGGGCGCTTTTTTATTATAATGAAAGTCTGAAAACGGTATATACTACTACTGCAAGGAGGCGCTGATATGAGAAGAAGATCGCGTGATCGCAAGGGCGGACTGATGATGAAAAAAAAGCTTTTCTACATTCCCCTTCGCTACATTTTTGCGTTTTTGATCACCGTGCTGGCAACGCTGCTGGTCATCGGCGTGGTCGTGGGATTGACGCTCCACTTGCCTTATTTTTATTTAGCCGCGCTGGCCACGCAGATCGTCTGCATCGTCACCATTGCCGCCTCGGACGATAACCCGGACTACAAGGTGCCCTGGCTGCTGACGGTGCTATGCCTCCCCGTGGTGGGCTTCATGCTATATTTTATGTTTTATTCCCGCAAGCTGAAGCGTAAATATATCAACCGCATGACAGCGCTGCGTGCGCGCAGCTATACCCGTGACGACACCGCCGCTCTCGCCGCTCTTGAAGCCGAGGATACCACGACTGCCAATCAGGCAAGGCTCCTGTGCAGCATTGCCGACACTCATATTTTTGCAGGAAGCAGCACCCGCTACCTTCCCTCCGGTGAGGCCATGTGGGAGGCCATGCTCGACGATCTTTGCAGCGCTACCTCCTTTATATTTATGGAATACTTCATCATCGAGGAGGGCGTTTTCTGGAACTCCATATTGGAGATACTGAAGAAAAAAGCTGCCGCCGGCGTACTGGTAGCGGTGCTGTACGACGACATTGGTTGCATGCGCACGCTGCCCGGCGGCTACGCCAGGCAGCTGAAAAAATACGGCATCCACGCCGCGCCCTTTTCCCGTGTGCGCGGCAATGCCGACAGCGAATTCAACAATCGCAGCCATCGCAAGATCACCGTGATCGACGGCCGCATAGGGTACACCGGCGGTGTCAACATTGCGGATGAATATATCAATCGACGCGCGCGCTTCGGTCATTGGAAGGACAGCGGGTTGCGCCTGGAGGGAGAAGCGGTTTTCGAGCTGACAAAGCTCTTTCTCATCGATTTCGGCATCACAATGCCCTTTCCGCTTCCGCCGCGCTTTGATTGCTTTCCGCCTGCCAAGGACACCGCACCCGGCTTTGTCGTTCCCTTTGGAGACGGCCCCCGTCCCATCTATACCCGCAGGGTGGCCAAATCCGCCATTCAGTCGCTCATTGCTGCAGCGAAGCACACCGTCACCATTACCACGCCCTATCTGATCATTGACAACGAGCTTTGCGGCACCCTGGAGCGGGCTGCCTTGCGAGGCGTATCGGTCAAGATCATGCTTCCCCACGTCCCCGACAAGCGCTTGATCTTTTCCATGAGCCGCAGCTATTACCCACGCCTGCTCTCTGCCGGTGTGAAGATCTATGAGTACGAGCCTGGCTTTCTGCACGCGAAAAGCTATCTTGCCGACGACACCACCGCCATCATCGGCACCGTCAATCTGGATTACCGCAGCCTGGTGCATCATTTTGAAAATGGCGTGTGGATGTATCGCACCGAGGCAGTAAACGCACTGCGGGAGGATATGGAAAAAACCCTGGCCTTGAGCATCCCCATCACCGAGGACATGCTGTGCATCAGTCTGCCGCGGAAATTTCTCCGATCCATGGTGCGCGTATTTGCACCGTTGCTTTGAGGCTGGCTGCCGACCGGGTCGATTGCCTGTATTTTTATGAATGATAAGTTGAATATTATGAAAAAATATGCATAAATGATGGATTTTGAGCGCCGCTTGATGACCGCAAAGCTCAGAACACGCACCTTCTTTCCGAAAATTCGCAAGATGGAAGTGGCAGAACGCTCTCGGCATTTGGATCAGATTATGAAAATAGCCAAAAAAACTGATAGCCTCGCGGTGCTTTTTGCCGAAGACACCAAAATACAAAATAATGAAAAAATATTCATACAACCCCTTGACAAAATTTTCACTTCGTGGTATGATAATGGCATAAATATTACGGCTTTGCCGCCATATGCCGCGACCCCGTTTCGTGGCAAGATAAGGAGAACTGTTATGGGAAAGAAAGAGATCAAAAAAGTAGTCCTTGCCTATTCCGGAGGCCTTGACACCTCCATTATCATTCCGTGGCTCAAGGAAAATTACAATAACTGCGAGGTCATCGCCGTTTCGGCCAACGTGGGCCAGGCAGACGAGCTGGAGGGCCTGGAGGAAAAGGCTCTCAAGACCGGCGCCTCCAAGCTTTACGTCCTGGATCTGACCGACGATTACGTAGATAATTACATTATCCCCTGCGTAAAGGCAGGCGCCATTTACGAGGAGTATCTCCTCGGCACCAGCCACGCCCGTCCCTGCATTGCCAAGGCACTTGCCGAGATCGCCATCAAGGAGGGCGCTGACGCCGTTTGCCACGGTTGCACCGGTAAGGGCAACGACCAGGTTCGCTTTGAGCTGGCATTCAAGCACTTCATCCCCGACATGGAGATCATCGCTCCCTGGCGTATCTGGGATATCAAGTCCCGTGAGGAGGAGATCGAGTATGCGGAGGCACACAACGTACCTCTGAAGATCAACCGTGAGACCAACTACTCCAAGGATAAGAACCTGTGGCATCTGTCCCACGAGGGTCTTGATCTGGAGGATACCGGCAACGAGCCCCAGTACGAGAAGAAGGGCTTCCTGGAGATGGGCGTTTCTCCCATCGATGCCCCCGACACTCCCACCTACGTAGAGCTGGATTTTGTGGCAGGCGTTCCCGTTGCCCTCAACGGCAAGAAGATGACCGCCAAGGAGATCATTCTTGCGCTCAACGAGATTGGCGGCCAGAACGGTATCGGTATTCTGGATATCGTAGAAAACCGCCTTGTGGGCATGAAATGCCGCGGCGTGTACGAGACCCCCGGCGGAACCATCCTTTACAAGGCCCACACCGTGCTGGAGAGCGTATGCCTCGACAAGATCACCATGCATGAGAAGCAGAAGTTGGCTGTGACCTTTGCCGAGCTGGTTTACAACGGTCAGTGGTTCACTCCCCTGCGCGAGGCACTCTCCGCCTTTGTTGACAAGACCCAGGAAAAGGTTACCGGTAAGGTGCGTCTGAAGCTCTACAAGGGCAACCTCATCAACGCCGGCGTTTGGAGCCCCTACACCCTCTACAGCGAGGAGATCGCAACCTTCGGCGAGAGCGATTACAACCAGAAGGATGCCGACGGCTTTATCAACCTCTTCGGTCTGCCCACCAAGGTGCAGGCTATGGCCAACGCAAGAAACAAGAAATAATCACAAAAGCCGGGGCTGCCCAAATTGGACAGCCCCCGGCGTTCTTTTCCAATACCGTAAAGGAGTATTCCCATGGCAAAAATGTGGGCCGGCAGAACCGCCGGCAAAACCGAAAAATTGGCTGACGACTTCAAGTCCTCTCTGCATTTTGACCGTAGAATGTACCGCCAGGACATCACCGGCAGCATCGCCCACGCCGCTATGCTGGGTAAGCAGGGCATCATTTCTGCGGAGGAAACCGAGACCTTGATTGCCGGGCTCGGTGAGATCCTCGCGGATCTGGATGCCGGAAAGCTGGCTTTCGACGAGTCCTGCGAGGACATCCATATGTTTGTGGAGCAGGAGCTGACCGCGCGTCTCGGCGCCGTAGGCAAAAAGCTCCATACCGCGCGCAGCCGAAACGATCAGGTGGCGCTGGACCTGCGGATGTATCTGCGTGATGAGGTGGATGCTATTACCGCACGCATTGTGCGCCTTATCGAGGCTTTGGTGAAGCAGGCTGATAATAATAAAACCGTTATTATGCCCGGCTATACGCATATGCAGCGGGCGCAGCCCGTGGTGTTTGCCCATCACCTGCTGGCATACGCCATGATGCTGCTCCGCGACAAGGATCGCTTTGCTGACACCCGTGCTCGTATCAACGTATCCCCCATCGGCTGCTGCGCGCTGGCCGGCACTACCTATGATACTGACCGGCATTTTGAGGCTGAGAAGCTGGGCTTTGCCGACATCTGCCGCAACAGCATTGACGGTGTTTCCGACAGAGATTTCTGCATTGAGTTTATGAGCAACTGCGCCACCTTGATGATGCACCTGTCCCGCTTCTCCGAGGAGCTGATCCTCTGGTCCAGCTGGGAATTCCGCTTCATTGAGCTGTCCGATGCCTATACCACCGGCTCCTCCATCATGCCTCAGAAGAAGAATCCGGATATGGCCGAGCTGATTCGTGGCAAAACGGGACGGGTCTACGGCGATCTGATGGCGCTACTGACCACTATGAAGGGCCTTCCCCTTGCTTATAACAAGGATATGCAGGAGGACAAGGAAAGCGTATTTGACGCCACCGATACGGTTCAGATGTGCCTGGATATCATGATTCCTATGATTGAGACCATGAACGTGCGCGCCGATCGTATGAGAAAGGCTGCTGAGGAGGGCTTCATCAACGCCACGGACCTTGCCGACTACCTGGTGCGCAAGGGCCTGCCCTTCCGCGACGCTTATCGCGTTTCCGGCAGCATCGTAGCCGAGTGCATCCAAAACGGCACCGTGCTGGAGGCCCTGCCCCTTTCTACCTACCGCAGCTACAGCAATCTTTTCGCCGGTGATCTGTATGATGCCATCGATCTTTCCGCCTGCGTAGCCAAGCGCATTTCCGAGGGCGGCCCCGGCCTTGATTCCATCAAGGCCCAGATCGCTTACGTCAAGGAGCAGATTAAGAAATAAAGCCGCAAAGGAGTTGCGCATAAGCCTTGTATCTGGAGTCCGCAAGAGAGCCGACTACACACAACTCAAAGGGCGCCCGCCAAGCAGCGGGCGCCCTTACGCTTTGTTCTCAGTAAAATCAAGCATCGCATCACATACGTAAATAAAGAACACCTCCCGCAAGCGGGAGGTGTTTTTTAGAAGTGAAACTTCCGATTAGTTTTCTTTCTTCTTCACAACGAAGAACCAGTAGCAAGCAAAGCCGCCCACCAGTACGACCACAACGATGACGATGATCCACCAGGGGAAGGGATCCTTCTCAACCATAGGAATCTTCTCAACGAGCTTATGATCGCAATTTGCACAGCTCTGAGACTTGGAGCCTTCCTCTTTCGTGGTGGCTTCCTTGTCTACGACCCAGTCGCCCATCTGGTGACCGTTAGCGGGAGCGATCTCCACGCCACAGCCCTCACGGGTGCATACTTGGTTGGTGGTGCAGGTTGCAGCAGCACCGGGTGCGTGACCCAATGCGGGAACAAGCTCTACACCGCAGCCCTCGCGAGTGCATACCTGATTGGTGGTACAAGTTGCGGCAGCACCGGGTGCGTGACCCAATGCGGGAGCAAGCTCTACACCGCAGCCCTCGCGAGTGCATACCTGATTGGTGGTACAAGTTGCGGCAGCACCGGGTGCGTGACCCAATGCGGGAGCAAGCTCTACACCGCAGCCCTCACGGGTGCATACCTGGTTGGTGGTACAGGTTGCAGCAGCGCCAGGCGCGTGACCCAAGGCAGAAACCTTATTGGTAACGACCTTCTCGCCGCAGTCTTCATCGGTACAGGTATACTCGGTGAAGCCCTCAGTAGTGCAGGTGGGAGCAGTAACAACGCCGGCACCATAGGTGTGTACGTATACGGCCAGCTCCTCATTGTCGACAGTGGGAACAACCATAACATTGTTCTTGATGCCAAGAATTCTGGCGATACTAATATCAGCCGTGCCATGTGCACCAGCCTTCACCTTGAAGGTAAGGGTGATAGACAAGCCCTGATCATTGGAATAATTCTGCAGACCAATACTGATCATATCATCCACAACCTGGATGGTTACGTTTTCAGAGGAATACTTGCTAACGCAATCAGCGGAGGTAATCTCCAGCAGATTGGTGTCGTATCGAAACTCGATAGCTAATACATCGATTGTAAAACCGGACGCTTCGCCTGCCGTTATGCTAACCTCAACGGTATCTTGACCCTTAACGGTAACAGAAGTTCCGTCGGCCACAATCGCCTGTGGGGAGTTGATCCCCACAGCGATTGCAACGCCATCTTCTGTAGTAGCGTTAACCGATACCGCGGAAAAGACGATCAGCACAACAACCAAGGCAGCGATAATAAATCTCTTCGGTTGCATTTTTGACCTCATTTCCCGCATTCGATTAAGCCAGAATGTTGGTAGGATCCAGCGCAAGATCGAACAGGTCGGCGTAGGTGTAGTTCTGTACGAGGTACTGTCTGATGTAGATCAGGTCGAAGGCATCAACGATACCGTTCTGGTCGATATCAGCGCGAGCATCGTAGTTAGCGATGTTCTCCTGATCCTTCTTAGCCAGAGCAGCGATCTGCAGGTCATCCTCGGTGCCGAGAATGTGCTCGTCGGTTACGTCGCCCAGCTTCCAGATCTCAAGCTCGCCGCAGCTCTCGTCGTAGTCAGTGGTTACGGGCTCCTCAGCAGCGTTGAGCACTCTGGTTTCCTCGATCTCGATGTAAGCGAAGTAGTTGTCAGCGTCAGCTACGCTGTCGGAACGAACGTCGCCGTTCACGCGGAAGTACAGGGTTACGAACTCCTGCTTGCCCTCCAGGGTCACGTCAACGGGAACCTCGTGCTCGTTGTTCTCGTTGAAGCCGAACACGTATACGTTGCCGTTGGTGTTCTCAGGCAGGGTAACAGTGGTGGTCTGCTGAGTCTGAGGACCAAAGATGTTGGCAGCCTTGTCGCCAAGGTTGTAGCCAATGTAGGTCAGAGCGTCCTCGTCGTACTCAACGTTGAGCCAGATGCTGTAGAACTTAGCGTTCAGGCCCTCAATGGAAACGGTGTAAGCGATGAGGCCGTTGTTTACGAACAGTGCGCCCTCACGAACGCCGTTTACAGCCTTATCGGTGAACATTACGCCACCAAGAGCGGGAACGGTCTCAGAGCCCATATCAAGGTCACATCTGCTGCACTTGTAGTAGTTGGTGCCGGTAGAAGTCATCGTAGCAGCAACGGACTTCTCGGTGTCAAGAACCTTGTTGTGGCCGAGAGGAGCATGGATGTCGTCCTTGCCGTTCAGAATTTTCTTGGTATCGCACTTGTTGCAGTAGTAGATCTCAACTCCGTACTCGGTGCAGGTAGCGGTAACGATAGGCTCCTCGTTCCAGTCATGGTAATCAGCAGCATCAAAGGTCACGCCGCAGGCGAGGCAGGTGCGCTCCTCCTCGGTGTGAGTGCCAAGCCATACGCAATCAAGGAAGATCTCCTCGCCGTTAATGTTCATGTGGTAACCGGGGGTAGGATTGGTAACAACTCTGTTGGTGATGTCGCCGCAAACGGTGCACTTCTCGTACTCAACGCGAGCGGTTACACAGTCGCCTTCAGACTCAACTACCGGCTGGTAGTCGTGGCCGTGAGCAGCCTCGAAGTGATCAGCGATGAGGTGACCGCAATCAGAGCACTCGTATACGACGTAGCCGTACTCGGTGCAGGAAGCCTCGCGGCTCATCTCGATATCGTTGTACTGAATGCTTACGGTGATCTCGCCGGTAACCTCGTCAATGTCGTAAACAACCGTAGCGATGCACTGGATGAACTGAATGTCCATGTTGAGCTCCTTGCCGTCAACAGCGCGCTCCCAAACGTGACCGAGAGCAGGAGCAGCAGGATTAGCTACGCCACATACGGTGCACTTCTGAGCCTCAAGGCAGGTTGCGGCAGCGCCCCAAGTGTGACCAAGAGCGGTAACAGGAGTATCAGTGTAGCTATGGTTACATACGGAGCAGGTGTGAGTGGTGTAACCATCGGTGGTACAGGTAGGAGCGGTTACAGTATCAACGTAGGAGTGACCGTTAGCAGCAACATAGGAATCAACGTAGCTATGGTTGCATACGGAGCAGGTGTGGGTGGTGTAGCCCTGAGCGGTGCAGGTGGGAGCGGTTACAACGGATACGTAGTTGTGGGAAGCAGCCACAGTAAGGGTCTCGCCACAGTCGTTACAAACCTCATCGCTGCCGCAGATGCCGGTACCGGTGATGCCGGTCTTCCAGCCGTGAATTCTTACCACAGAGAACTCGATGAGCTCGCCGCAGTGACCGCAGATGTAGTAAGCGTTGTGGTGCTGGATGTGGCTGCCGCTACAAGAGCCCTCAAGATACTGACCGGGATAAGTAACTGCGTCGTAATCAGGAGTGCCGTCACCGTCAAGGTCGGTTCCGGGAATGATGTGGGAGCCTTCAACAGCAGAGAGATCGTATCTCCAGCCGCCGATTACGCCGCCGCCGAGATCCAGAGTAGCATCCCAAACGCGAGCATCCTTGGGCAGACCAAGGATCCAGTGACCGCCGTTATCGGAGGTCTTACCGGTCAGCTCGACAACAGCAACATGGCAAGAGGTCAAGGAATTCAGATAAGCAGCCTGGTCGGCAGCCTTAACGTAAGCAGCGGGATTAAAAGTGCCGGTTGCGCAGTGCGTGCAGTAGGTCACCTTCATTGCGGGAGACTGGCAGGTTGCCTCGAACTCTACAACAGTATTGGTGTGCTCAAGCTTAGCAACGTAATCACCGCCGGTGAAGCCATTACAGTTCACGCAGCGAAGAACAGGGGTACGACCCTGCTCGGAGCAGGTAGCATCCTTGCCGGGGGTGAAGGGATGCTCGGTATCCCAAACGTGAGCAGGCTTGGGAGTCTCAGTATCGATCTTTACAGCGTTCTCAAAGGCGTAATCCTCTGCGTTGAGAGAAGGATCCTGTGCGCCACATCTGTGGCAGTGAGCCTTTGCCCAGTAGCCGCGATGTGCACAGGTGGGAGCGTAGTGCTTCCAGCAATCCTGGCAGTCAGCGGTGTCACAGGTAAAGTCGTGACCGAGAGGAGGCTCGGTGCTGCTGGCGGGATTGTAGTTCAGATAGAGCTCACAGGTAGGATCCTCACAGTAGTCAGCAGCAACGCGACCAGGCTCGGTGCAGGTTGCGCTCTGTGCAGGCAGCTGATAAACGATAGGGTCGCCGTTCTCGTCAAAGCCGAGGCGAACCTGAGTGCCGTCAACGGTCCAAAGGTGACCGCCCTTGTGCGCGGTGTACTCGTCCTTGTAATCCTCACCGCAAACGGCACACTTGTAAACAGTGTAGCCCTCTTCGGTGCAGTTAGCAGGGTGCACAACGCCGGTAACGCTGGTGTCGCGGATATGAGCGCTGGGAATGTGCAGGGACTCGGTGAACTCACAATCCTTGCAGGAGTGAACCAGAATGCCCTTGGTACCGCAGGAGGGAGCCTCCTGAACGATCCAAAGAACAGCGATCCAGTTTGCTGCCTCGGCTGCGGTGCCGGGGAAAGCGGTGGGGTCGTCACATACATAGACCTCGCACTTGTCGCAGCCCTCGCAGCTGAGGCCGTCAGCGCACTTGATGGTAGCAACGGTGAAGTAGGTCTTCTTGCCGCTCTCGTCCAGCTTCAGAACCTTGTTGCCGTTGGTATCCAAAATGGCAGCAGCAAAGGTGTAGCGAACGGTAGCGTTAGCGTCATACTTGTAGTTATGAGTAGCGGGAACCCAGTTGATCTTTCTGGTCTCCTCGCAAACCTTACAGGTCTCCAGGGTGTAGCCGTCGGTGGATTCGCCGGGCTTGCACACAGGAGCGACCACTACGGGCTCGAAGCCTGCGTCAGCAGCGGTGCCCCAAGCATGGCCCAGTGCGGCGATGGGGTCCTTCTGGGTCTTCTCACAAACGGAGCACTCCTGCCACTGGTAGCCGTCCTCGTCGCAGGTAGGAGCCTTGTAGGTGTCCTCACCGGTCATGTTTTCCCAATCGTGGCCGGTAGCAGGGATCTCCTTGGATGCGTCCAGAACGTGGTAGCACTTGCCCTCGGTCTCCTGACCGAACTTATCTACGTTGGGGCGAACGCAAACGCCGCCGATCTCGTAGCCGGGATTCTCACAGTCGGGCTCAATTTTCTCAGTGTTAGGCATATGGCCAAGAGCCTTGAAGAACACGGCAAACTTAGTAGCGTCCTCTTCGCAGTACACACACTTGTAGGTGATGTAGCCCTCCTCCTCACAGGTGGGAGCCAGAACCTCTTCCTCAACCAGCTGGTGGTTGTGGCCGGTAGCGGGGATCTCAGTCTCAACGCCGTCCTTGAACTCCTCACAGCCGTTCAAGCACTTCACAATAGCCTTACCACCCTCCAGGCAGGAGTTGTTGGTAATGTCGAAGGCGAAGTTATGGCCAAGAGCGGGAGTGGTGGTGTTGTTGGGGCTGGGCTCACCACAATGCTCGCAGAAGAAGCCCTCGGAGCCTTCCTGCGTACAGGTAGCGGCCACGGACTTATCTACGGTGAACTTGTGCTCGCCGCTGGGAGCTACGAAATCAGTAGCCCACTTCTTACCGGTGTTAGAGCACTTGTTCCAGGTGTAGCCCCATTCCACACACGTAGGCGGAACAGGCTCTTCCTTACTGTGGGCACTTGCGTCACCACAGTCGCAAGGCTGGTTGTCTTCGCTGACAGTAGCGGCAAGCACTACCATCTGCAGGGACAGCGCGCATACGGACAGGATCATCAGAACCGTCAGCAGCATAGCCAAGCTTCTTTTCATTGCGCTTTTCATTTTTTACCCTCCAAAAAATTTAAATTGTTGATATATTTTAAGAATGCGAGTGGGGGGAACCACCCTCATTGATAAAGGGGAGTTGGCGGCCGCACTGCCCGGGGGCCTTGCGACAAACACGCAGATTTTTTTGCACGCCGCTTTTTGAACGCCAAAAACGCCATAACAAGGCCGGATTTTCACCGGAACTTTTTATAGCATTTTCGTGAATACGACCAAAAAAACGGAAAAACCGCCTATTTGTAAGTAGGATACCATAATTTATTCAGATTGTCAAGATGTTTTTTATTTTTTTTTGCAAAATTCAAAGTTTTTTTATTTTTTCAAAATCGGGGTTTTTTTCATACCGTTTTCAAGGGTCTTTCGCGCCCCTTTTAATAAAGGTAACTCTTTTGCCCTGATTTTTGCCTTGTTTTTTTCGACAGCTCCCGCTTTTTTATCACGGGGATTTCCAAATTTCGCAGAATTTACCAGATCGGGGCGATTTTGGTGTTTTTTCACGATTTTAACTGGATTAGCATATACTGTAATTTTGGCCTTTCGCAAAATTTTTCTCATCCAAGCAAAGTTTATGCCGTTTTTTTCGGCAAGGTGCCGAATTTTTTTCGTATTTTTGAAGGCAAAACGAAAATTTTACGGGAATCACAGCGTAACAAGCGCGCAAACCGCCAGATGATCGGAGTAATACAGCCCATTTTCACCGGGATCGGCCACCACGTAGGCCGATTCGCATCTGCCGTCGGTGAAAATATAATCAATATGGCTGCTTCCCGCCCCGCCCTTGAAGCCGTGGAAGGTGTTGCCCAGCCCCACGGTGCAATCCACCGCACCGCGGTAGGCAAGCACCTCGGTCACTAGCCCGATCTCAGGCGCGTCAGGAGTGGCGTTCATATCGCCGGTAAAGATGAATTTCTCCGCGCTTTCGGAAATGCGCTGCAGGTTCTGCATCATACCGAGGTACCGCGCGCCCGCGCCCTTGTGGTCCAGATGGGTGTTGTACACGCAGAAGGGCTCAGTCTCGTCCGGCACCACCAGCCGCACCACGGAGGTAATGCGGGGGCAGCTGCTCTGATCGCCGGGGAAGCGGGAGCCCGGAACCATGGGTGTGGGAGACATCCAGTAATGGTCCAAGGAGATCAGCGAAAACAGCGCACTCTTAAAGGCCGTGGCAACGGACTCACCGCGATAATTCCCTCCGCGGCCGCAGCCGATCACCGTGTAGTCGCGCAGATTTTCCGCAGCCCACAGGCGCATCTCGTCGGTGGCCTCCTGAAAGCCGATGATGTCGGGGTCCTCCCTCTCGATCACCTGCAGAATACGAGACTTGCGCTCCCAAAAGGAATTGGGGGTATCCGACTTTACTGCCGTGCGCAGATTAAAGGTCATGATCTTCAGCGTTCTGCTCATAAAAAAGCCCTCCTTATATATAATTGTTATTATCTTACTCTTTTGGGGAAAATTTGTCAACACCTTTCGCAAATTTAATGAATGTTCCCGGCGCAATACTCTCTCTTGACAAATTGCCGCCACCGTGCTATACTGAAGATAGTTCCCACAACGGAAAGGAGAATTGCTATGAACGATTGTCTCGTACAGGCCGAGCGCCTGGTCAAGAGCTACAGCGGCCCCCCTGCTCTGCAGGAGCTGAACCTGTCTCTGCCCAGCGGCAAAATCATCGGTCTGCTTGGCCCAAACGCCAGCGGTAAAACCACCTTTATCAAGCTTTTGGCAGGCCTTTTGACGCCCACCGCCGGCAGCATTACCGTGGCAGGTCTCACACCCGGTCCCGAAACGAAGGCCATCGTTTCCTATTTGCCGGAGCGCCCCTACTTCAACAGTTGGATGCGGGTATCCGAATGCCTTGACTTCTTTTGCGATTTCTACGCCGATTTCGACCGGGCACTGGCCGAGCGGATGCTCTCTGATCTTGGTGTCGCCACCGACGCCAAGCTCCGCACCCTCTCCAAGGGCACCAAGGAAAAGGTGCAGCTGGTACTGGTCATGGCGCGACGGGCGCGGCTGTATCTGCTGGATGAGCCCATTGCGGGCGTAGACCCCGCCGCGCGGGATTACATTCTGCGCACCATCATTTCTACCTATAATAAAGAGGCCTCCGTGATCCTCTCCACACATCTGCTTGCCGACGTGGAAAGCGTGCTGGATCAGTTCGTTTTGCTGCATAACGGCCGACTGCTGATGTACGGCAACGTAGCGGAGCTGCGGGAGGAAAAGGGGATGTCCCTCGACGAATATTTCAGGGAGGTGTTCCGATGTGGAAGAAGCTTTTGAAATATGATTTCCGCAGCCTGCGGCGCTTTGGCTTGCCCATTCTCGTCATCATTGCCGCTGCCGGACTCCTTGGCGCCGGCGGCATCGTAGGTCTGATCCTGAGCCTGCGCGCCAATCTCCAGCTGGCCCCGCTGCTGACCACCGTTTTCATGCTGCTGCTCTCTCTTGTATTTATGGTCATTGGCCTTGGCATGGCCGGCATTGGCGTGGCGATCCTGGTGGATTATTACAAGACGCTCGCCACCGATGAGGCTTATCTCACCTTTACCCTTCCGGTGCGGCCGCGGGAGATCCTGTGGTCAAAGCTGCTGAACAGCTGCATCTGGAGCACCATCGTTACGCTGGCCTCCTTTTTCGTGGGCGGCATCATGCTGCTGGTCGGCCTTGGCGCCGGCGGCGTTCTGCCGGAGGCGCTGGCAGGCTTCCGGGAGATACTTGTGACTCTCTTCCACGACGCGCCCCTGCCCGTCTATTCGCTTGGTTTGCTCGGCGTGATTCTTTTTGTGACCTACGCCGTCAACAATCAGCTTTTGGTGTTCATGGCCATCTTTCTCGGCTCGGTCCTCGCTAAAAAGAACAAGCTGCTTTGGTCCATTGGCTCCGTAATCGTGGTCAATATGGTCTACAGCACCGTAACGAGCCTGGTGCAGACGCTGTGCATCATTCCGATGATCACCGCCGACGCTACCGGCGGCAACGTCCTGGTGGCCCTGCACATCACGCTGATCTCCTACATCCTGCTGCTTACCGCGCTTTCCGTACTCTTCTTCAAGCTGACGGAAAAGATGATGGAGAAGCGACTGAATCTCGCCTGACCACACAAATAAAGCAAAAGGGGCTGAGTCACGAAAACGTGACTCAGCCCCTTCTTTTGGTGCATCCGTGAACGTTAAATTGGGGTTTGTCGGGGTATTCAAATAGAGGAAATCTCTCCCTCCGTCGCCTTCGGCGCCACCTCCCTCGTCAGAGGGAGGCCGGCTATGTTTGCCGTGCTGCACCTCTTTCTTGTGTTCCATTTTTACTTGCAATGT
>JAFTQT010000123.1 GCA_017462615.1 Clostridia bacterium | reverse complement strand
CCTCCCTCTGACGAGGGAGGTGGATCGCGCCAGCGAGACGGAGGGAGAGAATCCCGCTCCCCAACAAATCAAAATTTGAACGCCAATTTGGGGTTTATCGAGCAGATGAATACGCCAAACCAGAGCCTCCCTTGTGTAGAAGGGTCGCCGCAAGCGGCACGAGTTGCAAGCAACTCTGAGGTGGCACGGCTCGCCGTGACGGAGGGATTGTAAAAACTCTCTCAAACAACCCCTCAGTCAACCTTCATTACTCCGCTTCGCTTCGTAGGACAGCTCCCCTTACACAGGGGAGCCTACCGCTGCGGCGGGATCGCTCAACGCCAAAAGCCTCTACGGAACCACCCGCTTTGCGGATGATTTTCGGGAACCAAAAAAACCGACGCTTCCTCGCGTCGGTCAAGCTGCCCTATTTGCCTTTTCCCTTCCTCCGAAAAATTTTTCTCCGCCCGGAGGGCAAGGGCGCCGCAGGCGCCCCTTTCGAGAAAAAAGCAAGCATTGTTTTTTTCTCGGTCCGCTTATCTTAGTTTAACTTATCTTATCTTAACTTAGCTTATCTTATCTTAAGTCCGCACCCCGGTACGGAGGGGGGTACGGACCCCCACCGTACCGAAAACGGCACCGCAAAAAAGCCATCGCCGCAAAGGGCACCCACTCTCACCCCTTTGTCGGGCGGCGCTGTCGCCTGCGCTTTGGAGGCTTGCATTGGCAAGCGCCGTCACCGTCCCAGTAGGTCACCAGCGTGCGCGCCTCCAGCAGCTCCCGCCCCCGATAGAGCGCCGTGGTCAGGGTGACGGTGCAGCCCCAGGCCTCCGCTTCCTCTCGCCAGTCGATCTCGTAGCGGTGCGGAAAAGCTCCACACGCCCCCGTGCGTTCTGTGGCCAGACGCTCCGCCAGGCTCCCCTCCGCATAGGAGAGCAGCTCCTCGATCAGCGCCGCCGTGTGGGTGGCCGCAGCGGAGTCGCCCCCCGCCGCCGCATACCGCACCCGCAAAAGTTCATTCCCTTCCCGTATAATACGGCAATATTGCACGCCGTCTCTCTTCAGTAACATATCAGATCTCTTTCTCCTCGGCATATGGTATATCTTATGCAAGGAGCAGCAAAAAAAGAACGGAGCGCACTCCGTTCTTTTTTTCAGATATTTTTCAGGCGGAAGATATCGTAGGACTGGCCGAAGCTTTCCCACGCGCGGATGGGGGTGGGCTCGGTCTTGTTGTCGCCGCGCAGGTAGCGGCCGTCGGCAAGGCGCAGGAAGTAGCGGTCAAGTCCCGCCCATTCCGGCGTGAAGGGAGTGCCCTTGGCGGCCACAGTCAGCTCGTCCGCCGCATTCACGGCAAGAAAGCCGCCCTCAGCCTCCAGCAGCATACTGCCGTCCGCTTGCGGGTGGGGCGTCACGGCAAGCCCCGCAGGCGCCGGCAGGCAGACCACCCCCTCATCGCTCACGAAAAGGCCGGTGTGGCTACCGTTGTAGGGCTTGGCATCAAAGGTTTTGGGGGTATACACGCCAAAGGAAAGAGCAAAGGGCTTTTGGAGATCCACGTTGTAGTAATCCTTTGTGGGCATCCAGGCGCTGAAGAGGGAGCGGCTGTCCCAGGTGCGCCCTGCGGAGGCGTAATCCAGCAGCTCCACCCACGTGCCGTCCTTTTGCTTTGCACGGAAGGCAAAGAAGTGGCGGAAATCCGGGGCGTCGGACACCTCTGCGATGGCATAGCCCTCGGCGTCGGCTTCAAAATTCACCGGTACGCGCAGATCGCCGGGCAGGCGGGCATCCCGCGCCAGCACCAGGGGGCCGCGGCAGAGCGCCACGTGGTGGGGGGAATTTTCGTTGGGCAAATTCCCCTCCGGGCGCAGCACCCGGGTGCGCATATCCAGCGTCAGCACCACGCGGTCACCGGGCTGCCACACGCGGCAGATCTCGGCGTAGGTGCCGGGGGTGACGGCCACGGCCTCGCCGTTCACGGAAAGGGTGGTGACAGCACTCCAAGCGGGGATGCGCAGCGCCAGGGTGAAGGGCGCCTCGTCGGTGGTGCAAACATCCACAAAAACCACACCGTCTGCGGGGTAATCGGTGGTAACGGCAATTTCAAGGGGCTTGCCGGAGGGGGTTCCCAGGGTCATGTTACCCTGGATATACAGGTTGATGGCCACGCCATCCTCCCGCAGCAGCGCCGAGGCGTGAGGAATGAGCCCCGTGCCCGCCGCGCCGATGCAGGCGCAGCAGCCGTAGAAGCTGCCGTCGGAAAGCGTCTTTTTGCCGCCGGTGGCGCGGTTGCGCAATCCCATAATCAGCGGGCTGTAGCTATCGAAGGGCAGACCGCCGTTTTGCTTGTTGCCATCGTAGTTCACGGCACCAAGCAGCGCGTTGTAGGCCGAGCGCTCGATCTCGTCCGCCCATACGCTCTCGCCCGTGAGGCAAAGGAGCTGGAGGCAGAATTTCATATAAGTGACCGTCACGCAGGTCTCCTGCACGATGCCGGCGTACTCGGTATCAAGCTGCCTTTCCTTGCCGTCAAAAAGCTCGTGCCAGCAGCCGCAGCAGCCGATGAGGGAGACCTCCTCGGTGCGGATGCGATTTGCCATGTGGATGGCGGCGGTGCGCCACTTTTCCACACCCGTTGCCCGGTAATATTCCATCAGGCCCTCAAAGCAAGATATGGTCTCATAGGCCTTGATCACCTCAAATTCGTGGGGCGAGGTCTTGTTTTCCAGCGCCTTTTCGAAGATGTTTTCCATCTTGTTGCCACCGGCGGCCACGATATAGGAAGCGAAGTCCAAATATTTTTGCTCGCCGGTGAGGTTGTAGAGCCGCACCATGGGCTCCAGCACCGAGGAGGAGTTTTGCCCGTGCCAGAAGTTGGAGGTCTCGGTGATGGGCCTTTTGCCCTCCCCCTCGCCAACGGTTGCAAGGATCACGTCGGCCTCACCCTTGATACAGGCGATCACCTCTTTTTTCAGCGCCTCGTCGGGGCAGATCTCATAGAAATACTGGAGCCCCAGCATCACGTACTTCCGCGCCCACATATCCCAGCCCCGCAGCTCACGCTCCCGGGCATAGGAGGAAATGCGGCCGCCCTGCTCGGCGGCGGCGATCATTTCCCGCACCGTTTCGGTCATGGT
>JAFTQT010000122.1 GCA_017462615.1 Clostridia bacterium | reverse complement strand
CTTATCGGGGTCGTAGCCGAGGGCGGTGATATAGTTGGTAAGGGCATCCAGCCAGACGTAGGTCACGTGGCGGGGGTCAAAATCCACGGGAATGCCCCACTTGAAGGAGGTGCGGGATACACAAAGATCCTGAAGTCCTCCCTCCACCCGCAGGAAGTTGTTGACCATTTCCTTTTTGCGGGACTCGGGCTGGATGAACTCGGGGGTGCTGTCGATATGGGCAAGGAGCTTGTCCACGTAATTGCTCATTTTGAAGAAGTAGGCCTCCTCCCTTGCCTGCTTTACGGGACGGCCACAGTCGGGGCACTTGCCGTCCACCACCTGGGTCTCGGTAAAGAAGGACTCGCAAGGGGTGCAGTACCAGCCCTCGTAATATCCCTTATAGATATCGCCCTGTTCGTAGAATTTCTTGAAGATCTTCTGCACAGCGGCCTCATGGTAATCGTCGGTGGTGCGGATAAAATAATCATAGGTGGTATTCATCTTGTCCCAGATGCCGCGGATCTCGGCGGCAACGCCATCCACGTAGGCCTTGGGACTGATGCCGGCCTCAATAGCCAGGTTCTCGATCTTCTGACCGTGCTCGTCGGTGCCGGTGCAGAAAAAGACGTCACAGCCCCGCAGTCTCTTGTAGCGGGCAACGGCGTCGGCCATGATCACCTCGTAGGTGTTGCCGAAGTGGGGCTTGCGGGAAGCATAAGCGATGGCTGTGGTAAGATAAAACTTTTCTTTCATTGGACATCCTCCTTTGGACACAGCGCCATGCAAAGGCGCAGATAAGACAAATTATAAAAATGGGAAAAATAAAGAACCAGCAGCACGCCCACCGTAGCAAGACTGAGAAGCAGCCACAGCAGAGAGCGCAGCGTAAATCTTACGATGGTGAAAAAATGTCTTTTGCCCGAGAGCAGCGCGTGCTCCAGCGCGTAGCGCACGGGCATGGATTCGTTTCCGACAGCAATGCCTACAAAAAGCAGCCAAAAGCCGGACAAAAAGAGCAGCAACAGAGCCAGCGCCAGGACGCCTACGGTGTAGAGCGCCAAAGGGAGCCCCGGCTCTAAAAAATACCCACATTGATACAAAATATAAATAAGACCCGCGGGGAAAAAGGCTCCCACCAGCGCCACGAAGCCGATGCGCCACGCCCGTAAGAGGCGCTTTCCGGCGGTAAGGTAGTAAAACAGCTCCCGTGCCACCGGCAGCTCTCCCTGCCACAGCAGTCCCGACATTCGCAGACGCCCCAGCCAAAGCGGAAGCACAAGCGAAAAGAACAGCAGAAAGCCAAGGGCATGAAAGCTATCTGCAAATATAGCGGCTCCAAGCTCGGTAAGGGGGAACAAATGCGCCAGGGTGATCAGCAGCTCGGAAAAGCAATACGCTGCGTAGGTGGCGGCACCGCAAAAGAGCAGGCTGCCCAGCATTGTAACCATGGTTCCTCGTCTTCCCATCACGCCGGCAGTTTCTTTGACCACCAGGCGGCAGGTGGGCCGCTCGGGCGGCACATTCAGCCTTGCATCGGTCACATCCATAGATGCTTCTCCCTTCTTTTTTACATATATAATAACATTGTATCACATTTTCCTGTTTTTTACAATTAGAGGCGAGAAAAAACTTAAAATAAAAAGAAGCCCCGGCAGAGAAGTTCAATTCTCTGCCGGGGCGATTTTTCAAAATCAGAACAGGGTTACGGGCACAAAGAAGTAAACGAGGAAGAGCGCGGTTACGACGAGAGCAACCACGGAAACGTTCCACTTGGGAGCCTCGGTGGCATCCTTGTCTGCCTTGCTTGCCGAATACTTGATCACGTCGATCACGTATGCGATAGCGGACATAAGGGTGTAGGAGATAAGGCCGATACCGATACCCTTGGTGATCGAGTAGGAAAGAACCATAACGACGATGGTGAGGAAGGCAGAGGTTGCCTTGATCGCATCGGAGAAGTCGATCGCCTTGATGTTGTTCTTCATCATCAGCACGCCAACGTAGATGAGCGCCGCTGCGGTTGCTGCGCCGGGGATAACGGCGAACAGAGGCATTGCGAACATCGCAAGGAAGAACATGCAAGCGGTGGTGAAGGAGGTAAGGCCGGTTCTGCCGCCGGCGGATACGCCCGCACCGGACTCAACGAAGGTGGTTACGGTGGAGGTACCGAGCATTGCACCTGCGCAGGTTGCAACGGCGTCGGAGATCATGATCTTATCGTAGTTGTGGGGCTTGTTGTTCTCGTCGGAGAGCACTCTGTTACCGCCGCAGCAGCCAACGATGGTGCCCATCGTGTCGAACATATCGATCATACACATCGTGATGATCACCATAATTACGGTGAATACGCTGCCGCCCTCGGGAACGAGGCCGGTCTTGAATACCTCGAAGCAGGAGCCGAACACGGTCTTGTCACCTGCGAAGAAGTTTGCAAAGTTTTCCCAGAACTTCCAGGAGACGGTCTCGTTGCCTGCGAGAACGGAAAGATCGGTTACGCCGAAGGGGATACCGACGATGGTTGCACCGAGGATACCGATGATAACCGAGCCCTTTACCTTCAGCTTATCAAGGATTGCGATCAGGAAAAGACCGATCAGAGCAACGACGGCGGTCTTTGCAGCGTAGGACGCGGGGTTGCCTACGTTTACAATCTGCTCACCCCAGTTGGTGAGGTCAACGAAGCCAACCTGGGTGTACGCGTTGTGAACGATCACGCCTGCGTTCTGGAAGCCGATGTATGCGATGAAAAGGCCGATACCAACGGAGATCGCGCCTCTTACCGCAACGGGCATACCGTCGAACACGAGCTCACGGAAGGACTTGCCCTTGATCTTGATCAGCGTCAGAGCAAGGAAGAGAACGCCGGAAATCAGCACCATCATAAATGCCTGACCGAGGGTGAACCTCACGCCGTAGGTGCCTGCTGCCCAAAGAGCAACGAGACCGCCGAGCAGCGAGTTCAGACCCATGCCGGACGCCTGCGCAAGAGGCATCTTTGCAAGGAAGGCCATCAGAAGCGTACCGATGATCGCGCCCAGCGCGGTTGCGATAAACACGGAGGGCCAATAAGCCGCATCCGCACCAACGAGGATCTGCGCGGGGTTAACCGTCAGAATGTACGCCATGGCAAGGAAGGTAACCACACCCGCCGTCAGCTCGGTTCTGACGCTCGTTTGCTTCTCTACCGGATCATAGCCAAGAAGTTTTGCAAACTTGTTCATAACTGTTAATTCTCCTTTTTTATTGATGTAGTTTGATAACTACTGGGAAAATTATAACACCTTCCCCGATGGTTGTCAACACATTTTTCATATTTTCGTCACAATTCCATCATATTTTTGCGATTTTGCCCGGTTTGCTCCCAAAATGCATTTTTTGAAAAATTCTGCCCCATTACGGTGCTTTTGCCAAATTCTACGATTTCAAAAGAAAAGGAGCGCGGCGCGCTCCTTTTCTTTTGTTTTACAGTTCCGGCAGGATCTCGTCACCGTGCTGCTCCATCCAGCGGACGGCCACCTCGTATTCCTCAAAATCAAGATCGGCCATGGTGTTGGTGTGGAACACAATGCCCTCGATCTCCCCCTTGTGCATCTTGTCAAGGCAGAAATCCAGCTGCCACTGCACCGCCTCCGGAGTGGCGCGCTTGTTTTCTCCGAAATTGTAAAGATACACGCCCATCATCCGACGGTTTTTGGGCGTTTGGCTCTTAAAAAGCTCGAATTTTTCGGGAATGAGGTGGACGTCCTTCTCCTTCCACGTCCACAGGATAATGCCGTCAAAGGCGTCCATATAGGGCTGAAAGGCGGCGTCCTCCGCCGGATCGTTGCCAATCTGAAAGGTATATAGGATCATCCAGCTGTTCAGCCGCCGCACGGGGTTGTTGTGCAGTCGGTCATGCAGGGCGTGTAGCTCCTCCAGCGGGTAGTTTTTATACAGATTACGGCTTTTGAAATCGTCCAGCGCTACGGCGGTAACGTTGGGGAAATCCGCTGCCTCACGCAGCGCCTCCTCAAGCTTGCCGCTGTCACAGCTCTTATGCACGTTATAGCCCCAGCCGACAGAACGAAGCGTTTTGAAGGCTTTGTTGTACTGCCGCTGGCTCACCTCCCACTCGCAGGGCACCATAAAGGTGTTGCGAATGCCAAGATAGAGGCAGCACTCCATCGGCGTCATGCGAGATTTCAATGTGTTACCGTATTCGTTATTGTAGCGACCCTCGGGATGCCCCCAGAGCCAGCAGCGTTCGCGCAACAGCATAAATAGCTCCTTTCTAAAATGCTCCGTTTTCTACTTGACAAATTTTTCATACGTGCTATACTTTATGTAAAGTACATCATCATTATAGCCGCTGCCGGTTTTGATTGCAATGTAAAAAGAAATGAAAAATATGGAAATTTGAGCATATGATTTTTAAAAAGGCCTTTTCGAACAAGCAGGATCACCTGCAGCTTTCTCTCATCACCGTCGGCCGCGCCACCGTGGACAGTACGTGGCGGGGCACGGTACAATCCCCCGACTGCTCGCGGCTGTATTACATCGTGCGCGGTGTGGCGTATATCCACGCCGCAGGCCGCTCCCACGCGCTGGAGGCGGGACACTGGTATCTCCTGCCGCCGGGGCATTCCTTCACCTACGAGTGCCCGCACGCCATGGAGCACGTGTATTTCCACATCAGGCTATGCGGCGAGAACGGCTTCGAGCTACTGGAGAGCGACCGCGACGTGCTGACCGTGGCGGTGCCGGAGGCGCTGAGTGACGCCTTCCTTCTGCCCCAAGGCAGCGGGCTTGAGGCGCAGCTGCAGCTGTACGGGCGGCTGCTGCAGCTCCTGCAGCTGTTTTGCGATGGGCAAGCCCTGCGGCTGACCCCCCGCTCCTTTTCACCCTGCATCGAGCGGGCCATGCGCTTCATCAACGCCAATCTTTCCTTTTCCCTTTCCGCCGAGCAGATCGCCGAGGGGGTCTTCGTTTCCCGCAGCACGCTGGAACAGCACTTCCGCCGGGAGCTCTCCGCCTCCGTGAAGCAATACGTGGCAGACCGTGTCCTTGCCGAGGCCGCGAGGCTGCTGAAGGATCCGTCGCTCTCCATCGGAGAGATCAGCGACCTGCTTGGCTTTGCAGATCCGCTCTATTTTTCCAAAAAATTCCGGCAAAGCTACGGCGTCTCTCCCCGTACATACCGCAATCAGCCCTTTGCCTGAAGAACCAAAAGAGGCTATCTCACCAAGAAAAATTTGCACAAAGTATGGAATAAGAAAGGCTCCCCTGTGTAAGGGGAGCCGACGCCGTAGGCGGCTGAGGGGTTGTTGCACAATTTTTGTGTTTTACAACCCCTCCGTCACGCTTCGCGTGCCACCTCCCCTTACACAGGGGAGGCTTTTTTGTGCAGTTTGATTTTAATGAGGTCGCTTCTTTCGCATCATTATTTGATCTGCGTGATATCGTAGGGCGTGGTCTGGTAGACGAAGTAGTTGAGCCAGTTGGAATAGAAGAGATTGGCACAGCTGCGCCAACGGACGATGGGTGCCTTGGTATCGTCGTCATCCGGGAAATAATTCTTCGGCACGGCGATGGGAAGCCCCAGGTTTTTGTCGCGCAGATATTCCTTTTTGAGCGTATCGGCATCGTATTCCGAGTGACCGGTGACGAAGATCTGCCGGCCGCGCTCGGTAGAGATCACAAAGACGCCCGCCTCGTCGGAGCTGGCAAGGATCTTGAGGCCGTCCACACTCTCCACGTCCTCACGTCGGGTGGCCGTGTGGCGGGAATGGGGCACCAGGAAGGTGTCGTCAAAACCGCGGAACAGAATGGAGCGCTTGTGGTCGAGGTGATGCTCAAATACGCCGAAGAGCTTTTCATCCAACTGATATTTGGGAATACCGTAATGGTAGTAAAGCCCCGCTTGGGCGCCCCAGCAGATATGCAGGGTGCTGGTGACGTGGGTCTTGCTCCACTCCATGATCTCGCAGAGCTCTGGCCAGTAATCCACCTCTTCAAATTCCATATGCTCCACCGGTGCGCCGGTGATGATCATGCCGTCGAAGTTCTGATCCTTGATCTCGTCAAAGGTCTTGTAAAAGGCCAGCATATGCTCCGAGGAGGTATGGGTGCTTTGGTGCGTAGCGGTCTGAAGCAGCTCCAGCTCCACTTGCAGGGGCGTGTTGCCAATGAGGCGCGCGATCTGGGTTTCGGTGACGATCTTTTGCGGCATCAGATTCAGCATCACAATGCGCAGGGGACGGATGTCCTGCGTCACGGCGCGGTTTTCGGTGATAACGAAGATGTTTTCCTCGTGCAGCGTCTGTGTCGCGGGCAACAAATTCGGAATTTTAATGGGCATAGGATTGCCTCCTTTCGGGGGGCTGATAAATTATTGATTGCAAGCGTCCAGGGCCTGCTTGATATCGGCGATCAGATCCTCGGCATTCTCAATACCGCAGGAGAAGCGCACCAGATCGGGAGAGACGCCGCAGGCCACCAGCTCCTCGTCGTTCATTTGACGGTGGGTGGCGCTGGCGGGATGCAGGCAGCAGCTGCGAGCGTCAGCCACGTGAGTCTCGATGGCGGCGATCTTCAGATGCTTCATAAACTCCTCGGCCTTGGCTCTGCCGCCCTTCACGCCGAAGCTGACCACGCCGCAGGTACCATTTGGCATATACTTCTTGGCAAGGTCGTAATACTTATCGCCCTCAAGTCCGGGATAGGTGACCCAGGCAATGCGGTCGTCGGACTGCAGATACTTGGCTACGGCAAGACCGTTCTCGCAATGGCGTGCCATGCGCACGTGGAGGCTCTCAAGGCCGAGATTCAGGATAAAGGCGTTCTGGGGTGCTTGAATGGAGCCGAAGTCACGCATCAGCTGAGCGGTCGCCTTGGTGATAAAGGCGCCGGCAAGGCCGAAGCGCTCGGTATAAGTAACACCGTGGTAGCTCTCATCGGGGGTGCAAAGACCCGGGAACTTTTCGGGGTATTTGGTCCAGTCAAACTTACCGGAATCCACGATACAGCCGCCCACAGCCGCACCGTGACCGTCCATATACTTGGTGGTGGAGTGGGTGACGATATCACACCCCCACTCAAAGGGGCGGCAGTTGACGGGGGTGGCAAAGGTATTGTCGATGATCAGCGGCACGCCATGGGCGTGAGCCACCTTGGCAAACTTCTCAAT
>JAFTQT010000121.1 GCA_017462615.1 Clostridia bacterium | reverse complement strand
TCGCACCTTACGGCGAAAAAATTTATAGTGGATTTTGTTGGCCTTTGCCGCAGCCAAGTACGTACTTTGCAAGGCAAAGGACGGCGAAAAACGCAGAAATTTTTCGCCGTAAGGCTTGTGCGTTCGACTCTCTTACGGCTATGGAGGCGGAGAACCGTGGGCGGCAGGACAGCTACGAGCGGGCAAGGAAGGACGGCGTGATGCTGAAGCGTAAGTGGATCGCCACCTACGATATGCGCACCCGCCACGCTCACGCTTTGCTTGACGGACAGTTTGCCGAGGTGGACGAGCCTTTTGAGAGTGAGATGGGGCCTATTATGTTCCCGGGCGATCACACGGCGCATCCCTCCAACGTCTATAACTGCCGGTGCACCCTTGGCGTGAAATATCTGGGCTTTGATGGGAAGAAAACGAAGACCAAGAGCGAGGATAACAGGCCGCTGGCAAACGAGCTGGTGAAGAAAAAAACAGCGCAGAGTGGGTTGACAAGAGACTTGAAAAGTGGTAAAATATATGGTGAAAGGGTGGAGAAAGCTATTGGTGGCAAATCCCCCAGTTATCCCATAGTTAATTATCCGGACAGCGATACGCCCGTCGAGTTTGTTATAGGTTCTCGACCAATATTCCCACCAGACCATACTATGGCAGGTAAGGGATGTAAAACAGGAAGAAAGATCGATGATATTGAACGCCTTGTTGACGAATACAACTGCGGTGCAGAAGGCTGGCAGAAAGAAAAAGCGATCTATGAAGTTTACGACGAATATTCTAATATTAGGCAAGTAGAATTGCACTGGTATCAGCATCCGGACATTGGAAAGGTAGAATACAAAGTTAAAGTGAAAGGAGGACGCTTTTATATTGACGAGCAATAAAATTAGAGCTAAGTGCATAAAAGAAAACAAATATGGTTTTATTGTAGGAGAAGTCTATGACGGATATAGAATTGTAAGTGCATATCAGCACAAAGATTCTGTAATTAGCGTTATTGATAGGTTCGGAGAAGAATATGCGTATCCTCTTGAATTTTTTGAGGTGGTCGAAGAATGAGCAGCATCAAATTCACAGACAACAGCGGTAAGGTGCTGCGGGCGTTTGACGCGGCCATGGAGCGGGCGCTGGAAACCATTGGAATGGTAGCAGAGACCCACGCCAAGGAGGCGATCACGCGGCAGAAGGCCGTTGACACAGGCAGACTCCGTAACAGCATCACCTACGCCGTGAAAAATCGGGAGGGAGAGGCTTTTTCCTACCGCGACGACGAGGGCAACACGTACATGGATCGCATCGGCTCCGGCGTTGAAGAAAACGAGGTCTACATTGGCACCAACGTGGAGTATGCGCCTTACGTGGAGATGGGCACATCCCGGATGCCCTCACGGCCTTTTTTGAAGCCTGCGGCCACCGAGCACGGCGAGGAATACAAGCAGATCATAAAGGAATCCATGGAAAACGCATAAAAATAAAAAAGAGAGACGGCTACGCGAGGGCGTGGCTTTTTTTATAGCGAATACGACGTGATTCGAATGCAAGATATTTTTCAAAAATTTCTAAATCAAAACAAAACCTTAACATTTGGGTGTTATACTGTATGATATCATGACAGTAGTGTGCGGAGGTGCGCAATGTTTAAGATATTAGTTGTAGAGGACGACAAGGATCTGAACAAAACCGTTTGTTCCTTTCTGGAGCACGGCGGATACGAGCCGATGGGATGCCTGGGCGCCAACGAGGCTTACGACGCGCTGTATGAGCATATGTTCGATCTCATTATATCAGATGTTATGATGCCCGGCATCGATGGGTTTGAATTCGCGCGGAACGTACGGGAGCTGAACGAGAACATTCCCATCCTTTTCATGACAGCGCGGGATGATCTCGCTTCAAAGCAACGGGGCTTTCGCATTGGGGTGGATGATTATATGGTCAAGCCCATTGATCTGGACGAATTGCTTTTGCGCATTGGCGCATTGCTGCGGCGTGCCAAAATTTCCGCCAGTCGCAAGCTGGAGATCGGGCATTTTGTAATGGATGCCGACGAACGTACTGCCTGCCTTGATGGGGAGGAGATCTCGCTGACCAATCGTGAATTCAATATTCTTTACAAGCTGCTCAGCTATCCCAAAAAGACCTTTACCAGAACGCAGCTGATGGATGAGTTCTGGGATGCGGATACTGAAACGGCACCGAGAGCCGTGGACGTATATATGACAAAGCTTCGGCAGAAGCTTTCGGAATGCGAGGATTTTGAGATCAAGACTGTGCACGGTCTTGGCTACAAGGCGGTGATTAAATGAAAAAACGTGGAGTAGTCAAGGGCGTTTTGCGTTGGCTCAATCATTATTTTATCTTCTTCTTGCTGGTGGCCTTCGTCATTACATGCTGCACGATGCTGTTTGTGTCTATTTTGTCGGAAAGCCTGGGAGTTGTATTAACGGATGAAAACATCAGCGTGGCTGCCAAGGTTACCTTTTTGAACGTAGCACTTTTGAGCCTTATTTTTACAATCATCGACGCAATGCGTAGAAGGATCACGGTGGAGCGGCCTGTAAAGCGTATTACCGACGCCGCAGAGCAGATCATAAAGGGGGATTTTTCCGTTCGGGTAAAGCTTCAGAGCAAGTGGGGAACAGATGAGACCTTCAATCGCGTCATTGAGTGTTTTAACAAAATGGCCGAAGAGCTCGGCAGCGTAGAAACGCTGCGTACGGATTTTATTGCCAACGTGTCTCACGAGATGAAAACGCCGCTCGCAGTGATGCAGAATTACAGTACGCTGCTGCAGGCTCCGGATCTGACGGAGGAGGAGCGAATGGAGTACGCCAAGGGGATCGCGGATGGCTGCCGCCGTATGACGGATATGATGACCAATATTCTGAAGCTGAACCGTCTTGAAAACCAGCAGATCTATCCGGAGGTTTCGGAATTTGATCTGGGAGAGCAGCTGTGCGAATGCCTGTTGCAATACGAAAGCGTGTGGGAGAGGGCCGGTATTGACATTGAAACGGATATTGCGCCAAACGTGATCGTTGCGGCAGACGCAGAGCTTTTGGGACACGTGTGGAGCAATTTACTTTCCAATGCCTTCAAATTTACGCCGGATGGCGGTACGGTTGGCGTTACGTTAAACGCCACGGAGGAATACGCCGTGATCAAGGTCAGCGATACCGGCTGCGGCATGAGTGCGGACGTGGGTGCTCATATTTTTGAAAAGTTTTATCAAGGGGATCGCTCGCACGCTGTCAGCGGTAACGGACTGGGGCTTGCACTGGTAAAGAGAGTGGTTGATATTATGCAGGGCGAGATCAGCGTGGAGAGCGTGCTGGGCAAGGGCTCGGTCTTTACGGTCAAAATCAGGAGGCGCTAAAATGAATTGGAAGAAATTCGGGAGAGCGCTGTTGCTGCCCCACATTGCTGTGGTGATCACGCTTTTGCCCGTTTCAGCCGCGTTTCTGATATACGCAATGATGGCTGTGGGAACGGAATCGGCAATTGCCGTTGCTTCCTACGTGGTTGCCGCGTATACCCTGACTATTTGTTGCTTTCGCATGCCGCAGCTGGCACGCGGCTTCCTTTCCTTTCGGGAGAAAAACAAATATGCGCGGCGTTGGCGGGAGGACACCGCTTGGAGGATGAAGATATCCCTTTACGGGACCTTTGCTTGGAACATCGCTTACGCAGCGCTGCAGCTTGGGCTGGGAATTTGGCACCGCACTCTATGGTTCGGTTCGCTTGCGGGATATTATGCCTCGCTTGCCGTAATGCGATTCCTTTTGCTTCGTGGTGTGGCCAAGCGTGGAAATGACAAGGACGTGCTGCATGAGTACCGTGCGTATCGAGCCTATGGCGTGATATTTTTGGTTATGAATCTGATGGTTTCTTTGATGATCTTTTTTATGGTGTATTGGAGCAGAAGCTTTCATCATCACGAAATCACCACCATCGCCATTGCGGCCTATACCTTTACGTCACTTACGCTTACCATTATCAATACAGTAAAATACCAAAAATACAATAGTCCATTATATGCCGCGTCCTGGTTTATCAGCCTTGCTTCCGCTTGCGTTTCCATGCTGATCCTTGCCTCTACGATGCTGACCACGTTTGGTGATGCTACAATGAAATTTACAGAGCGGCGTTGGATACTTGCGGCATCCGGTGCGGGAACGTCTGCTTTTATTGTCGCGATAGCAATTTATATGATTTGGAAGGGAAGTAAAATGATGAAGCTGTTGAACGCGGGAGAGGAGGTCTAAATGGAGAAAAGGGAACAGGAAAGCTTTTCCTATACGTACTCTGCGGAAATGCAAGAAGAGGTAAGGGCGATACGCCAAAAATATACGGATCCCCAGCCGGTGGAAAATAAAATGGCTCGGCTACGTCAACTGGATGCGTCGGTGACGCAAAGGGCCACGGTGGTTTCTCTTGTGCTGGGAATCATCGGTGCCTTGATTCTGGGAACCGGTATGAGCCTTGTTATGACGAACCTGGGGGGGCTTTTGGGCTTGCACGAAAAAACAAATCTGTTGCTTGGCATTTTTGTAGGCATAGTTGGTATCGTGCTGATCTCACTCGCATATCCCACATATAATCACATTCTGAAAAAAGAACGAAAGAGAATTGCGCCGGAGATTATTCGACTATCTGGCGAATTGATGAAATAGGAAGAAAGATGCAACATTCCCCCTTTTGGTATCCTGGTGCCGAGGGGGAATTTTTTGCAGAAAATTTTACCACGCGCACCATGTTTTGCGCGATTTTTCTTTTTTGGAACAGAAAAACTGAAAAATGTAAAATATTTTCTGAAAAAAATTGTTGTTTTTCCATTATTGGTATTGACAAAAGGGCGGAAAAAGGGCTATAATATAGTCAAGTGGAAAGAAATGGGCAAAAATGTTATGAAATGGTAAAAGAATCCAGCCAAAGGGAAGGAGGAACGCGATATGTTATCCGGCGAGTATCGTCATTCGCTTGATGCGAAAAACCGTGTTTCCATTCCCGCAAAGCTCCGTGAGGAGTTGGGCGAAAATTTCATGATCGTCCGTAGTGTGCGTGGCACTTGCCTTCGTTTTTACTCCGCTGAGGCTTGGAAGGAATATATCGAGCCTCTCAAAAAGCTGCCCCGTAAGGTGGCGGAGGATACCTTTTGGTTTCTGTATCGCGATGCAGCACAGGTAACACCCGACTCTCTCGGTCGCGTGCTGCTGCCCAACGGCCTTCTTGATTTTGCCAAGATCGGTGGCGAGGACGAGCGCAATCTGGTTATCGTCGGTTGCGGCGATTTTGGCGAGATCTGGTCCGAGAAACTTTACGACGAGCGCGTTTCCGCCATGGATCTGGATGCTATTCGCGCCGCATTGGAAGAAAGCGGTCTTTGATATGGAAAGTTTCGTTCATAAATCTGTACTGCTGGACGAATGCATGGAAGGCCTTGCTATTCGGCCGGACGGCATCTATGTGGACGGTACCGCGGGCGGTGGAGGTCATTCCTTCGCTATTGCCAGCCGCTTGACCACCGGTAAGCTGATCGCTATCGACCAGGACGCAGCCGCAATCAAAGCAGCAAGCGAAAGACTTGCACCCTTGGGAGATCGTGCCCAGGTGGTGCGCAGCAACTTTTCTGAGATCAGTACGGTTCTGGATAATCTCGGTATCGAAAAGATCGACGGTGTACTGCTGGATCTTGGCGTTTCTTCTTATCAGTTAGATACTCCCGATCGTGGCTTTGCGTATCAATCCGACGCGCCATTGGACATGCGCATGGATCAGCGCAAAGAAAAATCTGCTTATGCTGTAGTCAATACCTATAGCGAAGCCGATATCAAGAATATTTTGTACACTTACGGTGAGGAACGTTTTGCCGCGCGCATTGCCGCAAAAATTGTGGAAAGACGTGCCGTGCGGCCCATTGAGACCACCGGCGAACTTTCCGATCTGATCAAATCCGCGATTCCAGCCGCCGCAAGAGAAGGTGGGCATCATCCCGCCAAGCGTTCCTTTCAGGCGATTCGCATCGAGGTAAACGGTGAGCTTGACGTCATCGAGCCGGCGCTTCGCAGTGCGACGGCACGTATGCGGCAGGGAGGTAGACTTTGCGTGATCACCTTCCACTCGCTGGAGGATCGCATTACCAAGCAAACCTTTGCAAAGCTTTCGACAGGGTGCACTTGTCCCAAAAGCTTGCCAATATGCGTGTGCGGAAATAAGCCGCAGCTTCGCATTGTTTCAAAAAAGCCCATTCTGCCCAGTGACGCGGAATTGACTGAAAATCCCCGTTCCCGCAGCGCGAAGCTGCGCGTGGCGGAAAAAATCTGAAGAAATGGAGGCTTCTACCTATGGATAAGACCGTGACGTACGAAAAAGTTTATTTTCAGGAAGAATACAGACATCAATTTGAAGAATTGCGCGGTCAGTATCGTGATCGCACACAGCGCGCGATTTCCGGTAGAGCCATCGATCATAATCCTACCCCCAATGTAGATGCCATTGTATATCTGCACGATAACGGTGATGGCGGATTTCAGATCACCACTGGTGATTTTGTGAAATTCTTCAATCATCGTTACGGCAATAACGACAGACTGGGTGCTATGCGCCGTTCGCTCGTTGTAGCGGAGCAAAAGGCTGAAAAAAGCAATGAGTTTATCAAGCGGCAGAGAACTGCCAAGAGCAAGGAACAGGAAAAGATCGGATTTGTGCATCGCGTTCGCACCGCGGGCCGTCGGTTTGCATTTGTTCCTGCCATGTTTCTGCTGATGCTGGTGCTTTCCGTTGCTCTTCTGGCGAGTTCCTCCTTGGTATTGGAGGAAATGGATCGCGAGGTAGCTGCATTAGAGGCCCAGGTAGATATGCTGGAAAAGGATCCCGCAGCCGAGGCTGATCCGTTGAAGGATGCAGCAGAGCTCTCTCTTTCAGAAGAGGATGCTGTAGAGATTTATCCGGCAGAAAAAGAAGGCGGCATTTCTATGGCCGCGCTGCTGAACGCTCTGGCCGCGTTGGGCGGTAAATAAGTCATAATCTCTCCTTTTTAAGAATAGAATAGGGTGACGGCAAAGCCGTCGTCCGCGGCGAATTCCGTATTGCACGGCGGAATTCGCCGTTTTCTATTTTCACAAAGGAGATTTTTTATGTCTAATGCGGTTGCGACCCAAAGAACCTCAAGGCGAGCGATTGTACTGGCTGCGGTCTTACTTTTTGCCTTTTTGTTTTTGACGGCGCGGATCCTTTTGCTGCAGGTGTTCAGCTTTGATAAATATCAAAAAAAGGTTTTGGATCAGTTGACGACGGAATCCAAGGTGTTGGCAGCGCGGGGAGAAATATTGGATGCTACCGGGCGTGTGCTTGCCACCAATCGAACGATATACAACGTATCGATTTTTCCCAATATCATTGCCCGCGCGGAGGATAGTGAAGCTCTCGGGCAAAGGATTGCCAACGGGCTTGCTGGGCTGATCGAGGGCTTGACGGCAGAAAAGATGCTCTCGCACATTTCACACAAAACCGAGCTGCAGAGAACGGTGGCGCGTGGGCTGGAAGCCGAGGTAGCGAATAAGGTCTTGCGCTTTGTAGCCGAGCATGATCTGTACGATATGGTTACGGTAGAGGCAGCGGAAACGCGTTATTATCCTTACGGAACCCTCGCGGCGCACGTTTTAGGATTTACGGGAAGCGACAGTCAAGGGCTTTACGGATTAGAGCTGCAATACGACAAGGCGCTTTCGGGTACACCGGGTGCCTATATCACGGCAAGAGATTCTGCGGGAAACGAGCTGCCGCATCAATATGAGGCGTATCAGGCGGCGGTGCCCGGCTATACGCTGCAAACCACGCTGGATGCGTATATTCAATCTGTCCTGGAGGAGCAGCTGGAGGCAACGATGATCGAATCCGGCGCTGCCAATCGGGTCTGCGGTATTGTGATGAACGTTAAGACTGGCGCAGTTTTGGCTATGGCAACGGCACCAAGCTTTGACCTGAACGAGCCCTTCGAGCTAAACGATTATGCTGCGGCAGAGCTTGCTGCATTAGGGCTACCGGAGGGGAGCGAGGCATACCGAAAGGCGTACAACGGACTGCTTTTGGAAAGCTGGTCAAATAAGGCCGCTACGGAAATTTATATGCCCGGCTCGACCTTTAAGGCCTTGACCTGCTCTATGGTATTGGAGGAGGGGGCGGTGACGAATCTTGAAGAGCGCTTTTTCTGCAGCGGCGCGTTGGCGGTGGCAGATCGCCTCATTCATTGTCACAAGGCGGGAGGGCACGGTAGCCTGACCTTTACAGAAGGGCTTCAGAATTCCTGCAATCCCGTGATGATGACCATAGCGGCACGTATTGGGACGGACTGCTTTTATGATTACGTAAAGGGCTTTGGAATGTTAGAAAAAACAGGAATTGATCTGCCGGGAGAAGGCGGCTCCATTTTTCATTCCAAATCCTCCTTTACCTCGTTGGATCTCGCGACAGCCTCCTTTGGACAAAATTTTAAGGTTTCGGTGTTGCAGATGATAACGGCAATCTCAGCAATTGCCAACGGAGGGGAATTGGTAACGCCGTATCTTGTGGAACGGATGACGGATGCCGAAGGAAATGAGGTCTATCACCATGAGGCCGTGATAAAACGCCGCGTTATCAGCGAGGAAACGGCCCAAACCGTTGCTGCCATTCTGGAGGGGGGCGTTTCCGGGGATGGTGGCGCCAAAAACGCCTATGTGGCGGGGTATCGGGTGGCAGCCAAGACCGGAACTTCTGAAAAGATTGGAGACAATCGAGAGGCGCGTATTGGCTCGTGCGTGGGGTTTGCACCGGCGGATGATCCGGAGATCGCGGTGATTATTGTGGTAGATGAGCCCACGGACGGCAGCAGATACGGTAGTGTGGTGGCAGCACCTTACGTGGGGAGCGTGTTTCGTGCCGCGCTGCCTTATCTTGGCGTAGAGGCGGTATATACGGAGGACGAGGAGGCGGAGCGGACGCTGACCGTTCCAAATCTTGTGGGTCTTACCCCGGAGGCGGCTACAGAGCTGCTTCAAAATTCCGAATTTTTCTTTTCCTTTGTCGGAGAAGGAGATCTGGTGGTTTCGCAGTCTCCCATAGCGGGCAGCAGCGTGGTCCGCCAAGGAGCCAAGCTGGTGCTGATGCTGGGCGCGGATCTGGCCGATACGGTCAAGGTTCCCGATCTGATCGGTGAACGCGGAAGCGTTGCCAATCAAAGGCTGATCGATCTTGGGCTGAATACGGCCGTGGTGGGGGTGCGCGATCCCGCATCCGGCAGCGCAACTGTTTCAAAACAATATCCGGCGGCAGGAGAGGTGGTGCCTGTGGGGACGGTGGTGACGCTGTATTTTCCGTATGAGGAAAAAAGAGAATAGCATGGAGGGGAGCATATGAGACTAAAGGTACTACTGCAAGAAGCGGGATTGTCGGCAACGGTAGAGGATAGAGAGGTGACGGGGGTTGTTTCCGATTCCCGCAGAGTGCAGATCGGCATGGTATTCGTGGCGCTGCGGGGGTTGCGGACGGATGGTTTTGCGTATATCGCGGAGGCCGTAGAGCGCGGCGCTGCTTTTGTGATAGCGGAACGCCCGGTGCAAAATGTGCCGCATTTGGTAGTGCCCGATGCCAGGCAGGCTTTGGCATTTCTTTGTGACGCGTGGTATGGGCATCCGGCGTGTTCGCTTACGCTCGTTGGTATTACCGGGACCAATGGTAAAACCTCAACCGCGGAAATGATCTACCATATACTGCGCCATGCAGGGATTCACTGCGGCTTGATCGGCACCGTTTCTACTGTTTTTGACGGAGAGCGCATTTCCATTCGCGCTGCGGACCCCTTGGCCAATATGACTACGCCGGAGCCGGAGGAGCTGTACGCACAGCTTGCCAAAATGAGGGATCGCGGCGCTGCATGCGTGGTGATGGAGGTGACCTCTCATGCGTTGGCGCTTGGCAGAGTGGCGCCGCTTACCTTTCAGCGTGCGCTGTTTACCAATTTGACAGCAGATCATTTGGATTTTCATGGAGATATGGAGTCCTATTACGTTGAAAAAAGAAAGCTGTTTTCTCAATGTGAGGTGGCGGTCATATCGGCCCTTTCACCCTTTGGATGCCGGTTGGCAAGCGAGGTGACGGTGCCCCAGATCGTGGTTTCACGCAGCTCCGTGACGGTGCTTGGACAACGCGGAGAGCGGGGAACGGTCTTTCGGCTGACGGTGGGGGAGGTATGTGTCGATATTTCCATTGCCATTCCCGGCGGCGTTTTCGTGCAAAACGCCGCGCTGGCAGCGGCAACGGCTCTTTCCTTGGGGGTGGAAACGACTCTTGTAAGCGAGGCGCTGGGTGCCTTTCCCGGGGTGCAAGGCCGCATGGAGCGTGTAAGCGTGCCGGGGGCGGATATCAGCGTGTTTCTTGATTATGCCCACACGCCGGACGCGTTAGAGCGTTTGCTTCAGAGCGTGCGCCAATGGCGCGCGACCGGTGCCCGTATATTGCTTTTGTTTGGGTGCGGAGGTGACCGCGACCGTGGAAAAAGAAAGGAAATGGGAAGAATTGCGACGCGGTTGGCAGATCTTACCGTATTGACTTCGGATAATTGCCGCAGCGAGGAGCCGACGGCAATTTTGCGGGATATTTTGCGTGGCGTTGATAAGGAAAAGGCCTATACGGTAATACCGGATCGGGAGGAAGCGATCCGCTTCGCTATTCGGGTAGCGAGGGCCGGTGACATTGTTTTGCTTGCAGGCAAGGGGCACGAGGAATACGAGATTCGAGGTAACAAGCGTCTGCCTTTCTCGGAACGGGAGATCGCGAAGCGGGCGTTACTGGCACGGAAGGGAGGAGAAGAGGATGCGCATTGAGCTTGCGGAGCCGATGAATGCAGTACTGATGATGGCGGAAGGAATGCAGGCATCGTTGAGGTGTATAGGAAAACCGCCGTGCTGTCTCGCGGGGATTACCAATGATTCCCGGGAGGTTCGTCCGGGAGATATGTTCGTGGCGCTGTGCGGGAGCCATCAAAGCGGTAGCGCGTTTTTGAAGCAGGCGCTGCAGCGCGGAGCGGCGGCGATAGCGCTTTCCGACGTTAGTGTGCCTTTGCCCGGCAATTATTGGCTTTTCACGGTAAAAGATACGGCGGCGGCCTTGCTGAATGCGGCGGCAATGCGACGGGAAAAAAGCTGCGCGCGGGTAATTGCGATCAGCGGTAGCGCCGGAAAAACCACGGTAAAGGAAACCATCAGCGCTGTGCTTGCCGCTGATGGCTCCCGGGTCTCGAAAAGTGTCGGAAACTACAACAGCACTATTGGGATGCCGTTATCCTTACTTGGTATGCGCGAGGCGGATTATTTTGTGTCAGAGCTGGGCATTAACCATCCGGGAGAGATGGCACCTATGTCCGTGGCGCTGCATCCCCATGTTTCCGTTCTTACCAACATAGGTACTGCTCATTTGGGAAATTTCCGAAGTATGCGTGTTTTAACGGCCGAAAAGCTGAGCATCGCGGCCGGACAAGGAGAAAAGGATGTTCTGCTTCTTCCGGGAGAGGTGGAAGTGCCTCAATCCATGCGATTGGTGCCACGCATATTATGTGTTGGCATGCATGAGCACGCAGATTTTCGCGCTGTCAATATTTGCATGAATGAAAAAGGTACAAGGGTAGATATTATGTGTAAGGAGCGTGTCATCAAGAATCTTGTGTGGCACGTACCCGGTAGCATCGGTGTTTCCGTATTGGCGATTGCGGCGGCTATTGGTATGCTGGAGGGAAAATCGGACGAGGCAATCAGACGAGGGCTTGAAGCGGCCAAGCTGGCGGCGCCCCGGATGCGATTGATTTCCGTAGGCACACGCAGCTTTCTTGACGATACTTACAACGCTTCGCCGGAGGCGGTTAAGGCGGCAATCGAATCTGCCAGGCTTTTGGCAGCGCGGCGCCCGTTGGTAGCGGTGCTCGGCGATATGCTGGAGCTGGGTGAGCTGACGGTGCCGCTACACAACGCGGCGGGTGCCTTCGCGGCTGCACATGGAGTGAGGCAGATCTTTGCCTACGGCAAGTATGCGGCAGCTATCGCTGAGGGAGCGCGTACGGCCGGAATGCCGACCTCGTCTGTTTTTTGCTTTGAGGTGGGAGAGGAAGCGGCTTTGGTGGCGTCCCTGTTGTCCGAAACGCCCAAGGATGCATTTATGCTTTTCAAGGCAAGTCGCAAAATGGCGCTGAACGAGGTGCTTGAAAATACAAGGAGGGGATTATGACGGAAAAAATCGGATCTTTTCTTTGGCTTTTTCTTTGCGTTTTTGGCTTGAGCTTAATTTTAGAGAAGCTTTGGCTTCCCGTTTTGAAAAAAAAGCGTGCCGGGCAGCCCATTCTGGAAATTGGGCCCTCCTGGCACGCTGTGAAGGCCGGAACGCCGACCATGGGCGGTGCCGCCTTTATGCTGGCGGTAGTGATCGGCTTTTTAATTTGCCTACCGGCACTTTTGCAGAGGATAGGCATCGATAACGTCAAGGTGATGGCGTTTGTATTGCTGTACGCCGTTTTCTGCGGCGGTATTGGATTTTTCGACGACTACCGTAAGCTGCGTAACAAACGCAACGAGGGATTGACGGCACCGCAAAAATATTTTTTACAGCTTGTGGCTTCTGCTGTATTTTTGGTTTTGATTTGTGGCTTCGGCGGCGTGGGGACTGATATCTTTGTACCATTTTTGCAAAAGGAGATCGTGCTTGGCAGCTTTTATTATCCGCTGGCGTTGCTGTTTTTGACGGGAATGGTCAATGCGCTGAATCTGACGGACGGATTAGACGGGTTGCTTGCCTCCACGGTAGCTGTTCTGGGCGCCTTTTTTCTTGCTTGTGGTGACGTCAAGCTCGCTGTTACAGGGGCGCTGCTTCTGGGTGTTTCGATTGGTTTTTTGCCTTATAACGCACATCCTGCCAAGGTGTTTATGGGAGACACGGGTTCTTTGTTTTTGGGCGCCTTGGTCGCCGGCGGCAGCCTGGTGGCCAAGGCACCGCTCACAGCGCTTTTGGCGGGCGGTGTCTACGTGACGGAAGCAGCCTCAGTGATTTTACAGGTGGGATTTTTTAAGCTGAGCGGTGGCAAGCGGTTGCTTCGCATGGCTCCTTTGCATCATCATTTTGAAAAATGCGGTTGGGGAGAGCGGATGATCGTGCTGTTGTTTACCGTGGCGGCGGCAATCTTTGCTTTGTTGGCGTATCTTGGGGGATAAGCTATGATGAAGCGTGCGAAGCCATCTTTTTTCGACGTGAGCCTGTCGCGAGGAGGGCGCGTTGACCTTCCTTTTCTGTTTTTGCTTTTGCTGATGCTATCCTTTGGGGCGCTGATGTCCTACAGTGCCAGTACGGTCTATGGGCAGCAATTTTACGGCGACGGATTCTATTTTTTGAAACGATATTTGTTGTTTGCGGCTTTGTCAGCAATCTTGACGGCTCCTTTTATCCTGATGACCGCACCAAGCTTTTGGCGCGGCTTTGCCGTGATGCTGTACGCCTCCTCGGTGGCGTTGCTTGTGCTGGTGCTTCTGATCGGTACAGTGGGCGGCGGCGCACAGCGCTGGTTGGTGATCGGTCCCTTGACGGTGCAGCCATCGGAAATTGCAAAGCTTGCTTTGATCCTGATGCTAGCGCTAGTGCTGACAAAGCACGAGGGAAGGGTACATTCGAAGCGAAAAAACGGTGGAAGCCTTCGGTATGGGGTGCTGCTACCAGGTGGCTTGATCGGCGCGATCGGACTTTTAGTGGCGGCGGAAAAGCACATTTCCGGCCTTCTGATTATTGGCATGATCGGCGTTTCTATGATGTATCTCGGCGGTACGCGCCTGCGCTATCTTGGCGCAATGGCTGGGGCGGTTGTAGCGGCGGGATGCCTTCTGATATTGGTTTCTTCCTATGCGCAGGTGCGTGTAGATACCTGGCTACATATCGAGGAGGTGGATCCGCTGGGCTCTGCGTGGCAAACCCTGCAGGGATTATATGCCATTGGATCCGGAGGATTTTTTGGAAAAGGTCTCGGTGCCGGACAGCAAAAATATGGTTACGTTTCACAGCCGCAAAACGACTTTATTTTTACGGTGATTTGCGAGGAGCTGGGCTTTGTGGGGGCGTTTATGGTAATTTTATTGTTCGCGCTGCTGGTATGGCGCGGATTTCGCATTGCTTATCGGGCACCGGATCGCTTTTCTGCTCTTGTTGTGTTCGGAATTTCTCTGAAATTAGCTTTGCAAGCGCTATTGAATATTGCGGTCGTTACAAATTCCATGCCAAACACGGGTGTTTCGCTGCCATTCTTCAGCTCCGGGGGCACCTTTCTCGCGATGCAGATCTTTGAAATGGGGATCGTGCTTTCCATATCACGTTATTGCACAGGAGGAACGTAAATGCTAAAGACTGTGATTGCTTGTGGCGGAACCGGTGGACATATTATGCCGGCGTTGGCTATGGCAGATATGATCAAGGCAAATTTCAGCGGCGCAAGGATCATGTTTGTCGGCACGGAGCAGGGAATGGAAAATGCGTTGGTTACTGCTGCCGGTTATCCTATTAAGACTTTCCGTGTTTTGGGGCTGCCGCGCAAGGTCAGTCTGCGCGCGGTGCACGCGCTTTATCTTGCCCAGCGCGCACTCAGGGAGGCCAAAAGCTTTTTGAAGGAATGGCAGCCGCATATTGTGATCGGCACCGGAGGATATGCTTGTTATCCTACGCTGCGGGCGGCGGCGGAGCTGCGCATTCCTACCGCCGTACACGAGTCTAATGCCGTGCCGGGGCTTGCTGTTCGTCTTCTTTCCGATCGGGTGGATCGCGTTTGGTTAAATTTTGCGGAGGCAGGCGGCTATTTTAAGGATCAAAACCGTTTGTTAACGGTTGGTAACCCGCTGCGCGGTATTATGGAAGGGAATGGCGAAAAGCGGCCGCTTCCGCACGGCTGCAAGCAAATGGTGCTTTCCTTTGGTGGGAGTCTCGGGGCGGAGCGGATCAATGCAGCGGTATTGGAAATGATGAGGTGGGAGCGGGAGCATCCGGAAATTTATCATCTGCACGCCACGGGTAAACACGGATACGAGGAATTTATGAAGAACTTTTCCGCTGCAGGATTGCAAGGTGAGAAGCATTTGGAGGTAAGGGCTTTTATCGCGGATATGCCGCGACAAATGGCAGCATCCGATGTAACTGTTTGTCGTGCCGGCGCCATGAGCATCAGCGAGCTGGCGGCTTATGGTAAAGCAGCTATATTGATCCCTTCGCCAAACGTGACGGGGAATCATCAATATATCAACGCCAAGGCCTTGGCGGATAAAAACGCAGCCTGTCTTCTCAGGGAATCGGAGCTGACGGGCGAAGAGTTGGTGCGACAGATTTCACGTTTGCTGCAAGATCACGAGGCACGCCGTACGATGAGCGAAAATATTCGTTGCTTTTCGCGTCCGGATGCGGGGCGACTGATCTATGAAGATATGCGATATTTGTTAAAAACCGCAAATTACTGATCAAAAAAGACAATCCCCGATAATTTTGTCGAGGATTGTCCTATTTTTTTAAAAAATATTTCAAAAACATCTTGAAAAATTTATAAAAATATATTAGAATATATAATAGCACATTATAACGATAAGTCTGTGACCTCACCAAAGGTTGCAGTCAAGAAAAAACGGAGGATAAACATAATGACTTTTGAACGTGATGATAACCGCGAGTGTGGCGTGGTAATTCGTGTAATTGGCGTAGGCGGCGGCGGTAATAACGCTGTCAACCGCATGATCGCTGCTAATATTCGTGGTGTGGAATTTGTTGCCATCAATACTGACCGTCAGGCTCTTCGCAAGTCCGACGCTCCTACCCAGATGGTAATTGGCGAAAAGAGCACCAAGGGCCTTGGCGCAGGTGCTGATCCCGAGGTGGGACAGCGTGCCGCCGAAGAATCCATTGAGGACATCAAGCAGATGTTGGCCGGTGCAGATATGGTATTTGTAACTGCCGGTATGGGCGGTGGTACCGGTACCGGTGCTGCTCCCGTTGTTGCTCGCATTGCGCATGAAATGGGTATTCTTACCGTTGGTATCGTAACCAAGCCCTTCCTCTTCGAGGGTGGCCGCCGTATGAAGCAGGCCGAGCTTGGTATCAAGGAGCTGCGTCAGTATGTGGACTCCCTGGTAGTGATCCCTAATGAGAAGCTGAAGCAGGTATCCGATACCCGCATTACTCTTGCCAACGCCTTTGAAATTGCTGACGACGTACTCCGTCGCGGTGTGCAGAGCGTTTCCGAGCTGATCAACGTTCCCGGCTTCATCAACCTGGACTTCGCGGACGTGACCGCTGTCATGAAGAATGCCGGCTACGCGCATATGGGTGTGGGCGGTGCCACCGGCCCCGACAAGGCAGAGCTTTCCGCAAGAGCTGCTATTTCCAGCCCGCTGCTTGAGACCTCTATCCACGGTGCTCACGGTATCTTGATCAGCATTACTGCCTCTCACGACGTAGGTCTGGAGGAGGTAGATCTTGCTTCTACCATGATCTCCCAGGAGGCTCATCCCGATGCTAACGTTATCTGGGGTCTGGCCTTTGATGACGAGCTGGATGATGAAATGCGCGTAACCATCATTGCCACCGGCTTTGAGAATGAAGATACCGTTGTTGCCAATATGGGTCATACCGTTACTCCTGCAGCTCCCGCTGCTCCTGTAGCTCCGGCTGCTCCCGCAGCAGAGGAAGTCGAGGCTCCTGCGGAAGAGGCTGAGGCTCCCGCGGAGGAGGCTGCTGTCGAGGAAACTGAGGTAGCCGCTCCCGTGGCGCCTGCCGCTCCTCAGAATGAGGTGGAGGAGGATTCTCCTATTACCGACGATGACCTTGATTCGATTATGAACATCTTCAGAAACAGAAACCGTCGCAAATAAAGATGATAAAAAGTCCTGTGCCAGCGGTACAGGACTTTTTTACAGGAGAGAAGTATGCTTTATCAAAACGTTTTTTCAGCTATTGATGCACTGGACGCGGAATTTCAACGTGTTTGGGCCGAGGTTGCTGCTATCGAGAGTCCTACCGCCTATAAGGAAGGCGTAGACGCCGTGGGCGCATATTTCATAGAAAGAGCCAGGGCGCGAGGCTTTCAAATTGAAATTTTTGAACAGAAGGTTTCTGGCAATGTGGTGTGTATTACTATGAATCCGGAGGCCAAGGGAGCACCCGTGGCACTTTCCGGACATATGGATACGGTGCATCCTGTTGGCTCCTTCGGCTCACCTGCCGTGCGCATAGAAGATGGTAAGATCTATGGCCCGGGTGTGACCGATTGCAAGGGCGGCGCCGTTGCTTGTTTGATGGCAATGGAGGCGCTGGATGATTGCGATTATCGTGAGCGTCCGGTGATGCTGTTGCTGCAAAGTGACGAGGAAACCGGCAGTAAGGGCAGCGGAAAGGCCACCATCGGCTGGATGTGTGAAAAGGCCAAGGACTGTGTGGCGTTTTTGAATACCGAGCCGCACAAGCCCGGAACGGTGGTGTTGACGCGAAAGGGTATTTCCCGGTATCGCTTCTATGTGAAGGGAAAGGCGGTTCATTCCAGCGATTGTGCCAAGGCGGAATTGGGGGCCGTTAGTGCTATCGCAGAGGCGGCCTATAAAATATTGGAGCTCGAAAAGCTGAAGGAGCCTCATGGCATTACCTGTAACTGCGGTCTTATTGAGGGCGGCACCGTCCCCAATACCGTGCCGGAAAGCTGCAGCTTCGTGGCGGATATCCGCTTCGCCACCGCCGAGGAGCGGGAGCGTGCGGAGCGTATCGTGCGCGAGGTTGCCGAGCGCTCCTATATTACCGGCAGCAGCTGCCGGGTGGAGCAGATCAGCTACCGCGTGGCCATGGAGCCTAGCTCGAAGAACGATGCGCTTTTTGCACGGATGAACGAGATTTTTGAGGAAGTGGGTCTGCCGCAGCTTGAGCGCCGTCATTCTAACGGCGGAGCGGATTCTGCCGATACCACGAGCTTTGGTATTCCCAGCATCGACTGTCTCGGTACCGCTGGCGGACGTATTCATTCCGTTGAGGAGTACGGCATTCTTTCCTCTCTTGCAGAGTCTGCCAAACGCTTGGCGGCGATTACGTTGAAAATTTGAATGCGCAGATCGAAGTGGATGTGTTTGTCGCAATCATCTTACGTGAAAGAGATTGGTTTTGACAATGAATTGAGTGAATTTGCCATGAAAGGAATACATAGGGCTATGAAGAACCATTCGTTTTGTTGCGTTCAAATGACGGAAAGCATACAAGAAACCAAGTCTGTACGGTATGATGAAAGGTTTGACGAATACGATCTTCTTTGTTCTGATGACAACATATCTGTTTTATCGATAAAATACTGTCCGTGGTGTGGAAAAAAATTACCTCCCAGTCAAAGGGATAGGTGGTTTGACGAGCTTGAGAAGATGGGATACAAAAATCCGCTGGGGGAAGAAAATGTGCCGATCGAATATCAAAGCTCCAAGTGGCGTGAGAACTAAAAATTTCATAACCAAAAAGCCTCGCAGCCATTGGCTGCGAGGCTTTTTCTATTTTGTTCAGTGCAGCTGTGCTTCCAGCGTTGCTGCAGCGGCTGCCAGCGCTTCATCGATCTTGCCGATATCGCGGCCACCGGCCATAGCGTTGTCGGGGCGTCCGCCACCCTTACCGCCGGTCACGGCAGCAACGGCACCTACCAGCTTGCCTGCGTGAGCACCGCTTACAACGGCATTCTTGCCGGCAACGGCAATGAAATTGAGCTTGCCGTCAGTGGCAACGGCCAGAACGGCAACGACGTCATCGTTCGAGGCCTTGATCTCATCGGCCAGCGTGCGGGCTACGTCGATCTGCATACCGTCCAGACGGGCAGTAACCAGCTTGACAGATTTCACGGAAACGGCACCGGAAAGAATGGCATCCAGTTTGGTAGCTGCCAGCTTGGAGTTGAGGGAATCGATCTCTCTCTTCTGCTCCTTCAACTCAGCCATCACAGCGGCGGAGCGCTTCACCAGCTCGGTGACGTTCTGTGCCTTGATCTCCTTGGCAGTATCAGCAAGAAGCTTGTCCTTTTCGTCCAGCAGAGCCAGCACGTTGGCACCGGTTACGGCCTCGATACGGCGCACACCGGAGGCAACAGAGGCCTCGGAAACGATGCGGAACAGGCCAACCTTGGCGGTGTTATCCACGTGGGTACCGCCGCAGAATTCGGTGGAGCACTCACCCATCTTCACAACGCGAACGACGCTGCCGTACTTTTCTCCAAAGAGCATCATCGCGCCCATTTTCTTGGCGTTTTCAATGTCGGTTTCAACGGTATCAACAGTCACACCTGCAAGGATGTTGGCGTTCACTACAGCCTCCACCTTGGCGATCTCCTCGGCGGTGAGTGCGGCGAAATGAGTGAAGTCAAAGCGGCCGCGCTGCTCGTCTACGTAAGAGCCAGCCTGCTCCACGTGAGTGCCCAGCACCTGACGGAGAGCCGCCTGCAGCAGGTGCAGGGAAGAGTGGTTGCGCATAATGGCGGCGCGTCTTGCGGCGTCAACCTCGGCCTTGAGGCAGTCGCCTACGCGGATGATGCCGTTTTGCACGGTGCAAATGTGGAGATAAATACCCTCGGCCTTCTTGGTGTCTACTACAATAGCTTGGCCCGCCTCGGAGGAAACGAGACCGGTGTCACCAACCTGACCACCACCCTCACCGTAGAAGGGAGTCTTGTCCAGCACCAGCGTACAGTCACCCTCGGAAACCTCATTTACCAGCATATCGTCCACGATGATGGCCAGCACCTTTGCATCAGCGACGGTGTTGCCATAGCCGACGAATTCGGTCTTTGCAAGATCGTTCAGCAGCGCCTTGGAGGAATCGCTCCAGCCGCTGATATTGCCTCTTGCGGCACGGGCACGGGTGCGCTGCTCCTGCATAAGGGCCGTGAAGCCCTCCTCGTCAATGGCAAGCCCCTTTTCCTCTGCGATCTCGCGGGTCAGGTCGAGGGGGAAACCGTAGGTGTCGTAGAGCTTAAAGGCGTCCTCACCGGAAAGCGTATTGCTGCCGGCGGCAAGGGTATCCTTGATCATATCGGAAAGAATGGAAAGGCCGGAATCGATGGTGGCGTCAAAGCGCTCCTCCTCGATGGAAATGACCTTCTTGATGTAGTCCTGCTTTTCGCCAAGCTCGGGGTAGGCATTCACGTTCTCGCCGATGGCCACCTCGCAAAGCTCCACAAGGAAGGGACGGTCAATGCCGAGGAGCTTGCCATGACGGCAGGCGCGGCGGATGATGCGGCGCAGCACGTAGCCACGACCCTCATTGGAGGGAATGACGCCGTCCGCGATCATGAACATAGAGCTCTTGATGTGGTCGGTGCACACGCGGATGGAAATGTCGTTGGCCTTGTTAGCGCCGTAGGTCTTGCCGGCGATGGTGCAGACGGTATCGAGGATCTTGCGGATGGTGTCCACCTCAAACATATTGTCAACACCCTGCATGACGCACGCGAGGCGCTCCAGACCCATGCCGGTGTCAATGTTCTTCTGTGCAAGCTCGGTGTAATTGCCGTTGCCGTCGTTGTTGAACTGGGAGAATACGTTGTTCCAGATCTCCATAAAGCGGTCACAATCGCAGCCGGGACGGCAGTCGGGAGAGCCGCAGCCGTACTTTTCGCCGCGGTCGAAGTAGATCTCGGAGCAAGGGCCACAGGGGCCGGTGCCATGCTCCCAGAAGTTATCGGCCTTGCCCAGCTTGGTGATGCGCTCAGCAGGTACGCCAATGACCTTGTTCCAGAGCTCAAAGGCCTCGTCATCCTGCTCGTAGACGGAGGGCCAGAGCAGCTCTGCGGGAATTTCCAGCGTTTCGGTCAGAAACTCCCAAGCCCACGGAATGGCTTCGTTTTTGAAGTAATCACCAAAGGAGAAGTTGCCAAGCATCTCAAAAAAGGTGCCATGACGGGCGGTGTGGCCCACGCGCTCCAGGTCGGGGGTGCGGATGCACTTCTGACAGGTGGTGACACGGCGGCGGGGCGGCTCCTCCTCACCGGTAAAGAACTTTTTCATCGGTGCCATACCGGAGTTGATGAGCAGAAGAGATTTATCGTTGATGGGAACCAGCGGATAAGAGGGCAGACGCAGATGGCCCTTGGATTCGAAGAAGGCAAGGTATTTTTCGCGCAGCTCATTGAGGGAAGTCCATTTCATAGCTATCAAACCTTTCATAATGAAAAATAATCATATACTTTGATATTATATCATTCAAGACTGTAGGCTGTCAAGGGAGTTGAAGTGGTTTTTTGCAAAAAAGCAAATTTTTTCGGCGCATTTTTATCAGGAAAAGAGCCCTATTTGTGTAAAGTGATGAATTTCAAGCTTTGGGTGCCAAAAGATAAACGGCTTGCTTGAAAATGCAGAGGGGGCGTGGTATAATAGACACACAAAACGACTGCTTTATGTGAGGTGCTTATGAAAAAAAGAATTCGTCAAAGGATATTTGCGTTCATACTGACAGTAAGCCTTTGCGGTTTTACGGCGGTGCTCTTATCCGCCTGCCAGAAGGTGAAAAGCACGGATATTTCCAATTATCGCGTTGTTTATGCAAGTAATCTCAGCAACAGCGTTTTCAAAACGAAGATCGAAGCGTTTGCAACTGACGTGAATGCCTCGCTTGGGACAAAAATTGACTGCAAGGCTGACCGTGTAAGCGAAACGCAGTATGAGATTTTGGTGGGTGATACGGATCGACCGGAATCTCAAAATGCAGCTGCCAAAATCGAGGGCGATGGCTATGCGATCTGCAAGAGCAAGGATAAAATTGTGATTGTGGGTACCACGCGGGTACTGACGATGATGGCCCTGGATGCTTTTCTCGAGACCTGTCTTTCCGCCTCTGCCTCCGCTGTGCCCGTTCCCGCAAGCATGGTCGTTTCCAACGTGGAAATGGTCGACGTGGACGAAAAATACATCGTTGTGTACTCCTCTAAATTGGATGATAAAAAGGGCAATTCCTACGATAGCACCGTAACGATCGCTGCCAATCCCAATGGCTACGACTATCCTGTGCAAGCGGCCTATGATCTGCGCTCGAACTTAGCGGGTACCTTGGGAAAGAAGGCTACAGATCTTAAAATTACAAATGATGCAATGTTTGAATTATCCAAGGAAATTGCAGTGGGAAACACCGCCCGCGCCGTTTCGGAGCCCTTGCTGAAGCTGTTGGATGCTCATACCTATGGTGTGGCGATCAGCGGTTCAAAAATTGCCGTAACGGGCACAAACGACGCGGGGATCCGTGCGGCGGTGACGCTGTTCAAAACTCTTGCGGATGTGAGTAAGTTTAAGGATGAAAGCGGAAAAACGGTTGTCCGTCTGCCCGCGAATATGGTATGGACTGCGGCGCGGGTCACCGGCTGGTACACAAATTTTCCTCATCCCACAGGGGAGGGGATCTCGCTGTCTCACACGCGTGACGTGGCGGACGGCGCCGTGGCGTATTATTATATCGGTGACGGCGTTGGAGCCGATGCCTATTCGGCCTATATTACGCAACTAAAGAATAGCGGCTTTCAGGTGCGCGAAGAAAATCAAATAGGCGAGAGTCTTTTTTCCACTCTGATCAATGACAAGGACAGGGCTGTGCTTTACGTCACGTTTGCGGCATACGAGTATGCAGATGCGCAGGGCTTGCGAATGTTTACGCCAACGCTGCGCATTGTTTCCGCCTATCTTGAAAAGGCAAATTTGGTGAAGGAATCGGAGCTGACCCCAAAACAGAGCTACACGAAGGTTACTAACAGCAAGATCACGTCCATGCGTCTGTCCTATCAGAGTGATAATAGTGTTTACGGCAACTCCTACGTGTTTACGCTGGAGGATGGCTCCATGGTGGTCTATGACAGCGGTATGAACATCAAAGCGGATACCACAAGGCTCTACAATCTTTTGCGTGATCTTCACTACCAGTCCTTTGGGGAATTTCCCACCGTCGAGCGCCCCTTGACGATTGCTGCCTGGTATCTGTCACACGGACACGGCGACCATTATTCCAACTTTTTGAACCTGTGTGAGGATTACGGCAATCAGTTTGTGGTAGAAAAGCTGTTGGCCAATTTCACATCTGATGAGGAGGACTACAATTCCTATAACCCTACCAATTACGTGCGGGATCAGCTGCTTCGTATCCAGCGGCTTACCAAGAACGGCATGAGCTATATCAAGCTGCATACCGGCCAAAAATTTTATTTGAGAAATATGGAGATTGAGGTGCTTTACACCCATGAGGATCTTGGCGAGGTGCGCTTCAATTACTTCAACGATAGTTCTACTGTGATTCGAACAACGTTCTATAGCACCGACGGTAACGGCAATCGTCAGGGTGTGCCTACCAGCGCGCTGTGGCTCGGAGATCTTTATCAGAACGGCAGCAAGTGCTTACGTGCGATGTACGGCTCTTATCTCAAATCCGATATGGTGCAGCTGGCGCATCACGGCTTCCAGGGCTGTGAGCTGGCGCTATATCGCTTGGTGGCACCGACCTGTATCTGGTGGCCGTCAAGTGAGCAGTTCTTCCGGGAGACCACGAATCCCAATAGTGGCTATTGGGCATATAACATTCACGCGGCTGTGGCAACCGATATTGACTCTGTGCGGTACATCATTATCCAGGATGGGTACAATACGACCGTTACCATAACCAAGGATGGCGCGGATTACCGTTTGCGAAGTGAGAGTGAGACCGGTCTTTATAATGCCGGACTATCTGAGTCAGGGCATCGTGAAAACGATTATATTCCTATCGAAGAATACGACAAATATATCATCAAGCGCTGAACAAAAAGCACCGGAAGCTACGGCTACCGGTGCTTTTTGAATATTTAGAGCTTGCTGAGCGCGGCACCGATCACGGTGCCGTATTGCGCGTTTTCGGGAATGATGAAGCGAATGTGGAAGGTTGCCTCCAAAATGTCGAATACGCGGCGGATGGGATCCAGCGTGGTGAGATTGCCCGTAAGCACGACGCGATCCAGGTGGTAACTGCGTGCGGCAAATACTGCCAGCATACCGATGGTTTCGCCGACCATATTGGCAATGCCGAGGGCGATGTCGCTTTTGCTGGCAAGATCGCTCAATTTTCCGAAATTGGAGGCGGTCAGCTCGTAATTCACTCCATCGTAAAAGTTGCGGTTGGAGATATCGCTGATGCGAAGGTCAATGTTGGAGAGGTCGCCTTCTCGGCACAGCTGCTCGATGTGGTCAATATTGTCCACGTCGATCATCTGACGGGAAAGACCGATCAAGGTGCCACCACCGACACCGGTGCCGCCCAGATATTCGATTTTTGCGGTGTCGCTATCCCGTTTTGCGTGGATCAGCGCCGTGCCGGTTCCCATGCTGACCACGATGGCCTCGTCGAGGCCGGAAAGATACAGGCCGCCCTGGCCCACACTGTTGAATTCCGGTACTGTGTGGCAACGCAGTCCCTCGTACAGAGGACGGTCGATGAATGCGGAGCCGGCGCCGGTCATCATAACGCGATCAATATCGTTCAGGGAGAGATTATTTTCCATTGTGAATTTGCCGAAAGCGCCGTAAATAGAGGTAATGGGATCATTGGCACGTACGAACTGGGGGGAGATCAGCTCCCGTCCATTTTCGTTTTCGCGAAAGCCTACGATCTTTGTGGTACTGCCTCCGACATCGATGCCAAGCACGGTTTTTGCCATACAAACATCTCCTTTTACTTTTGTTTACACTTTATTTTAACATAACCTTGCAAAAAAATCAAGATAGTGATATAATATATTATCTAAATTTATTTTGACGAGGTAAACGATATGAATTTCAAAAATCCGGATACCGCCTGTCTCGGCAGCAAGGAGCTTTATATTTTCGATATGGATGGTACGATCTATCTGGGCTACCAGGTATTTCCGTTTGCGATCCGTTTTATTGATCACCTGCGTGCTGCTGGCAAAAAGGTGCTTTTCTTTACCAACAATGCCTCTCACACCACCGATTACTACGTGCAGAAGCTGTCCAAGCTGGGCTTTTCGCCGAAGCGCGAGGAGATCATGACCTCCGGTGACGTGACCATTGAGTATCTGAAGCGCCACCGTGCAGGGAAGAGCGTTTATCTGGTGGGCACGGACGAGTTGGTGGAAAATTTCCGCGAAAACGGTATTCCCATGCTGACGGGCAAGGAGGAAAGCGCCGATATCGTGGTTACCAGCTTTGATACTACCCTGACCTACGAAAAGCTGGACAATGCTTGTCGTCTGGTGCGCGGCGGTGCGGAATATCTTTCTACGCATCCGGATTTCAACTGCCCCACAGAAACCGGCTTCATTCCGGATAGCGGTGCCATTGCAGCCTTCGTGACCGCTTCTACGGGTAAGACCCCCACCTATTTTGGCAAGCCCTACAAGGAGACCATTGAAATGATCTGTGAGGCTACGGGATATTCTTGTGAGCAAATGTGCATCTTTGGTGATCGCCTTTATACCGATATTGCCGTGGGCAAGCGCCACGGTGTGACGGCTACGCTGGTGCTTTCCGGTGAAACGACCGCAGAGGACGTGGATGCGGCTGCCGCTGCAGATCAGCCTGATTTTGTATTTGATTCTCTTGATGACGTTGATCATCTTCTGTTTGGTTAAAGAGGAGCTTTATGGCATTTGATGCTGGATTTTGGCTGCGGTAGCAGAGGAGCTGCGCCGTGTGGCTTTGGGAGCAAGGATCGAAAAGGTCTATCAGCCCGAGCGCGATGCCGTTGTGTTACAGATGCGCAGCTTTGAGGGTGGTAAGCGGTTGCTGATCAATGCCGGTTCCGCAAATCCCCGTATTGGCTTTACGGAAATTCCGATGGAAAACCCTCAAAATCCGCCGCTTTTCTGTGTGCTGCTCCGCAAGCACCTTTCCGGTGCCAAGCTGCTTTCCGTTCAGCAGGCGGGCTTTGAGCGCGTGATGACGCTGACCTTTGAGACGCGGGATGAAATGGGGTATACCTGTGAGCGTCGGCTTTACGCGGAGATCATGGGTAAATACAGCAATCTGATCTTCACGGATGGAGAAGGGAAGATTCTTGCCGTGCTGCGTCCGGTGGATTTCACCACCAGCAGCTTGCGGCAGGTACTGCCCGGCATGCGGTACGAGCTGCCGCCCCCACAGGACAAAAAAGACCCGCTCACGGTTGATCGTGAGACGTTTTTAGCGTTGGTTGAAGGCGGTGGTGAGCGCCCTGCCGACAAGTGGTTGACGGCTACGTTTCTTGGCGTTTCCGCTGCGGTGGCCAGAGAAATCGTCTATCGCGCCACAGGCGAGGTGGATACGCCGCTTTCTGCGCTTGAAAAAAATGCGTTGGCGGATCATTTTCTGAAAGTGTATGACAACGTAAGGGAAGGGCGCTTTGCCCCCTCCGTGGCGCTGGACGAAAAAGAAAAGCCCCTTGAATACGCCTTTTTGCCGTTGACGCAATACGGCACCTATCGCCCCTTTGAAAGCGTTTCTGCGCTGCTGGACCTGTGGTTTGGATCGCGAGATCAGGAGGCGCGTGTGCATCAGCGTGCCGCTGACGTGCTGAAGCTGCTATCCAACGCCCACGCGCGTATCTCGCATAAGCTGGAGCTGCAGCGCGGCGAGCTGGCGCTCTGCGAGCAGGGAGAGGAATATAAGCGGATCGGTGATCTGATCGTATCGAACTGCTATCAGCTGCAAAGGGGCGCCGGACGGGTTACGCTGACCGATTATAACGATTATCGGGAGGACGGCACCTTCGGTACGGTGGAGGTAGAGCTGGATACCAGGCTTTCGCCCACCGCCAACGCACAGCGATATTACAAAAAATATAACAAAAGCAAGACCGCCAAGGTAGAGCTTGCAAAGCAGATCGCCATCGGCGAAGCGGAGCTTGCGTATCTTGCAACGGTACAGACGGCGCTGGATACGGCGGAAACGCCTACGGATCTTCTGGAGATCAGAGAAGAATTGGCGCGGGCCGGTTACGCTTCCCGCAGCAAGCAGGCGCTGCCGGGGAAAAAATCCGGCACCTCTACCTATGCGGAATATGTGACCACCAACGGCTATCGGGTGCTTTGCGGTAAAAACAATTTGCAAAACGAGCACATCACCCATAAGATCGCGGAGCGTAGTGATTTTTGGTTTCACGCCAAAAACGTGCCCGGCTCTCACGTGGTGATGCTTTTGGAGGGCAAGGAGGAGCCGGATGCGGTGGATTTCACCGAGGCGGCCTCGATTGCTGCGCTGTATTCCGCCGCTGCCGGCGCTCCGATGACGGAGGTGGACTACACCACGGTGCGTAATCTGAAAAAGGCACCCGGCGGCAAGCCTGGATTTGTGATCTATCATACCAACTGGAGCGCCGTGGTTTCTCCCGACAAGGAGGCCATTGCTAGGCTTCGAAAAAAATGATTTTGGGGAAAGGAAGTGACTTATGGTTCTCATCATAGCAGAAAAGCCCAGTCTTGCGCGGAATATCGCAGCCGGTATCGGCTCGATGGCGCGGCGGGACGGTTACCTTGAGGGGAACGGTTATCTGATCACGTGGGCCTTCGGTCACCTCTTTTCTCTTGCGGATATCGAGGATTATCAAGGCGCGCCCGCTACGGAAAAGGTGCACTGGACCATGGATAATCTGCCCTGTATTCCCGACAAATTCCGATTTGATCTGAAAAAGGACAAGGAAACCAAAAAGGTGGATGTGGGTGTCCGAAAGCAGTTCAAGACCATTGAGAGCCTTTGCAACCGTCCCGACGTAGATACCATCGTCAATGCGGGAGACGCGGATCGGGAAGGGGAGATCATCGTGCGGCTGTGCGTGCAGCACGCCGGCGCCGCTGCAAAGACGCAAAAGCGTCTTTGGCTTCCCGACCAAACCCCCGAGACCGTGCGGGATGCCTTGGCTGCTCTTGGCAACGCCGCGGATTACGAAAACCTTGCGGCAGAAGGCTTCGCGCGTACCTATATCGATTGGCTTTACGGCGTGAATCTGACTCGGTACGCCACGTTGAAATGCGGATCCTTGCTGCGGGTGGGGCGGGTGATCGTGCCCATTGTCCGGGCGATCTACGAGCGGGATATGGCGATCCGGAACTTCGTGCCGGGCAAATATCTTGCCCTTATCAGCCGTGAGGAAACTAACGGCGAGATCGTGGAGCTTGTCAGCAAGCAGAAGTTTGATGAAAAGGACCGCACGAAGGCCGAGGCGCTTTGCGCACGGTATAATGAAACCGGTGCCTTTGTCAAATCCGTTAAGCGTAAAAAGGATACGCTGGCACCAGGCAAGCTTTTTTCGCTTTCCAAATTACAGAACGTACTGGGTAAGAAGTATAAAATGTCCATGGCGGATAGTCTTGCCATTATTCAAAGTCTTTATGAGCGCGGGTATCTGACTTATCCCCGTACCAACTCCGAGTATCTGGCAACGGCGGAAAAGGATAAGATCAAAAAGATCATTGCAAATTGCAAGCAATTGGGCTACGACGTTGCCTTCAAGGATTCTCCCAAAATTTTTGACGACAGCAAGATTGAGTCCCACTCGGCGTTGACGCCTACCTACAAAATTCCCAAAAAGGGCGAGCTTTCGGAAAAGGAAAATCAAGTGTATGCCACGGTTTTTCGGCGCTTCGCGGCGGTATTTTGTGCCGAGCCCTGTACGGCAGAACGAACCGAAATCACAGTTGCTGTGGGCGAGCTTGAGGAGTTTGTGCTGAAGGGATTGGTGATCCTGGAGCGCGGTTGGATGAAATATGACGATGCTACGCAAAAGGACAAGGTGCTCCCGAAGCTCCAGAAGGGCGACGCGGTAAATATCCGCTTTGAACCGAAGGAAAAAGAGACGTCGCCGCCCAAGCATTATACCATTGAAACCTTGAATAATTATCTGAAAAATCCCTTCCGGGAGGAAAAGGCTGCTGCTGAGGATACGGTAGGCAGCGACGATAGCGCAGAATATAAGGCGGTATTTGAGGGCTTGGAGCTGGGCACGGAGGCCACGCGAACAGGTATCATCGACAATGCCCGTAAAAGCGGTTATATTGCGTTAAACAAGGATGTTTATACCATTTTGCCGCAGGGAGAATATCTGGTGGAATCTCTTGACCGTATGCAGATCCGCATGGATAAATTCCGTACCAGCGAAATGGGAAAGGCCTTGAAAAAGGTGTTTCGCGGCGAAATGTCCGTGGAGGATAGCGTGGCGCTGGCCGCCCGGGATATCCGTGAAATTTTTGAGAAAAAGGAAACGTCTCCTGAGGAGGATACGGATATTGGTCTTTACGGTGTTGAGGTGGGCAATTGTCCGCTTTGCGGCCGCCCGGTGGTGCGTGGCAAATTCAGTTATGGCTGCACCGGATATAAGGGGGGCTGCGCCTTTCGGGTGAATACAGTTATCTGCGGTCGCGTGATTTCCGTGAAGCAAATGCAAATGCTGCTGGCCGAGGGGAAGACCACCCTTATTCACGGATTTATTTCCAAAAAGAGTGGCAAAAGCTTTGACGCTGCCCTGAGAATGGAGGAGGGAAAAGCGATATTTGATTTTTCCGCTGTGCCAAGGCGTGAGCCGAGGAGGCCGGAGCCGATCTTTGACGATTCCATGCCGCCGCCTGCTCCGAATGAGCCGGGTTGAGTATTGATATGCGTATTTTTTGCCGCGCCCTCGGGCGCGGCGTTTTTTTGCGAAAAAATCGAAATTGTTATAAGGGTTTTCGGGCTTCGCTATTGACTTTTTCTTTATTTAATAGTATAATAATAATCTATGATAGTATGATGAAGGAGTGTGCCATGAACGAAAACGCAATGAAAACCGAGGTCATTCCCGCTGCGGCGGCGGATATGGCGCTCTTTATCGAATCTGTCAAGGCGTGGACGGCGGATTTCATCCTGCGGGAGGGGCGCGCTCCTCAGTGTTACGTGCTGACCTTTGGATGCCAGCAAAATGAGGCAGATAGTGAAAAGCTGATGGGCATGGCGCTGAATATGGGCTATGAAAGGGCGAGTGAGGCGGCAGATGCGGATCTCATTTTGGTCAACACCTGTGCTATTCGCGAGCATGCGGAGAAGCGTTCGCTCTCCATTATCGGTCAGTTCAAGCATTTGAAGGAGCAAAATCCGCACCTGATTATCGGTGTTTGTGGCTGTATGGTGGCACAGGAGCATCGGCGTACGCAGCTGCAAAAAAGCTATCCTTACGTAAGCTTTGTGCTCTGCACATCGGTTCTTTATCGCCTTCCGCAATATCTTGCCGAGGTGCTCGCTCGTGGAAAGCGCGTTTTCAAGGGCGAGGAGGAGCTGACGGTGGCCGAGGGGCTGCCCGTTCAGCGGGAAAGCAGCTATCGTGCCTACGTCAGTATTATGTACGGCTGCAATAATTTTTGCTCCTACTGCATCGTACCTTACGTGCGGGGCAGAGAGCGTAGTCGGGAGCCTGCAGATGTAATCGCGGAGGTAAAAGAGCTGGTTGAAGCCGGCTACCGCGATATTACGCTGCTGGGCCAAAACGTGAATTCCTATGGAAGGGGGCGCGCGGACGGTTACGACTTTGCTGATCTGCTGCGTGATCTTGATCGTATTCCCGGCGATTATATGCTGCATTTTATGACTAGCCATCCGAAGGATGCCACCAAAAAGCTGGTGGATGTGATGGCGGCCGGTGAACACATCGCGCATAGCTTTCATTTGCCGCTGCAGTCCGGCAGCGACGCCATTTTGCATAAAATGAACCGCCATTATGATCGTGCGCGGTATCTGGAGATCCTTGATTATATGCGTGAAAAAATGCCGGATATTGCCGTCACCTCTGATATCATTGTCGGTTTTCCCGGCGAGAGTGAGGCGGATTTTGCAGATACACTGGCAATGCTGCAGCGGGCGCAGTTTGATATGATCTTTTCCTTTATTTACTCACCGCGCAAGGGAACACCCGCTGCTGAAATGCCGGATCAGGTCCCGCGCGAGGTACAAAATGCCCGATTCGATCGGCTGCTTGCGCTGCAAAACGAAATTGCAGCAGAAAAAAATAAGCCGTTGGTGGGCACGGTGCAATGCGTGCTGTGCGATGGCGTCAGCAAAAAAGACGACAGCATTTATAACGGCCGTACGCCGCAAAACAAAATCGTATTTTTCAAAGAACCCGGCGACGAGGGCACCTGGCTCTCCGTGCGGATCGACCGTGCCGAGGCCTTTGCGCTTTACGGTACAGTTGTGAAATAAATGTAATTGTAATCAAAAGAAAGGAAAAATAAAATGGAAATTTTTGAACTTGCCGCAGAGCTTGGTAAGAAGCTGAAGGAGGACGAGCGTCTGGTTCGTCTGGAGAACGCACACCGCGCCTATGAGGCTGATGAGGACGTCAACAGACTTTCGATGGAGTATGCCGTGCAGCAGCAGGCCATTCAGAATGAGGCCGCTAAGGATGACCGGGACGATGCCGCCATTGAGCAGATTCAGGCTCGTGTAGAGGAGCTTTACAACGAGATTACTGGTCTTGCCGTTTATAAGGAGCTGGAGGAGGCACAGGAAGCCGTCAATGCGTTGATGGAGGCTGTGAACAACACGATCTCTGCGCAGATCAGCGGCGAGGAGCCCGGTGGCTGCACCCATGATTGCTCCACCTGTGGCGGCTGCCATTGAAGGGATTTATCCATAAAATCTGACCGGAAAAGGAGACTGTACCATGACACCGATGATGGAACAGTATTTTGAAATTAAAAATCAGTATAAAGATTACCTGGTGTTCTACCGGTTGGGTGACTTTTACGAAATGTTTTTTGAGGACGCGAAAACGGCGTCCCGTGAGCTGGAGCTGACGCTGACCGGCAGAGACTGTGGCGAGGCGGAGCGGGCACCCATGTGCGGTATTCCGTTTCACAGCTCCGAGGGGTATATAGCCCGCCTCATTGAGAAGGGTTATAAGGTGGCCATCTGTGAGCAAATGGAGGATCCCTCCAAGGCAAAGGGCTTGGTCAAGCGCGATATCGTGCGGATCGTTACACCCGGCACGCTTCTGGAGCCAAGCATGCTTACAGAGAAGAAAAACAACTACATCTGTGCGCTCTGTCTGGGTGAGGCCTCCTTTGGCCTTTGCTTTGCGGACGTTTCTACGGCGGAGGTCTCCGTGACCGAAATATCCGGTGACAATATGCTGGCACGGCTGCAAAGCGAGCTTGGCACCTACGCACCCAGCGAGGTGATAGTGGATCTGCCGCGAGAGGATGCCATGGTCATCACCGAGTTTATTCAGAATCGCGTAGGCGCTATGCTCTCGGATAACGAAGCGGGCCGTTTCGATTACGATATTTCGCGTGAGCGTGTACAGCGTCAATTTGGAGATCGACTCCCGACCGGCTTTGTGGATTCCCGCCCGATGGTCAGCGCAGTCGGCGCGTTGCTTGACTATATTGCCGATATGCAGCGCAATGATATCTCCTATATCAAGGAGTTGAACGTCTATTCCGATGGGCAGTATATGGATATGGATATCAACACCCGCCGCAATCTGGAGCTGACGGAAACGCTGCGCAACAAGGAAAAGCGCGGCACGCTGCTGTGGGTACTGGATCGTACGCATACCGCTCCCGGTGCGCGATTGCTGCGTTCCTTCGTGGAGCATCCGCTACTTTCCTCTCGTGAAATTGCTGCAAGGCAGGGGGCTGTAGAGGAGCTGTTTGGCAATTTTATGCTGCGAGAGGATATCGGAGCCGCTCTTTCCGGAGTGCTGGATCTGGAGCGTTTGATCACGCGTATCGTGTACGGTACGGCTAACGCCAAAGATTTGCGTGCCGTGGCAACCACGGCTGCACTTTTGCCGGAGATCAGAGCGCTGCTTTCCAGTTGCCGTGATGCGGAGCTGCGGCGCATTTACGATGGGCTTGATGATCTGCAGGATATTTACGCAATGATCGACGCTGCAATTGATGAGAATCCGCCCTTCGTTTTGCGTGAAGGGGGACTTATCAAGCCCGGCTACAATGCTGACGTGGACTATCTGCGCTCGGTGATGAGCGACGGCAAATCCTGGATCGAGCGAGTGGCGGCGGAGGAACGGGAAAAGACCGGTATCCGCACACTGAAGATTGGTTACAATAAGGTTTTTGGTTATTATATTGAGGTGTCGAAGTCCTTTGTGGATCAGGTGCCGGATCGTTATATCCGCAAGCAAACGCTGACCAACGGTGAGCGCTATATTACGGAAGAGCTGAAGGACATGGAGGCAACCATTCTGGGTGCTGCTGACAAGGTTTGTTCGCTCGAATATGAGCTGTTCCAGGAGATCCGTGCCAAGGTAGCGGACGCCGGTGAGCGCATCCAACGTGTGGCTAATCGCTTGGCGGAGCTTGACGTATACTTGTCTTTTGCTGATGTGGCGGCGAAAAATAAATACGTTCGCCCCGAGGTGGATAACAGCGACGAGGTTCGCATCAAGGATGGGCGCCATCCTGTGGTGGAGCAATTCGTGCGGGATACCTATTTCGTGCCAAACGATGCGCTACTGGATACCACCGCCAATCGGGTGATGCTGATTACCGGCCCCAATATGGCGGGTAAATCCACCTATATGCGCCAGGTGGCGCTCATTGTGCTGATGGCGCAGATCGGCTCCTTCGTGCCTGCGGCAGAAGCACGCATTGGTATCGTTGACAAGCTCTTTACCCGTGTAGGTGCGTCCGATGACCTCGCCTCCGGCCAATCCACCTTCATGCTGGAAATGAACGAGGTAGCATACATTCTGCGTAATGCGACCCGCCGCAGTCTGATTATTTACGACGAGGTGGGGCGTGGTACCAGCACCTTTGACGGCATGAGTATTGCACGGGCCATCGTGGAGTATACCAACAGCCGCAAGGTGGGGGCCAAAACGCTGTTCGCGACCCATTATCACGAGCTGACCTCGCTGGAGGCCGAAATGCCCGGTGTGGTGAATTATAACATCGCTGCAAAAAAACGGGGCGATAGCATTACCTTCCTGCGCAAGATCGTGCGCGGCTCCACCGATGACAGCTACGGCATCGAGGTGGCAAAGCTGGCGGGACTTCCCCAGGAGGTGATCCGGCGCGCCAAGGAGGTGCTGGCCGAGGTGGAGGAGACCGCTCGCGTATTGCGCGCACCTTCGATGGAGGCAGCTCCCAAGGTGGACGACAGCTTGATCACGATGGAGGATTGTGTCAACGAGCAGATCATCGAGGAATTGAAAAATACAGATATCAATACGCTCTCGCCCTATGAGGCAATGACGTTTTTGTTTGATTTGAAGAAAAGATTACGGTAAGGAGGTGAATGCATGGGAAAGATCAATGTGCTTTCCTTTGCGGTAGCCAATCTGATTGCCGCAGGCGAGGTTGTAGACAGACCCGCCTCGGTCATCAAGGAGCTGCTGGAAAATGCCATTGATGCCGGCGCTACTCGCGTGACGGTGGAGATCCAGCACGGTGGCGTCAGCTTTATGCGCGTCGCGGACAATGGCTCAGGCATGTCGGCAGAGGATCTGCCCGTGGCCATTCGCCGCCACGCTACCAGTAAAATAAAGGATGCCGCCGATCTTGATGGTATCGCAACGCTTGGATTCCGTGGTGAGGCGCTGGCTGCCATTGCTTCGGTTTCGGATCTTCGCATCATCACTCGCACGGCTGACGCGCCCTACGGCTCCAAGCTGGAGGCAAAGGGCGGGGAAATAATCGGAATTACCGAGCAGGGATGTCCCGTAGGTACTACGGTGATCGTGGAGAATCTCTTCGGCAACGTACCGGCGAGAAGAAAATTCCTTAAAAAGGATGTTTCTGAAGCCATTGCGGTCAGCACGTACGTGGAAAAGATCGCGCTTTCTCGTCCGGACATTGCCATTCGATTGATTATCGACGGAAATATGAAGCTGGATACTGCCGGTGACGGGAACCTGCGCTCTGCGATGTATGCGGTATTCGGTCGCGATTTTGTGCAACGGATGATTCCGGTGAAGGGCGAAGGGGAAAGCGTTACCGTGGAGGGCTTTATCGGTCGCTCCGATAACGTGCGCCCCAAGCGCAATTATGAGAATTTCTTTATCAATGGCAGATACGTGAATTGCCGTACTGCCGCAGCAGCGCTGGAGCAGGCGTATACTTCCTATATTCCGCCGGAAAAATTCCCTTGCTGCGTGTTGAACATCATCATCAATCCGGCAGCAGTGGATGTGAACGTGCATCCCGCCAAGCTGGAGGTGAAGTTCTCCAATGAACGGCCGGTGTTTGAGGCGGTGTATTCCGCCGTGCGTACGGCACTGGAGGAAAACGAGGCAAGGCCGGGTCTGCAGCTGAAGCCGGCACCCAGCGCCACTAACGCCTTTGCCCCCATAGAAGAAGGAAAGCGGGAATCACTTGCGGCAAGACAGATCACCATTGATCATGGCTCCGCTCGGCCGAGCGAAGCGTTTGCCCACATGAGCGCGGCGACATATGCCAATCAATACGGTACCACTTCCTCTAAAGGAGGACTTTCGGCTCCCAGTGCTTATCAGCGAAATACAAAGAGTGAGGAAAAGGAGCGCGTCGCACCGATTCCACGGCCAGGCTTTTCTGCAGCGTCTGCGGTTACGTCTGTACCTGTAACCGCACCTGTCAAAGAGCCGGAGCCGATATCGGCGCCCGCTATTCCGCGGCGAGATCCGGATCCCATACCGGTTGCAAGGCCGGTTTGGCGCATCATTGGCGAGGCCTTCCACGCCTACGTAATCGTGGAATGTGACGATAAGCTTTTGTTGATCGATAAGCATGCCGCTCACGAGCGGGTGCTCTTCGAAAATCTGCGTGCGCGGATGCGGGAACGTACCGACGCCACGCAAATTCTGATGCTGCCCATGCAAATTTCAATGTCTGCAGAGGATGTTGGGCTGTTAGAGGCTTACCGAGGCGAGGTCGAAGCCATTGGCTTCGCCTTTACGGCCAAGGAGCACGCCATCAGCGTCAGCGAAATTCCGGAGGGGCTGGAGCCTGCCGCTGCTGCGGAGCTGATCAGCACTCTACCCGTGACGCTGGGACAGGAAAACGGAAGCGCCAAGCTGACCCGTGATATTCTGTTTGAAAAGGCGCTGTATCAAGGTGCCTGCAAGGCTGCCATTAAGGCGGGCAGGGAATATCCGCCCGAGCATATCGAATGGCTTTGCAAAAAGCTGATGGAGCTGCCGGATATCACGGTTTGCCCGCACGGTAGGCCCGTGGCCATGGAACTGTCGCACGCGGCCATTGACCGCCAATTCAAGCGCACTTAAAAAATACTCGGTCGGGCTGTTCTCCCGACGTCGAAAGGATCGTTATGTCAAATTATGAATTGAAAAAGAAGGATGGCCGTGCCAGACGTGGCGTGCTGCATACCGTGCACGGTGACATCCAGACCCCCGTGTTTATGAACGTAGGTACCTGTGCTGCCATCAAGGGCGGTGTTTCTACCGTGGAGCTTGAAGAGATCAACTGCCAGGTGGAGCTTTCCAATACCTATCACCTCCATCTGCGTCCCGGTGACGGGCTCATCAAGGAAATGGGCGGTTTGCATAAGTTTATGAATTGGAAAAAGCCCATTCTGACCGACAGCGGTGGATTTCAGGTATTTTCTCTTGCCCAGCTGCGCAAGATTACCGAGGAGGGCGTACGCTTTGCCTCTCACGTGGACGGTAAGCGCATTTTTATGGGGCCGGAGGAAAGTATGCAGATCCAATCCAATCTTGCCTCTACCATCGCAATGGCCTTTGACGAATGTATCGAAAATCCTGCGCCCTACAAATACGTGGAGGATTCCATTGCTCGCACCTACCGTTGGCTGGTGCGCTGCAAGGCGGAAATGGCACGTCTCAACAGCCTGCCGGATACCATTAACCCCCATCAGATGCTGTTTGGCATCAATCAAGGCGGCGTATATGAGGATCTGCGTGTGAGACACATGCAGCAGATCAGAGAGCTGGATCTGGACGGTTACGCCATCGGCGGACTTGCCGTAGGAGAGGAAACCGAGGAAATGTATCGCATTATCGACGCAGTGGAACCGCACATGCCGGAAAATAAGCCCCGCTATCTGATGGGTGTAGGTACGCCCTGCAATATCCTGGAGGCTGTACATCTTGGTGTGGACTTTTTTGACTGCGTCATGCCCAGCCGCAATGCCCGTCATGGCAATCTTTTCACTTGGCACGGCAAGATCAACCTGCTAAACGAAAAATACTCCCGCGACCCCCGTCCCATCGACGAGGGCTGCGATTGTCCCGCCTGCCGTCATTACTCCCGCTCCTACATTCGTCATCTTTTGAAGGCTAAGGAGTCTCTCGGCATGCGCCTTGCGGTTACGCATAATCTGTATTTTTACAACGATCTGACGCAAAAGATCCGCGATGCGCTGGACGGCGATTATTTCGAAAGCTTTTATCAAAAATATCGCCTGATTCTCGGAGAGCGGCATCCGGACTGATTCTGAAAGAAAATAACGCTTATAAGGAGCAATTATGATAAACAAAGAACTGTTAAGCGACCTCCTCTCTATTGCCGTTTCCACCGGCGGAGATTTTGCTGAGGTCTTTGCTGAGCGCGAGCATATTACGCGCGTGAATTACGTTTCCGGCAAGGTTGAGTCGATCCGCGATCAGGTGATCTCCGGCGTTGGTATTCGTGCTTTCTGTGGCACAAAGACCTATTATGCCTCCACCTCCGATACCAGCCGCGAGGGGCTCTTTTCCTGCGCTGCGGCTGTAGCGGGAGCTGTGGGGGAGGGGAACGGCAAGAGAAATATCAGTCTCACGCCCGATGTGGTGGTGAACCGCCAGCAGATCAAGCATTACCCCGATGACGTGCCTACCAAGGAAAAGGCCGATATCCTGCGCGTTGCCTGCAGCGCAGCCTCTGCCGTGGATGAGAAGATCGTACAGGTGGAGGGCTCTTATCTGGATACCGACCGCTCCATTCTTGTGGCCAATACCGAGGGGCTTTGTCGTGAGGATCGCAAGATCAGAACGCGCCTTGCGGTTTCTGCCGTTGCCAGCGACGGCAACGAAAACCAATCCGGCTTTTTTGGCCCGGGTGGAGGCGTCGGCGTGGAATTCTTCGATACCGTAACGCCCAAGTCTATCGGTGAGCGGGCTGCCAAGCAGGCGCTGACTAATCTCGGTGCGGTGTATTGTCCTGCCGGCACCATGACGGTTGCCATTGAAAACGGCTTTGGCGGCGTTATTTTCCACGAGGCCTGCGGTCACTCCCTGGAGGCAACCTCCGTTGGTATCGGCGCCTCGCAGATGGCCGGTAAGCTTGGACAGCAGATCGCCAATCCCAAGGTGACCGCCATTGACGATGGCACCATCGTTGGCGGCTGGGGTTCCTTCAATATTGACGATGAGGGCACGCCCTCCACACGCAACGTACTGATCGAAAACGGTGTTCTGAAGAGTTATATGATCGACCGCCTTGGCTCCCGCCGTATGGGTATGCCCATGACCGGCTCCGGCAGACGCGAAAATTACACCTACGAGCCTACCTCCCGGATGACCAATACCTTTATTGCCAACGGCCCCGATAAAAATGAGGATATCATTGCCTCCATGGAATACGGCCTTTACGCCAAGGAAATGGGCGGTGGCTCCGTGAATCCCTTGACTGGTGAGTTTAATTTCTCCGTCAAGGAGGGTTATATCGTCCGCAATGGCAAGATCTGCGAGGCTGTGCGCGGCGCGGCTCTCATCGGAACGGGTGCTGAAATTTTGCAGGATATCGATATGGTGGGCCAAAATCTGGCCACGGGCCAGGGCATGTGCGGCTCCGCCTCCGGTAGCGTGCCTACCGACGTGGGCCAGCCCCTTATTCGCGTGAAAAAAATTACTGTGGGAGGTCGCTGATGAATTTCCAGGAAATGAAGAATATCCTGTTTGCTGCCGCTGATCGTGCGGGGCTGAAGGATTACGACGTATATTATCGCGTTTCGACAGATGCCTCTGCCGACGCGCTGAATCGCGAGCCCAATGCCTCTGCCTTTGGTAATGCAGGTGGCGTCTCCTTCCGCTGTGCGGTGGAGGGAAAGATCGGCTCTGCTTCTACCGAGTGTATGACCAAGGCGGAGCTGGAGGCCTTGATCCCTCGCGCCATCGCCAACGCCGCGTTGGTGGATGCGGACGAGGAGCCTATCTTCTTTCTGCCCGGTGAGGGGGATGCTTACGGCAAGGTTGCCGCAGAAAAAGCGGAGCTGCCAACTGCTGCAGAGCTGCGTCGCACGGCAATGGAGCTGCAGGAGCGTATTTACAGTGCCAGTGATCTTGTGACCGACGGCACCTCCACCGCCGCCGGTGCAATCGAGGTGACGGTTTCCCTCGCCAATTCCCGTGGCCTTTCGCTTTCTCATAGCGCTGCTATGCGTTATTCCTACGCCGAGGCTGTCATCAACGACGGTAAAGAGCCCTCTTATGGCGCGGATATGTCCTCTGAGCTTGATCCCGCAAAATCCGGCATCGCCGAAAAGGCCGTGGCAGAAGCCATTGAACGACTTGGCGGCAAGGGTGTGAAGACCGGAAAATATAATGTGGTGTTCTCTGCCAAGGAGGTGCGTACGCTATTTTCCACCTTTGGTGGTATTTTCAGCGGTAAGAGCGCTATGCTTGGCCTGTCGCTGCTGAAGGGCAAGGAGGGAACCGCCGTTGCTTCTTCTGCGTTGACGGTATATGATGATCCTTTTTACCCCGCAAACACGATGCAGATGCCCTTTGATGCAGAGGGCGTGCCCACCTACAAGAAGGCATTGATCGAAAAAGGCGTGCTGAAAACGCTGCTGTACGATCTGACCACCGCGAAGAAGACCGGAAATCGGTCTACCGGCAATGCCGGTCGCGGCTCCTATGCCGATCCCGTGGCTATCCGCGGCTATTGCCGTGCCATCGAGGCCGGAACGGATACGTTGGAAGAGCTTTTTGCAAGAGTTGGTGACGGCATCTATATCACCGAGATGAAAGGGCTTCACGCGGGCTGTGACGCTGTGACCGGTGATTTTTCCATTGAAAGTGCCGGATTTGCCATCAAGGATGGCAAGAAGGCCGGGCCCGTCAAGGCGTTTACGATCGCCGGTAATTTCTTTGACCTTTTGAAGAATATCGAGGCCGTCGGCTCCGAGGTGGAGGCAGGAACCTGTGGCTTTTCTATGAGTGCCGCCCCTGCTATGATGGTGCGTGATATCTCCGTTGCGGGCGAATAATTGAAAAATTTGTAAAATCCCTTGATTATTGAGAAAATTTGTTATATAATAACTTGTTCGCGCTGCATATCGGCGTGAAAGAAGCAAAAAGAGGTTTTATATGCTGACTATCAAAAAAATGATTGCTGAGCGTCTCTCCGAGGGGATTGCTGCCCTTGGTGTTCCCGCTGCGCCGACGGTAGAGGAGCTTGCCGCGATGCTGGAATATCCGCCCGATGACAACATGGGCGACCTTGCCTTGCCTTGCTTTAAGCTGTCTCGTACCTTGCGCCGCGCTCCGGTGCAGATCGCAGCAGCACTGGCAGATTGCCTTGGGGGGCTGCCCTGCGTAGGCAAGGCCGAGGCTGTTAACGGCTATTTGAACATTACAATTTCGAATGGGTACCTGACAGAAACTGTGCTAGGCGGTATTCTTGAGGCTGGTGATCGCTACGGCGCCAGCAATGTAGGCTGTGGCAAGACCGTGGTGCTGGATTATTCCTCCCCCAACGTGGCAAAGCCCTTCCACATCGGCCATCTTGGCACGACCGTGATCGGTCATTCTCTGAAAAAGCTACACGAGTTTGCAGGCTACAAGTGCGTGGGCATCAACTATCTCGGTGACTGGGGAACCCAGTTTGGTAAGCTGATTGTGGCCTATAAGAAATGGGGCAATCGTCAGCAGATCGAGGAGGGCGGCATTGATAAGCTGGTTGAGCTTTACGTGCGCATCAATAATGCCATTTCCGGCAATGAGGAAAAGGGGATTCCCGCCGATCCCACACTTGGTGACGCGGCCCGCGCAGAGTTCCATAAGCTGGAGCTGGGTGACGAGGAAAATCTTGCACTCTGGCGTTGGTTTATTGACATCAGCCTTGCTGAGTATCAAAAGACCTACAAACAGCTGGGCATTGAATTTGATAGCTATAAGGGCGAGAGCTTTTATACCGACAAAATGCCCGCGCAAGTGCAGAAACTGCGCGACATGGGGCTTCTCAAAATCGATGACGGCGCCTCCATCGTGGATCTGGAGCCCTACAATATGCCTCCGTGCCTGATTCTCAAGCGAGACGGCTCCACGCTGTATCCTACCCGCGATATTGCTGCAGCGGTTTACCGTAAGGATACCTATAATTTTGACAAGGCTATTTATGTGACCTCTGCGGGGCAGAGCCTCCACTTTGCCCAGTGGTTCAAGGTGGTAGAGCTGATGGGCTATGAGTGGCATGATCAGCTGGTGCACGTGCCCTACGGTACGGTCAGCATCAACGGTGCAAAGCTTGCTACCAGAACCGGAAACGTGGTGCTGCTGAAGGATCTCTTCAAGGCCGCTATCGACGAGGTTGCAGGCATTATGGAGGAGAAAAATCCCGATCTTGAAAACAAAAAGGAGGTGGCAGAGGCCGTTGGCGTTGGTGCCATTGTCTTCTACTATCTTTCCAACAGCCGTATCAAGGATATCAACTTCGTCATGGAGGATGCCCTCAATTTTGACGGCAATACCGGCCCCTATGCCCAGTACACCTACGCACGCACCTGTGCCGTGCTGCGCCGTGCGGGGAATGTGGAGGAGATGCCTTTGCAGATCACCGAAAATGACGAGGCTGCTCTTCTGAAGGTTCTGGCTCGCTTCCCGGAGAAGGTAAATGCCGCCATTGCGGATTATGAGCCCTCGGTTATTACGCGTTACATTCTTGACGTAGCCGCGGCCTTCAACCGCTTCTATCATAATTGTCAGATCCTGAATGCGGAGGATCCCACTGTGCGCGCGACACGCGTGGCACTGACCCGCGCCGTCAACGTGGTATTGGGCAATGCTTTCCCGCTGATCTGCATGAAAACTATGGAAAAAATTTAAGGAGAATAAAGTATGTCCGGACATAGCAAATGGGCGAATATCAAGCACAAGAAAGAAAAGACCGACGCGCAGAAGGCGAAGGTCTTTACCAAGATCGGCAAGGAGATTGCCGTGGCCGTCAAGGCTGGCGGCGGTGATCCCAACTCCAACTCCAAGCTGCGCGATCTGATTCAGAAGGCAAAATCCAACAACGTGCCCAACGATAACATTGAGCGCATTATCAAAAAGGCCATGGGCAGCACGGGCGAGGATTACGAAGAGGTTACCTACGAGGGCTACGGTCCCGGCGGTGTTGCCGTGATCGTGGAGGCAACCACCGACAACCGTAACCGTACGGCTGGTAACATCCGTTCCTATTTTAATAAGTACCATGGCAACATGGGCACCTCCGGGTGCGTGTCCTTCCTCTTTGAGGATAAGGGCGTGATCATCGTGAACAACGAGGATGGCGACGTGGACGAGGATAAGCTGATGGAAACCGCATTGGAATCCGGGGCTGAGGATTTTGCCGCTGGCGACGGCGTTTTTGAAATCTACACCACCCCCGATGATCTTTATGCCGTAAAGGAAACGCTGGCAGAGGCAGGATATCCCATCCTTTCCGCCGAGCCGGATAAAATTCCTACCACCTCCGTAACGCTGACTGCCGAGGATGACCTGAAGTTTATGGGGCTGCTTGTGGAAATGCTGGAGGAGGACGACGACGTGATGAACGTCTACCACAACTGGGAAAATTGTGACTAATGCAAAAAAGATGCGGATGCCGTGGCTCCGCATCTTTTTTGCATATTTTGCCGCGTGTGTTTCTTGAGTTTCGGTTCATATTAATATTGAAAGCAAGCGAAAGGAGGAGGCGCACGTGCAAGCTGAAAAAAAGTTGATGCGACACACGTTGCTGTTAGGGGGATCGACTGCACTTTCCAAAATTGCGGTCTTTTTTTTAATGCCGATCTATACGGCATTTCTCACACCGGCTGATTTTGGAGTGGTAGATATTGTTGTCAGTACTGCGGTGCTGCTAATTCCGTTGGTTTCTCTAAATGCATCGGAGGCGGTTTTTCGATTTTGCGCCGGAGGGGAAGAGGAGAGCGCTGTTTTTTCAAGTGGATTTCTCATGACTCTGATGGGAACGCTGCTATTTCTTTTGTGTGCGCCTCTTTTTCGCTTTTCATCGGTTCTTTTTCCATATCGATACCTGCTTTATCCTTATGTGATAGCATCCGTGGCGCGTAGCTTTTTTGCTCATTATTTGCGCGCTCGAGGTAAATATGGGCTTTTTGCGTTACAGCAGTTTTTTTGCGTCGTTCTGACTACACTTCTTGAACTGTTATTTTTGGCTGTTTTGCACCTTGGCGTGCCAGGATATCTTGCGGCCATTATCTTGGGAGATGCGGCAACCTGTTTGCTGCTGGTCATGTACGCGCCTCCTTGGAAATTGTTTTCGCGGCGCGCGCTGAAGCGCGATCTTGGAGAGCGCATGCTGCGCTATGCGTTGCCCTTGATCCCGACTGCGATTTTGTGGTGGGTGATGTCGGTTTCGGATCGGTACGTGCTGCTTCATTTTCATGGCGAGGCAGTAACAGGTCTTTACGCGGCAGCCGGACGTATTCCTGCTGTTCTGACGTTGGGTGTCAGCGTATTTATGGAGGCCTGGCATTACGCTGCGTTGCACGAAAAGGAGGAGAGAGAAAAACTGTTTGACCGCGTTTACGGAGCCATGCTACCTGCGGTTACCATGATAGCCGCAGTCGTGATCCTTACGGCAAAACCGGTAATTTCTCACCTGTATGCCACGGGATACAGTCAGGCAGCGCAGTATGTGCCTTTTTTGGCGGTAGCATCGCTGCTTTCCGGTATCGTGACCTTTCTCGGTAGTGTTTATACGGTCAAAATGCGCTCTGGCTCGTCCTTTTTGACCACGCTTACAGGCGGCATTTGTAATTTGCTTTTGAATGCTTGGTGGATTCCCAAAGGAGGCGCCATGGGAGCCGCGATGGCGACGCTGGTCTCCTATTATTTGATCTTTATCTTGCGCGCTCATCACGTACGCCTATTGTTACCCTTTGATACGCGGCTGTACAAGGTGACCACCGCTGCCTTATTGCTGCTTGGCGCATCCTTGTTTTCTATCCGAGAGGCTTACGTGGTAGCCTTGGGAATTTGCATCTTTGTTTTGCTTTTACTGCGCAAAGAAACTTGGGGTGCAATTCGTCTTTTTCGACAGATGATGCCGGATTTGAATAAAAAACAACAAAAAAACAAAAGAAGATATTGACAAAACCCTCGCTCTGCATTATAATAAATAAAGATAGAGGTGCAATGCGCATCAGTAGCGTGAGCTTCGGCACGGAAATGCCGCACGCGAAAGGGCTCGTTGCCGAAATTGCCGTCTGTTTCCGTGGGCGGTGGTTGGGATCGGATAAAATATATCCGATACTGTCACAGTTTTGTGGAGTGCTATCATCGACAGCCTTATTTGGTTTGCCGCGGCGCTTCGTCGCGGTTTTTTATTTTTATCAAAAAGGAGAAGATTATGAACAAGAAGCATTTGACAAATCTGATCATCATTGCGGTAGCGCTTGTGATCGTCGTGGTGCTTTCCTTCACGCTGAAGAGTGCAACCCTTGTGGACTGCGCAACCTGTGAGGGCACTGGTACCGTAGCGTATGCTTGTCCGGATTGCGGCGACGATACGTCTAAGTGTGCAACCTGTCTTGGGACGGGCATTTTACCCGGCTCTGAGCGCACCTGCTCCGACTGTGAGGGCGCAAAGCAGATAGCTGCTCCCAGCTCCTACTACGCCACCTTTATGTCGCTGGTGCCTCCCATTATCGCCATTGGCCTTGCATTGATGACCAAGGAGGTGTACAGCTCGCTGTTTATCGGTGTGGTTGCAGGTGGCATCTTCTACGCCAATTTCCATCCCGTGAAGGCGTTGGACGCTATCGTAAACGACGGTTTGATCAGCGCGGTTTCCGGCACTGCCGGCATTTTCGCCTTCCTTGTGATTCTCGGTGCTATCGTGGTGCTGCTGAATAAGGCCGGCGGCTCCAAGGCCTTTGGCGAGTGGGCACAGACTCACGTTAAGACCCGGGGTGGTGCGCTGCTTGCCACCTTTGCCCTCGGTGTGCTGATTTTTGTGGACGACTACTTCAACTGTTTGACTGTAGGCAGCGTCATGCGTCCCGTTTCGGATACACATAAAATTTCCCGCGCGAAGCTGGCATACATCATTGATGCTACCGCTGCGCCCATTTGCATGATCGCACCGGTTTCCTCCTGGGCTGCTGCCGTTTCTCAGTACGTGGCCGATGGCCAGGGTCTGACCTTCTTTATCAAGGCTATTCCTTATAATTTCTACTCACTGCTCACCATCGTGTTCGTGATCGCTATTTCTATAATGGGCTACGATTACGGCAAGATGGCCGGTGTAGAGTTCACGGCAATGAACGAGGGCGACCTCGGCGCTCTGGACGAGGTGGAGTTGGAGGACGAAAAGCAGGTAAAGGTTGCCGAGCGCGCCAAGGTTTCCGACCTGATCGTGCCCATCTGCATCCTGATCGTTTCCTGCATCGCCGCCCTGATGTACGTTGGTGGCTTCTTTACCGCTGGTGCAAATCAGTGGAATCTCATCTCCTCCTTTGGTGATACGGACGCTACCGTCGGTTTGCCGCTTGGCTCACTTTTTGCGCTGATCCTGATTATCATTTACCTGATGGCGCGTCGCCTTGTTTCCTTCAAGGTTTCGATGGAAGCGCTTCCCAAGGGATTTATCGCCATGGTGCCCGCTATTATGATTCTGACCTTGGCTACCGCTCTGAAGAATATGACCTCTCTGCTGGGATCTGACGTGTTCGTAGCCGAAATTCTGGAAAATACAGGTGCACTCAAGCTCTTCCTGCCTGCCATCATCTTCCTGATTGCCTGCGGTCTTGCCTTTGCTACGGGTACCTCCTGGGGCACGTTTGGTATTCTCATCCCCATTGTGCAGGCCGGCATTGGTCTGGATAGCGAGCTCGGCGTCATTGCCATGTCTGCTTGCCTTGCAGGTGCTGTGTGCGGTGACCACTGCTCGCCTATTTCCGATACCACCATTATGGCTTCTGCCGGTGCACAGTGCAATCACGTACAGCACGTTTCGACGCAATTGCCCTATGCCATTACCGTGGCGGCTGTTTCCTTCGTGTCTTACATCATCGCAGGTTTGATGCAGGCCGTAGGTCTCTATTGGTACGTATCTCTGCCTGTTGCGATCGTTTTAATGATCGGCACACTCTTTGTGATGCGTCGCGTAGTTGCTAAGAAGCAGGGCTGATCCGTTATCCACAAAAAAGCGGGAGAAATCCCGCTTTTTTGCCGAAAAAAAGAAAAAAATTCAAAAAAACTATTGCATTTTGGAAAAGAATATGCTATAATACATTTCGTGTGCGTTTGCACGAATATAAGGGTGGTCCGCTGCCAAGCTCTGCATGAACATCCGGATTTATAAGGAGGCCAAACATGAATTTGATTCAGGCTTTTACAAACGAGCAGTTGAAGACTGAGGTGCCTGTGATTCGCATCGGTGACACCGTTCGCATTCACAACAAGATTGTCGAGGGCACCAAGGAGAGAATCCAGCTTTTCGAGGGTACCGTTATCGCTAAGCACGGTGGCGGCATTTCCGAGACCTTTACCGTAAGACGCGTTTCCTACGGTGTAGGTGTGGAGAAGACCTTCCCTGTGCACTCTCCCAACGTTGCTAAGGTAGAAATTACCCGCGTGGGCAAGGTTCGCCGTGCGAAGCTTTACTACCTGCGTGACCGTATGGGCAAGGCATCCAAGGTTAAGGAGAAGATCTGATTCTCAAAAAGAGAGCGTGAACGCCAAGCGTCCGCGCTCTCTTTTTCTGTTTCGTGTTTTTTCGATGTGTAACGTGCTGCTGTCGGAATATACTAATAATGGGATTATTTTTTCGGAGGCAGTGATGATACGTTTCTTCAAAAGGGAGCTTTTATATATTGCGTTGACGGTGATCACGGCACTGGCTGTAGGGGTGGGGATGCACGTGTTCGTATATCCGACGGATTTTACACCCAGCGGCGTGGACGGTATCTCTACGATGCTACAGGCCTTAACGGGCATCAATGCCGGCGCTTTTAATCTTGCCATCAATTTACCACTGCTTGCCGTTGCGTGGCGTGTGCTGTCAAAGCGGTACGTGCTGTATACGGTGCTGTATACGTTTTTCCTTTCATTTTTTTTAATGCTGCTTGCTCGCATCTCCTTTTATCAGTATACGCCAGAGGGAGAACGACTGCTGCCTGCAGTATTTGGCGGCGTAGCGCAAGGGTTGACGGGCATTATGCTGCGCATGGGGGCCTCATCCGGCGGTGTCGATGTGATGGGGGCCATGATACAGCGAAAAATGCCGCACCGAAGGGTGGAACGCATCATATCGCTGCTCAGTCTCACGGTGGTAACTATTTCCTTCTTCGTTTACGGAAATCTGCACAGCGTACTGCTGTCTGTTATCGAAATTTTCGTGTGTGAGCGTGTGACGGCAGCCATTTTAGGGTTTCGGCGCAGTGCTTGAGGGGACTTGCTCTGAGTGCAGCGTATGCAGATAATTTTGCGGCGACAGACCAAAGTGGTTCTTAAAAGCCTTACTGAAGGAGTAGGGGGATGCATAGCACAGCTCCTCGGCCACATCCCCCACCTTGACACCTGCAGTAAGGCGCTCCAGCGCTGCGTTCATACGTTTCAAATTGAAATATTGCTTTGGCGTCATGCCATAAGTAGCAAGAAAGCTGCGAGTGATATGCTCCCGACTGTAGCCTACGACGGCGCTCAGGCTGCGCATATTGAATAAATAGTCATCCTTTTGGTCAATGTGAGCTTTGGCTATTCTGGCGGCGATGTTCTCTTGGGTAATTTCCTTTTCGCTGCAGGAAAGCAGCAGGGAAATGACGCTTTTCAGAAATTCCTCGTTTTCGCTTTTGGCGTATTTGCGCCATAGTGTCACGGCATCACCTAAAGGCGTGTTTTCTTTTACGGGAATTTCTGTAAAGTGATCTACTGATGGTACGGTGATGATATGCGCGTAGGTGTGTAGTAGCTTGCTCTCCGGATTCTCGTAAAGCGAAAAGGACTTTTTGACCGGTGTGAGATACAGATACCCTACCTTAAACGGATAACTGCGGCCTTCCTCCTCGTAGTAGGCTTCACCCGAAATAATGTAGTAGAGTCTTGAAAATCCCACGGCAATGTCTTTGTATTCCCATTTTGCGTGAGTGTAGGATTCATTTGATAATAATAAGCTTTGAACGATCATAATGTGTCCATTATAGCCTTTTTCAAGATCTCTGTCAATAAATTTGTCAAAAAAAGATCACATTTGGATATGAGAATGTGATTTTTAACATTTACAGCGGAAGATTTTTGTGTCATAATGAAAACAAGAGGTGATCATTATGCTGCAAAACGTATTTGACGGCGCTGTATTTATCAAGGCGCAAAAAGAACCGTCAAGCTTTTCGCTTTACGATCCCATTCCGCTATTTCGCAGGGAGTTCGTGATTGAGGAAAAGATTGAAAGGGCTGAAATTGTCGTACAAAGCCCCGGCTTTGCCTGCTACTACATCAATGGCCTTTCTATCACGGAGGATATATTTATCTCTCCCCTCAGCAACTATAATAAGCTACTTTGGTATAATACTTACGATGTGACCGGATTGCTGCGGGAAGGAAAAAATGTCATTGGCGTAATGGCAGGAAACGGATTTTTTAACGAGTCCTTTGAAACGGTCTGGCATTATCAGAGCTCCCTTTGGAGAGATGCGCCGCAATTTCTACTGTCTCTAAAGGTCAACGGCAAGACTGTTCTGAACAGCGACGGTAGCTGGAAGGCCAGCCGTGAGCATTCTCCTATTATTTACAGTCATTTGCGTAGCGGTGAGTATTACGATGCGCGCAAGGCGGATGATCGTTGGCTTTTTGTGGGGTATAACGATGCGGATTGGCATGGTGTTTACTGTCGACCGATTCCGGAAGGCGCCGCGCTTCGCCCCATCTCTTGCCAACCCGTGCGGGAGGCAGAGGTAATAAAGCCCGTTTCCGTACGAAAAACGGCCGAGGGGTATTTGGTGGATTTTGGCGTGACGATCTCTGGTTATATGGAGATCACCCTGCAAGAACCGCGTGGAAGTGAAATCTTGTTTCGCTATACCGAGGATCTGGACGAATATCTGCGACCAAAATACAATAAAATGGACGAGCCCTATTTTTACCCTGAGTCGCCCTTTCACTTAAATAAGCTGATCGCCTCCGGGGGCGTGGATACCTTCAAACCGAGATTCTGCTATCACGGCTTCCGCTACGTGCTGATCGAGGGATTGTCAAAGGCACCGGATCCTGCATTGATCTGCGCTTATTTTACCCATCAGGATGTGGCACGCACGGCAGCGTTTCAGTCGGGGAACCCCATTCTCAATTTTATTTATAATGCGGGTATACGCTCCACGTATTCAAACCTTTTCTGGTGCCTCACGGATTGCCCCACCAGAGAAAAATTCGGTTGGACCAACGATGCCGCGGCCACCACAGAGCAGATCCTCATCAATTTTGACATCAAGCCTCTTTTTGAAAAATGGTTTGAGGACGTCAAACTGGATATGCGGGAAAACGGAGAAATGCCCGGCATCATTCCTTCTAACGGTTGGGGAGATAACTGGGGGCCTGTTTGTGACAATTTGTTATTTGAGCTGCCTTACCGCACCTATGTCTACACCGGCGACAGCAGTATGTTGACGAGGGCTATTCCTTATTTTGAACGGTACGTTGAATTTCTTTGGAAAAAGAAACAGGAGGATCATGTCTTTATTCTCGGCGATTGGCTGGGCTGCGGCAGCAGCAAGCTGACACCAAGGGAATTCGTGCGTGATTTTTATCTGATCCGCTTTTTGCGGGTAACGCTACTGGCGCATCGGTTGGCAGGAAGCGGAGCCTCTTTTCTGGAGGAGCGGCTGCAAGCGTTGACGGACGAATTTTTGAGCCGCTATCTGGACGAAAATGGCGCTGCTACCGTCACCTCACAAACTGCTCTTGCCATCATGCTGGAAAACGGCCTTTACAAAAAGAGGGAAGTCATTGCCAAGCAGTTGACCGAGGCGGTGGTGCGGGATGAATTCAAGCTGACCAGCGGTATGGTGGGTATTCAGTATCTCTACGATGCGTTGACGACCTGCGGGCATCCCGAATATGCTTATAAGATCATCACCGAAAGTGAGCCCGGCTATAAAACCTGGTACGAGGCGGGTGCTACTACCTTGTGGGAAACCTGGGACGGTAAGGATAAGGGCTCACACAATCACCATATGTTTTCGAATGTGCTGGGGTGGTTTTTCAAATCCTTGCTGGGAATCGCGCCCCGGGAAGAAGCGCCCGGCTTTACGGAGATAGAGCTGAAGCCTGTGTTTATCAAGGAGCTTGGCTTCGTTCGGGGCTTTGAAGATACGGTGCGGGGACGTATTGAGGCTGAGTGGAGCTACGTGGAGGGTAAATTTATTTATAAGGTCGCGATCCCGGAGGGAATCAAGGCCACTTTCCGTGGGCAGACGCTACCTGCAGGGGTAAGCGAATTTGTGTGCGATCCTATTACAATGAAGTGTCAAGCGAGGTGATCCGGCCGTGTCAGGAAGATTTTTTATGCGTTTCAATCTACATAACAGTGTGGGACGTTTTCCGGTATCGGCAGATATTTTTGAGCGTCTTCTTCCTTATGAACAAGCGGAGCTTGCCTGTGAGCTGAAGGATTTTGAAGCCATACAAGAAGCGCGAGTAGAGAGATTAAAGGAAAAATATGCTTTGGAAATCGAGAGGCTGCAACATAAAAAGGTTGTGTTTTTGGGAGATTCTATTTCTTCTGATAATCTCGGTTATCGAATCTCCGTTACCCGTGCGGCCTCCTTGGAGGCGTATGATGCCACCATATCGGGTAGTGTATCCTCAATGCTGCTGCAAGATACAAGGTTGCTGGCAGAGCGGCAACGCCCTGATCTGGTCTCCATTATGATAGGTAGCAACGATTCCGTGATGATAGACGGCCTCCACCACGTTGGCATAGCCGAGTATGAGCGAAATCTCCGCCAAATGGTGGTTTGGGCAAGGGCATACGGCGCGGCGGTGCTGTTGTTTGAAATTCCGCCTGTGATCGAGAGCAGATTTGAAAAGCATTTTTCGCCGAACCGTAAATCGCAAAGCAATCAAAATATTCAAATCTATAATAAGATATTGCAGAAAATCGCACATGAAAACCACGTTGTTTTGATTTCAAACGAATGGTTGACGAATCAGCCGGAGCTATTTGAGCCGGATGGTATACACTTGAGCGTCAAGGGCCAGGAGCTGTTTGCTGAAAAATGGCTGATGGCTGCATCTGAATTATTTTCTTGAAAGGAGAAGGAAAAATGAAAACAATTAAGGAGAAATATTTGGTAGTGGGCGCCGATTTTGCGGGCTACCCGTTGAAAGAGGCGGTGGTAGCCCACCTGAAGGAAAAGGGGTGGAAGATCACCGATCTGGGTGTAACCGCTGACAGTGACCCGAACGATACCGAAAATATGTTCCATCGCGTGGGACTTCGTGTGGGCGCTCAGATCTCCGAGGGGAATTTCGAGCGCGCGCTGCTGTTCTGTGGAACCGGTATGGGCATCCACATTGCTGCCTCCAAGTGTCCTCACGTCCACGCGGGCGTGGTGGAGAGTGTACCGGCGGCGTTGCGCGCTATTACCGGTAACGGTGTTAACGTGCTGGCCATGGGCGCCTTCTACGTGGCCCCTGCCATGGGCTGCGACATTGCCGACGCCTACCTCGGTGCCGAGCTTGGCAGCGGATATGAATGGTGGAAAAATTTCTACGAGTTCCATAAGCTGGCTATCGATGAGCTGGAGGCCTTTGATTACGAGGCGTACAAGCAGAACGGCTTCAAGGTTGAGCATCTTGGCGACTATCCGCTGAAGCTGGAGAAAAAGCCGGAGGCATAAGCAATAAAAAAGAACCGCCCGTGGGCGGTTCTTTTTTATTGAACTCGGAATTAGCCGAGTCTCTTCTCGAGAGCAGCAAGCTCCTCGTACATGGTAGCGGGAACAGCCTCGCCTACCTGTGCGTAGAAGTCCTTGATGTTCTGAACGTCAGCCTTCCAGGACTCAACGTCAACAGAGAGCAGATCGCGGATGGTGTCAATGGTTACGTCCTCACGGCCCTCGATGTTGATATCCTCAGCCTTCGGAACGTAGCCGATAGCGGTCTCAACAGCGTCAACCTTATCCTCGCAACGAGCCTGGTTCCAGAGCAGAACGCTGAGGTTGTCACCGAAGCCGGGCCAAATGAAGTGACCTTCGTCATCGGT
>JAFTQT010000120.1 GCA_017462615.1 Clostridia bacterium | reverse complement strand
TGCCGACAAGCTGGAGGCCGCCTGCATCCAGACCCTTGACGACGGCATCATGACCAAGGATCTCACGGGGCTTGTGGTGCCCGGCACCGCCGTGACCCCCGTCACCTCCAAGGGCTTCATCCTCGCCATCCGCGAGAGACTGGAAAAAGCGCTGGCATAAACGGCAATTCTCCCTACGCGAAAGCAGGAGCTGTCTCCATAACAAAGTAAAAAAGCAAAGCTGTCTCAAGCCGCGATACTTTTATCACGGCTTGAGACAGCTATTTTTCATTCAAATTTTGATTTATCGGGGCGTTAATGTGGCAATGCGGCACACCAAATCCATAGTGTGTTGTCAAAACTAAAGCTTGACACCTCATCCACCACCTACGGTGGTCCCCCTTCCCCCGCTGGGGACGGCTTTGGAATTGTTTGTGCTAAGATAAGAATCTGCTTGTTTATCCGCTGTAGAATGATTTTCTCACTCATTTCATCTTAGCGAAGCGTACTAATTTCAGCCTTCCCCAGCGGGGTATGCCCTCGCCTTGGCGGCGAGCGCGCATGGATGAGGAGATCCCTTTTGTACTGTACTAACCGGTTCTCCTCATCCGTCGCCTACGGCGCCACCTTCTCCGCTGGAGAAGGCTATCTTGTTTGGCGTGTTCATCAGTTCGATAAACCCCAATTTGACATTCAAATTTTGATTTATCACACTTTTCCCGGCTATACGCGATGTACGCCATCCTTTTTTCAAAGGTTTTTGCAGAGGAGAGGGTGAATTTTTTGCCCAAAAGGGCAAAAAAGAGGGAGAGGAGGCGGCTTTTGTCAAAAAGAGCCTCTTCTCCCTAAAAACTCATCTTCGCTTTTGAAAAAATTCCTGTAAAATTGCCCGACATTCGGCCTCCAGCACCAGCGGCACCACCTCCGGCTTGGCACCCAAGGGATAACGGGGCAGATTCAGCACGCTGCCCATGGCGCCTGCGGCGGCGTCCTTGGCGCCGTATACCACGCGACCGATCCGGGAGGCAAGAATGCCCCCGGCGCACATGGGGCAGGGCTCCAGGGTCACGTACAGCGTGCAATCGGAAAGCCGCCAATCGCCCTTGGCTCTTGCTGCCGCACGGATGGCGGAAAGCTCCGCGTGGGCGGTGATATCAAGCCCCTGCTCCCGGCCGTTATGGGCGGTGGCGATCACCTCGTCTCCACGCACCACCACGGCGCCGATGGGCGTTTCGCCCTCGGCGGCTGCAAGCTCCGCCTCATGGAGGGCCAGCGCCATAAAATGCTCGTCTCTGGTCATACCGGCAGTATCCCCACCAGCATCAGAAGCGCCACCATGGTCAGCGCCTGCACTACGCAAAGCGACACAAAAATAATCATCGGTGCCGTAAAGAAGAGGCGCACCCGACGCCGCCAGGGCAGCGCCACCGCGGCATGCTCCGGATCGGGCTCAGCCGCCCGCTCAAAGCAGCCGCTTTGCAGAAGCGCTTTTTTGCGGTTTTTGCCACGATTGATCAGCATCACGCCCGAAACCAGACCCAACGCCAGCACCGTCAGCTCGATCACGTAGATCAGCGCATAGCCCCGCACCTCCGGTACCCGCTCACCGATGGCGGTATAAATAATGGAAAGAAAATTGTTGCAAAAATGCGTCAGCACGCAGGGCCAGATGGATCTGGTCTGCACGTACATATAGCCAAGGATTACGCCCGCCACCATCGTGTAGAGAAACTGACCGATGTTCTGATGCATCAGACCAAAGAGCACGGCGCTGCCCAGCACCGCCGTGGTGCGGCCGTAGGGCAAAAGATTGCCCAACACCACACCGCGGAACAGCAGTTCCTCCGCAAAGGCGGGAGCCACCGCCGTGGTAAACACCATCAGCACCAGCTGATAATTGCTGGTGAAGGATACGCTGCTGCCAATGAGCTCCTCCGTTGCGCCGCTGTACTCGAAAAACAGATCCGACAGCACGGAATTGAGATAAGCCGCCGCTCCTGTAAAGGCGATGGCCACAAAAATATACAGCGGCGTTTCCCGCGGCATCTGCCAGACCGTCAGGATGGGCGCACGCTCCTCGCGCGGTACAATGAGACGGAAGAAAAAGACCGGCACGACGAACATCGCAATATATAAAAAGCCGTAGCAAAGCTCATAAACCACATTGCCCGGCACAGTGGGAAGATATCCGGTCAAAATCGTTAACAGAGCGGTCATGCCACTCACCAGCATAAACATACCGAAAAAGATCAGCATCGTAAAGGCGATGCGATTGACTGTTTTTTTGTATTTCTGCTCCTCAGGCACCTGCGTCAAGCCGATCACTTCCCTTCCTTATTCTTTGCAGACGTTCTCTACCATATATTGTAACCGATTTTGGCCGCTGTGTCAATCGTTTTTTCTATTTTTTAGTGACGAGGGGCGTAGAAGCCTACGCTGAGTCCTCAAGAAAACGCAAAAAAGCCCACGGCGCGAACGCCGTGGGCTTTGGTCTGGCTCAAATATGCTTCTCTCAGTGGACGATGCAGCGCTCAGTATCCTTATCAAAGATATGGATACGGGACATATCAAGGGCAACCTTGATCTGGTCGCCGGCGCGGCTGGTGGAGCGAGAGGATACGCGAGCGATCAGTCTGGTGTGCTCCTCGCCCATATCCTTGTTGCTGGAAACGCCCTCCTTGGGGGTTCTGTCGTAGCTGTCGAGGTAGAGATAGATCTCTGCGCCCATCAGCTCGGTTACGTCAACGTCAACGGTGATGCAGCTCTCGGGGAATGCGGCAAGCTGCATGGGAGCGTCGTGGATACACTCGGGACGCAGACCTGCAATCACTTCCTTGTCGATGTACTCCTTCAGCTGGCCGTCGGCATTCTTCTCAGCGGGAAGCTTGATGGAGTTGCCGTCGAAGTTGAAGTAGATATCCTCAGAGCCCTTGGGCTGGGTGAGGGTACCGTTGATGAAGTTCATCTGAGGGGTGCCGATAAAGCCGGCAACGAAGATGTTGCAGGGCAGATCGTACAGACGCTGAGGCGTATCGACCTGCTGAATGAGACCGTCCTTCATAACAACGATACGGGTAGCCATGGTCATAGCCTCGACCTGGTCATGGGTTACGTAGATGAAGGTGGTTTCTACTCTCTTATGAAGCTTGGTCAGCTCGGTTCTCATGGTTGCACGGAGCTTAGCGTCCAGGTTGGAAAGCGGCTCGTCAAGAAGGAATACCTTGGGGTTACGAACGATTGCACGACCGAGAGCCACACGCTGCTTCTGACCACCGGACAGAGCCTTGGGCTTACGGTCCAGAAGGTGGGTGATATCGAGGATGCGGGCAGCCTCCTCAACGCGGCGCTTGATCTCCTCCTTGGGAGTCTTGTTCAGCTTCAGGCCGAATGCCATGTTATCAAACAAGGACATATGGGGGTACAGAGCGTAGTTCTGGAACACCATCGCGATCTTACGATCCTTAGGTGCAACGTCGTTGACCAGCTGGTCACCGATGAAGAGCTCACCCTCGGTGATCTCCTCAAGGCCCGCGATCATACGCAGCGTGGTGGTCTTACCACAGCCGGAAGGACCAACGAAAACGATAAACTCCTTATCCTTGATTTCAAGGTTGAAATCGGATACGGCAGTAACGCCGCCGGGGTACTTCTTATAAATGTGTCTGAGAGATAAGCTTGCCATTATAGTTCCTCCTTGGCGGGGCCATTTCAGGCGCCCATACTTATAATTTTACCGAATATATTATACCAAATTTCCTTCAAAATGGGAAGATGGCAAATGTCCAAAATTTGAACGCCTTGTTTATGCAATATGCACAACTCTGTTTCCTCATTTTTTGACAGAAGGTTTTCAAAAGCGCTTTTTTTCACCTTTTGCGTTCATTTATGAACAATTAGCCCTTTTCCTCGGTTTTCATGGTCTTCATGGAGAGAGCGATGCGCTTTTTCTGCACATCCACGGAAAGCACGCGCACGCGCACCACGTCACCCACGGCCACCACGGTGCGGGGATCCTTTACGAACTTGTCGGAAAGCTCAGAAATGTGCACCAGACCGTCCTGGTGTACGCCAATATCCACGAAGGCACCGAACTCCACCACGTTGCGCACCGTGCCGGACAGCACCTGGCCGGGCTTCAGATCGGAAAGCTCCAGCACGTCCTCGGAGAGGATGGGGGGCGCGAAATCGTCGCGCAGGTCACGGCCGGGCTTTTCCAGCTCGGCGGCAATATCCAGCAGCGTGGGCTCACCGATGCCAAGCTGCTCGGCCAGCTTTTTACTGCCATCGGCCTTTACCTTGCGGCCGATATCGGAAAGCTTGCCTGCCCGCACGTCCTCGGCGGTGTAACCGAAGTGGTCAAGCAGGGCCTTTGCGGCGGCATAGGACTCGGGATGCACGCCGGTGTTGTCCAAGACCTCTTTGGAGCCGGGCACACGCAGAAATCCGGCGCACTGCTCATAGGCCTTGGCACCGATGCGCGGCACCTTCAAGACCTCGGCACGGGTGCGGAATTCGCCGTTTTCCTCACGGTATTTCACGATATTTTTGGCGCTGACGGCATTGATGCCGGAGATATAGGAAAGCAGCGAATGAGAGGCAGTATTGAGGTCAACGCCCACGCTGTTTACGCAGTCCTCCACCACGCCGGAAAGGGCCTCGTCAAGGCGGGCGGGCTTCATATCGTGCTGATACTGCCCCACGCCGATGGATTTGGGATCGATCTTCACAAGCTCGGCCAGGGGATCCTGCAGACGGCGGGCGATGGAGACGGCGGAGCGCTGCATCACGTCGAAATCCGGGAACTCCTCTGCGGCCAGCTTGGAGGCGGAATACACCGATGCACCGGACTCGCTGACGATGATATACTTGGTCTTCACATCCATCTCGCGAAGCAGCTCGGCCACAAACTTCTCGCTCTCTCGAGAGGCGGTGCCGTTGCCGATGGCAATGACGTCCACGCCGTGGGCAAGAATGAGGCGCTTCATGACGCGCTTGGACTCGTCGATGCGCTGACGGGGCTTGGTGGGGTAAATGACGGCGGTATCCAGCACCTTGCCGGTCTTGTCCACCACCGCCAGCTTGCAGCCGTTGACGTAGCCGGGGTCGTAGCCCAGCACGGTCTTACCCTTGAGGGGAGACTGCATCAAAAGGTGATGGAGGTTATCGGAAAAGAGCACGATAGCGCCCTCAGCGGCGGTATCGAAGAGATCGCTTCTCAGCTCACGCTCCACGGAGGGGGCAATGAGACGCTCGTAGCTGTCGGTCACGGCGGCGGCTACGTACTTTTTGGCGGGGCTTTCTCCGGCCTTGACCACCAGGCTGAACAGGTGATTGAGCACGATGTCGGTCTCCACGGTAATGGAAACCTTCAAAAATTCCTCTTTTTCGCCGCGGTTGATGGCCAGCACGCGGTGTCCGGGCACCTTATTGATGCGCTCGCTGTAGTCGTAATACTGCTCGTAGACCGAGCTCTCCTCCTTGGCGGCCTTGGAGACCAGCTCGCCGTGCTTGAAGGTAAGAGAACGGATGCTCTTGCGGTATTCGGCGTTATCGGAAATATCCTCCGCAATGATGTCCATGGCACCGGCGAAGGCCTCCTCCGGGGTCTTCACGCCCTTTTCCTCGTCAACGAGAGAGGCGGCCAGCTCCTCCAAGGTGGGGGTATAGGTGGCCTCCTGGGCAATCAGCGCCGCAGCCAGAGGCTCCAGGCCCTTTTCTCTCGCCACGGAGGCGCGGGTCTTGCGCTTGGGGCGGAAGGGACGGTAGATATCGTCGATCTCGGTGATGGTGACGGCGTTGTCGATGGCGCGCTCGATCTCGGGCGTCAGCTTTTCCTGGGCGGCAATGAGATTTTTCACCTCCTGGCGGCGCGCCTCGATATTGCGCAGATAGCGCAGACGCTCCTCCAGCTTACGCAGCACGGTGTCGTCAAGGGAGCCGGTGACCTCCTTGCGGTAACGGGCGATAAAGGGGATGGTATTGCCCTCGTCGATAAGGGCCACGGTCTTTTCGGTTTGCTCCACCTGCAAATTCAGGTCACGGGCAAGGGTCTCGATGATATTCACGGTGTATCTCCTTATTTTAGTGTCAAAGTTATTTTCCCGCCGCTTCCAGTGCCGCGATCTCTTCAGCACGCAGCAGACGCCACTGGCCGGGAGCAAGGGCGGGATCCAGGCTGAGGGGGCCGAAATCGGTGCGGGCGAGGGCGGTGATCTGGTTATGACGCGCCTCCATCATCAGCTTGATCTGATGGTATTTTCCCTCATGGAGGGTGATCATACCCTCTCTGCAAGCGCCATCCTCGGCCACAAGTCGCTCCACCCGGCAGGGAGCGGTGACGTAGCCGCCGATGTCCACGCCTGCCTCCAGGGCGGCGGCATCCTCGGCGGACAGGGGGAATTTGACGCGGAAATGATAGGTCTTATCCACGTGACGGGCGGGAGCAAGCAGCCGATGGGAAAGGGTGCCGTTGTTGGTCAGCAGCATCAGTCCCGTGGTGTTTTTATCCAGTCGCCCACAGGGAAAGAGGGTGGGACGCAGCCTTTGCAGCTCGGCAGGCAGCAGATCCAGCACCGTTTGCTCTCTGCCGTCCTCCGTGGCGCTGACAACGCCCTGCGGCTTGTGCATCATCACGTAGGTATATTGCCGATACGTGACCGCGCGACCGCGAAAGGTCACGGTGGCGGTTTCGGGATCGATCTGCAGATCGGCCTTTTTCGCCGCCTCGCCGTCCACCAGCACCTCGCCGGCGCGGACGGCCTTCGCCGCCTCGCTTCGCGTGGCGGTGGCGGTTATGCTTAAAAACTTATCCAGACGCATCATGCGACGATCCTCAGGATACCGCCACGAAGTCCCAGAGGGCGGATGCCTCGGTGTAGGGGCGGGCGGCCGCGGCTGCGTCAAACCAGGCCTCGTAGAGGGCCTCCTCCGCATCCGCTCTCGCGTTGATGCGCCAGACCTCCTCGCCCTCGCCGCCGTAATACATGATATGGAAGCCGTAGGGGGTCTCCACGGCGCCGTCAAAGGAGATCTCGTCTGCGCGACGGGAGTCGTCATAGAGCCAGCCCTCAAACTCCGCCACCATCATGCCCAGCGTCACGTCGTCGTAAAAGACGCTGCCGTCCTCGGTGAAGCGGTTGCCGTAATCCTCAAATTTTGCCCGATCCACGGTATAATAGGTGGCGCCGCTCTCGTCGGTCTGCTCCGTAATGGCGCCCTCAGCCATCATTTTGTCCAGCAGGGCGCGGGACATATTCTCGGCAGAAATGGTCTTGCCGGCGGCAAGCAGGCTCTCGGCCAGGGCCTTGACCTCTCCGGAAAGGCCTGTCGTGGTGGTCAGACCCTTGAAGGTATTGGTCATAAAGAGGATGTGACCCACGTGACGGGTCTTGGTTTCATTCCGATGCAGCCCCTGCACGAAGAAGCAGGCGGTGTAGGAGGAGCTGACCTTTTTGAGGTTGTCGCTTTCCGCGTCGCGGGCGCTGGCCTCGGTGATAAAGGTCTTGGTATCTCCAACGGCGCGGGCGCTGTCAAAGAGCCAGGTGGAAAGGGCGGTTTCGCTTTCGGGTCTTTCGTAGTTTGCCATCAGCGCATCCTTCAGCGCGGCAGCGGCTACGGCGTCGGGATCCTCCTTGCCGGCGGCTGCGGCATCCTCACGGAAATAGCTCAGCAAAAGCGCCTCAAAGGCCGCTCTGTCGGTGGCGGCCGCAAGGGCGTCCATCCGGGTGCGGAAGATCTGCTGGCTTGCCTCGTAAACGGCCAGCGCCTCTGCCACGGCGGCGGCATCCGCCGGCGCGTAGGAGGTGGTAAACTGCACGATGAGGAAATCCACACCCGTGTCATAATCCGCCTTGTTGCTTTCATAAATGGAAAGAATGGTGTCGTCTGTCACGTTGTCGGCGATCCGCTCAACGATCCGCTGGCTCTGCTTCGTGGCAAGCAGCGAATAGCGGGACACCGCCCGCACCTCCTCAATGGTAACGTCGGCACCGAAGTTTTTCGTCAGATATGCCTGGGTAGTCATGCCGTTGGAGGCGGCGTAGCTCTCCACCTCCTTCACGTAGTCCTCCACCTGCTGCAGCTCCGCTGCGTCAAGGCTGACGCCTTCCGCGGTGGCTGCCTCGCAGAGCACCATGATCTGCTCCGCGTTCTGCCGGGCGTAGCCGGCAAAGAATTGAAACCAGGTGGTGGCAGCCTTTTCACCGGTGACCGAATCGGTGATCACGCTGTAATTCTGCTCTCGCAAGGGCTTGGTGGTATCCAGCGCCGTACCGCCCTCTCCCTTGGCCAGCGGCAGATAGCCGCCGTAGTAGTTGCAGAAATTGTGATATTCGCTATATACGAGATAAGAAAGCATCGCAACGGTGATCTTGTGGTTTTCCGTGGCATACACCACATCGTCGGCGTGCGCGCCTCTGCCGTCGCCCCCCTCGGGGCTCTCGACAGGCTTTTTGCAGGCTGCGGCGCCCAGCAAAAGCGCCAGAACGCAGAGCAGCAGCACGCATTTTTTCAAAAGCTGCATGGATTTTTCTCCAATCTTTTTATTTTGGGGCATACCTTATGATTATACCATAAAATCGCGGATTTGGCAAGAGCAAATTGCACGCCGAGGGGGATTTTCTGTATGTGATAAAAAAATTGCGCAAAGCCTCCCCAAATCCCTTCTTTGCGCAATATTGTTATCAAAAACCGCAATATCTCCGTTGACTTTCCGCTTTTTTCATGCTACAATCAAGGCGGTGACACTCTCCACATTTCAAATTTCAAGGAAAGGATATCCCGTTATGATGGATTTTGATTTTTGCTATCACCAGACGCCTGCCACACTGCACGTGGGCTGTGAGGCGCCTCGTGCCTACTTTATCCCCTTTGAAAGCGCCGCGGCCTCCCGTCGTGCACGGGGGCAGAGCGCCTTTTTCGCCTCCCTTTGCGGTGAGTGGGATTTTCGCCATTACCCTTCCCTCTCGGCAGTAGAGGATTTCAGGCTCCCCGCCTTCCCGCGCGCGGAAATGGAGACCATTCCCGTGCCCCGCAGCTGGCAGACCATGCTTTCCCGCGGCTACGACACCCCCAACTACACCAACGTGCGGTATCCCTTCCCCTTCGATCCTCCCTTCGTGCCCGACGAGAACCCCTGCGGCCTTTATATGAGGGACGTGGAGATCCCCGCCGCGCTGCTTGCCAAAAAGCGTGTTTACCTCAATTTTGAGGGCGTGGATTCCTGCTTCTATCTCTTTGTTAACGGCGAGTTTGCCGCCTACAGCCAGGTGAGCCATATGACCTCGGAGATCGACGTGACAAACTACGTCACCGCCGGCAAAAATACCCTGGCGGTGTTGGTGCCCAAGTGGTGCGACGGCTCCTATCTCGAGGATCAGGACAAGTTCCGCTTCTCCGGCATCTTCCGCGAGGTCTATCTCCTGTACCGCGACGCGGCTCATATCAGCGACGTGGACGTGCGCACCTATCTGAACGACGAGTTTACCGCCGCCGAGGTGAAGATCGCCCTCAAGACCACGGGCAAGCTGGCCGTGGATTATCGGCTGGAGGCTCCTTGCGGCGCCGTAGTAGCCGAGGGCAAGGCCAACGGCGACGGCATTGCCTTTACGGTGGACGCCCCCGCCCTTTGGAGCGATGAGACCCCTACCCTTTACAGCCTTCTGCTTAACGCCGGTGAAGAGTACATCCGCATCCCCGTAGGCTTCCGCGATATCACCATCCAAAACCGCACCGTCCTCCTCAACGGCAAAAAGGTGAAGGCCAAGGGCGTCAACCGCCACGACAGCCACCCCATCCTCGGCTCCGCTACGCCCATGGATCACGTGGAGAACGATATTCTCCTTCTGAAGCGCCACAACGTCAACATGATCCGCACCAGCCACTACCCCAACGACCCCCGCTTCTACGACCTGTGCGACAAATACGGCATGCTGGTGGTGGATGAGACCGATCTGGAGACCCACGGCACTGCCGAAAACAACAACTGGGATTATTTCACGGACAGCGAGGAATGGTCGGACGCGTATCTTGACCGCGTCACGCGGATGTATGAGCGGGATAAGAATCATCCCTCGGTTGTGATGTGGTCGCTGGGCAACGAGTCGGGCACCGGCATCAATCACAAAAAGATGGCCGATTACCTCCGCGCTCGCGACCCGCGCAATCTGGTGCATTGCGAGGACATCACCCGCCGCATCCACGACGGCTGCAAGCGTCTGCCCGTGCCGGTGGAGCCGAAGCCCCGGAATGATATGAACTCGGATATCACCTCTGTGGACAGCCGGATGTACCCCAGCCTCGAGGTCATCCGCGACGATTATCTTGAAAACAAGACCGTCAAAGCGCCCTTCTTCCTTTGTGAGTACAGTCACGCCATGGGCAACGGCCCCGGCGACCTGAAGCTGTACTGGGATCTCATTTACAAATACGACGCCTTCTTTGGCGGCTGCGTGTGGGAGATGTTAGATCACTCGGTGGATATCTCCGACGATCCCGCCACCCACAAATATACCTACGGCGGCGACTTTGGCGACTACCCCCACGACGGCAACTTCTGCGTGGACGGTCTGGTTTCTCCCGACCGTACGCCTCACACAGGTCTGTTGGAATACAAGCAGGTCATCAAGCCCTTTGCCGTGACGCTGGAGAATGGCAAGCTGCGGGTGAAAAACCTGCGGTATTTCCGCGATCTCACCGACCTTGACCTTTATTGGCGGGTAGAGAGAAACGGAAAGACCGTAAAGGAGGGGCGCTTCCTCTCCCTTGCCGTGGCACCTCAGCGGAGCCGTAGCTACACGCTGCCCGACCTCTCCGACCTCACCGCCCGTGGCATCTGCACCCTCACCGTCAGTGCCCGTCAGAACACCTCTACCCCGTGGAGCGAGGTGGGCTATGAGGTGGGCTTTGAGCAGTTCCTCTTGGCCGACAATACCACGGAAAGCGCCCTCACGGATTGCATCGGTGCTACCGCTCGCATTGCGACAAGCACCAAGGGTAACACCCTCACCGTGGAGACTGTCGATACGGTCTACACCGTGGATCTCACAAGCGGCCGCATCACCGGCATTTGCCACAGCGGCACAGAGCTGCTGACCACGCCCATTGATCTCACCGTATGGCGCGCCCCCACCGACAACGATCGCGGCATCAAGCTCAAGTGGATGCACGAGGAAATGCACCGCGCCGTCACCAAGTGCTACGACTGCAAGGTCACCGAGGCCACCGACAAATACGTGAAGCTCCAGGCAAACCTCTCCCTCGGCGGCCCCATCTATTGCCCGATCCTGCACGCCGCGGCCACCTACACCTTCTTTGCCGAGGGTGGCGTGACCCTTGATTTTGACGTGGACGTTCGGGAATTCGCCAATATCGATCACCTGCCCCGCTTTGGCGTGGAATGCCACCTCCCCGCGAGCTTTGAGCGCCTCGGCTTCTTCGGGCGCGGCCCCGGTGCCTCCTACGTGGATCTGCGCCATTCCTCCTACCTTGGCAAATTCGAGACCACCGTCAGCGACCACTTTGAGCATTACGTGCGCCCCCAGGAAAACATGGCCCACACCGACACCCGTTGGGTATACGTGGCAAACCGCGAGGGGCACGGCCTCCTTGCCACCAAGACCGAAAAGGATTTCAGCTTCAATTGCGCCCACTACACCGTAAAGCAGCTGACCGAGACCGCCCACGACTTTGAGCTTGTGCCCCTGAAGGAAACCGTGCTAAATCTCGATTACCGTCATACCGGCATCGGCTCCAATTCCTGCGGCCCCGGCCTGCGGCCGGAGTTCCGCTTCAGCGAGAAGCACTTCCGCTTCTCCGTGCGGCTTCTCCCTGCCTTTGTCAACGATATCTGCCCCTTCCGTGAGTTGGGCAAGGCTTGATCTGGCCGAAAAAGACCGCTTGCTATAGAGCGTCACTCTAAAGGACAGTTTTGCAAGAATACGGTATATCTCGAAGGAGGTATGCCGTATTTTGCGTTTGTGTCTACAAATGCAGTGCTTCGTATGTCTTAATTAAAGACTGCAAAATCTATGACAAAAGTAACGCAAAGGCACTTATGGCAAGCAGGTTCCATAAGTGCTTTTTGCTACCTTCCGGGCGGAAATAAAAAGCCTTCCTCCGGGAGGAAGGGGGACCACGGAGTGGTGGAAGGAGCCCGCGTGACTTTGAGCTTGGATATTCTTCATTGTAACGCGCTCTCCCTCAGTCGCCTGCGGCGCCAGCTCCCTCCCGGAGGGAGCCTTATATAATACCAACATTCGATAAAATAACTATATGTCTTTAATTAAGCCAGCAGTTGTCAGGAAAATTGGCAAGCTATAGATGAACATAAAAAAGGCTCCCTTGTGTAAAGGGAGCTGACGCCGAAGGCGGCTGAGGGATTGTTTTTCAGTGAAATTTTGCTTTTACAATCCCTCCGTCACGGCAAGCCGTGCCACCTCAGAGTTGCTTGCAACTCGTGCCGCTTGCGGCGTCCCTTCTACACAAGGGAGGCTTTTATCGAGTAGCGTTTAAGCTTTTCACTGCAAATCGGAATTCACTTAATTTATCTTGGGTTCAATGTAATTCTTTAAGGCATATTGAATCAAATTCTCAATTTGTTCCGAGGTCATTAACTGCCAATTATATATATCGCTACCATACATCACAACACGTTCATAAGAATACCTTGCGTATACATTTGATGCCTCGTGTACGATAACGTTGAAATAATACTGATCGGAAAATGCCGATTTTTGAGCATCAAACGTAAGTGCTCTTCCATTATCTAATGCCCTTGTCCACTTTGTTCCTTTTTTCTTGAATCCAAGCGGTTTAAGAGCATGAGCAAAATGAGCGAGAAATTCTTTTTGTCTTTCTTTTTTTACAGCAAGAATTTCTTCCTTGGTGTGATTTTTGTATTGCTCATAAAAATCTGAAATAATTGTTCTTTCGTTGACTTCACTCTCTTCATCCCAAACACAAAGTATATTTCGAACTTGGCAATCAGCTATATCAGAGCCATGTTCCACAAACCATTCCTCATTGCCCATGTATGAGGTAGAGGTAAAGCCGTACAATATGGTCACACAGCCTTCCTCATCATTTTCCAAATTAACGACAAAGGCCGCTTGCTCCATGGTGCGAAGAAAAAAATGACCTTCTTTTTGCTTGGCTTCTGAAAAACTATTTGAAACCAGTATTTCGCTGTATTTAATATAGCGTTCGCTTTTTTGCGGATGAGTCATTTTTCTTCCCTCACTTTTGTCTTTTCATATGCTTGCATTTCTATTATAGCACAAAAACCGCAGACAATCAATATGCGGTTTTTGTTTTTTTTGTCGGTAGGTATCGTACTCTCAAAACTGTCCTTAAGAGTACGCGCCATTGACAGGCGGTCTTTTGAAAGACATATGCAAGATGCGGATCGCAAAGCACTTGATATTCTATTGACAAAAATACACTTGTGTGGTATACTGAACGTGATCAATTTTCAAGGAGGCTCATGATGACACAATTTTCTCAGATGATCGAAGGCATCAAGAGTATGCCCGATTTCTCCGCCAAAAACAGCATTTTAACCGTTATTTTGAATTCTCTTCAAAATAAAAAGGCAAAATTTTCGCCGGAGGACAAGAAGGAGCTTGCCGATTTTGCATTTTCGGAAGTGAAGGCTCTGCTTTCCCTGATCCCAACCGTGAAGACCTATAAGGAAAAGGACGATATTTTCTGTTATGAGGATAGTCTGCTTGGTATTGTGATGCTGACGCACGCCTCTCCCGACCAAATTCCCGAAAGCCATATGAACGATATCCGTGCATTGGTGGAGCTGGTGAGCAAGGAACGCTTTGTGGAAAATGCCGTCAATGAAATTTTTGAAGAAAAGAAAAATGAAAAGCTGTACGTGGAGCGCTTGATCTGCGCCGTTTCGCCCTTGACCGATGAGTATCAGAGGGCGCAGGTGTTCAACGGTCTGCTCCACTATCAGGATCAGATCGACGACCTCCCCGCCGACTCTAAGCAGGTATTGGCAGATCATGTCGCCTCCGAAATCAGCCGTTTCATCCGCGAGCCCTTGAACAGCGAAACCGTCAACAGCTTGGAGATCGCTTGTGACGTCGCCAAATTTTTCATCAGTGATACCGTCATCGCTTTGCTTTATGATGCGCTTAAGCTGGGCAGAAGCAACATCAATTTTTATGCCGTCGGCACGCTTCTGAAGGCGGGCGCCGCTATTCCCGATGAGGTGATCGTTTCGCTTGCCAACGATCTGGAATATGCCGATATGACCTATGCCGTCCTGAAGGAGCACGGGCGCGAGGCCGCATTCCCTGCCGAGCTGGCAAATCCCGAGTATCTTGCCAAAAGTGATCTGGTGCATTGGTTGACGTATCCCACCGAGCTTGGCCGGCAGCCCGATCAGATCGAGTACCTCGGCAAGGTCAAAAAGAAGGAGGAATATTATATTTTCCGCTATACCTCGGACAGCGATTGTCTGGACGACGATCTTAAGGGAGTGTGGTTGATCGGCTGGTCCAATCCCGAAGGCGGCACCTTCAGTAATTTTGACCGCTACGCTGATTTTGAGCAAAAAACCATGGAAAAAACGCTGAAAAACATTCGGAAAAAGCTGTTATAAAAATAAGCGGAAGACCAAATCTTGGGTTTTCGTTATCCAAAGGCTTTACAGGGAGCGTGCCAACGGCACGCTCCCTGTTTGTGCAGAAAATCAAAGCCCGTCGTTCTCGGGGCGTGGTGCTTGCGTAGAAAGTGATGCGAAAGCCCCCTACCGGGAATAGATAATAGCCGCGTTGCGCGTCGCGGACTACACCTCATCCGGCTCCGCCGCGTTGTGCGGTGCAAGCATATCCCGGACCAAGTCGAATTTCCTCGCCTTGCGGCGAGTGCACGAGCTTGCCTACGGCAAACATCGGGGACGCCGGCCCCTACAGTTTTGTATGCGCGAACAAAGTGATAAATCAAAGCTCAAGCACTATTTTGAGCCTTTTTGCTTTGCTTGCACCCTTCCCCACTTTTTTAGGTTTTTGCGGAGGTGAGGGTGCATTTTTTTGCCGTGAGCGGCAAAAAAAGAGGGAGAGGAGGCGGTTTTTATCAAAAAGAGCCGCCTCTCCCTCCAGCAAGCCGCCCTTTTGTAAAAAGTTGTATTTTTGATACGAAATGTTGTAAAATCCATAAAGTTTACGCAAATTTCTTGACAGGTTACATGGCGAATGGTACAATTTGATCAAGGAATGGGCGATTTCAGCCCCGATTCCCTTATCGAATACGCAAATCTTAAGGAGGAACACAACATGGGAAAAGCCACTGACTTTCGTTACAATACCGGTGCCACCAAGGTACCGTGGGCAGCCGTCGGCGAGAACTACAACACTGCCGATCTGATGGAGATCATCAAATTTCTGATGCAGGGCGAGGGCCCCGCATACGACCAGGCCATCGCCGCCGTTTATGAGCAGGTAAAAAAGCTCGGTGAGGTAGCTACCCCTCCCGGCAAGCTCTCTCTTGCCTCCCAGGTAGAGGCTGCTGAGAACGCCTGTAACGAGTATCTTGGCACCGATTCCAGCACCTTCGTCACCAACGCCACCTCCGGCTTTGAGATCGCCTACAAATACGCAGGCCTGAAGGCCGGCGACGAGGTTATCGTGCCCGCCATCACCTTTGTGGCCACCATGGCCTATCCCCTTGCCGTAGGCGCCAAGCTGGTGTTTGCGGACGTTGACCCCCGTACCATCAATATGGATCCTGCCGACGTGGCAAGAAAGATCACACCCAACACCAAGATGATCGTGCCCGTACATATCGGCGGCTATCCCGTGGATATGGATCCCATTATGAAGCTGGCGCGGGAGCACGACATTCTCGTGCTGGAGGACGCTGCACACGCCTTCGGTGCCATGTACAACGGACGCAAGATCGGCACCATCGGTGACTTTGCTGCATTCAGCTTCCACGAGGTCAAGAACATCACCTCCTTTGGCGAGGGCGGCATTGCCACCACCAACGTGCCCGGCTTTGCACCCGATATGAAGCGTGCCCGCTTCCTCGGTCTTGATTTCACCGCGCCCATCAAGAACTGGCTCTACAACATTACCCCCATTCCCGGCAAGGAGAAGCCCTTCGTGGCGGCCAACTACTCCACCACCGAGATCCAGGGTCTCGGCCTCAAGCTGCAGGTGGCAAGAAACGAGGAGATCATTGAAGCCCGCCGCCGCGCCGCCGCTTATCTCAACAGCCGCTTTGCGGAGAACGACGCCATCATCCCCCAGGATCTTGGAAACGAAAACATCAAGCCTACCTTCCACCTCTACCTGCTGCAGATCGATCCCGCCAAGGCCGGCGGCGACGTGCAGACTCTGAAGAAGAAGCTGGAGGAGAAGAGCGTCACCAACATTCCTCACTTCGGCCCGCTCTACCGCTTCAAGGTGGTCAGCGACATGGGCTACGATGCCGACGAGATCGCCAAGACCTGCCCCGTTTGCGAGGAGGTCTTCTACAAGAGATTCACCCATCTGCCTCTGTACGGCCTTTCCGACGAGCAGCTTGCCTACATGGCTGACGCGGTGCTGGAATCCGTTGCCGAGATGCAGGCAGGCAAGTAAGCATTTCAAAAACCCATGGCGCACCTGCCTATTGCAGGTACGCCATGGGTTTTATGTAGATATTTTTTCGTTTTATAATACAGTATTGATCTTCCCCCGCCGCAGGGGGGCTGAACCTCTATTTCGCCTCGCACGCTCGGCGAAATGTAAAGCTTCGTTTGATACCTGCAGATTTTTTGCCAACTGCGAAAGCTTTAAGCGGCTTCTTCCCTACCCGCAGCACCAAAAAAGGGGCAGCCCCGAAGGGCGCCCCTTTTTTGGTGCCGGAATGCGGGCTCATTTCGCCTCTTTAAGGCGAAATAGGCAGAACTTTGTTCTGCCGGTCTTCGACCCCCACAAGGCACCGTAAAAAAACACAGAGACGGCGGCCGAATGGCCACCGCCTCTGTGTTTTTGGTGCCGGAATGCGGGTTCATTTCGCCTCTTTGAGGCGAAATTGAAAGAACGCCTCGGCGGCTGAACACCGCCGGGCGATGCCATCGGCGTTCTTTCCTGCGCCCGATTCGTTTCTGCAAAACTTCAACTTCGGTTTGGGCGCAGGATCTCCGCTGGAGGCACCAAAAAAGGGGCAGCCCCGAAGGGCGCCCCTTTTTTGGTGCCGGAAGCGGGGGTCGAACCCGCACGGTATCGCTACCACTGGATTTTGAGTCCAGCACGTCTGCCAATTCCATCATTCCGGCGCAACGGTAGTATTATAGCACAACCCACATCAAAAATCAAGTCTTTTTTTCACTTTTTTTACGGCACAGCAAAAAAATTTGCCGCATATACTGCCATTGATGCAAAAATCCTCTTTGTGAAAGGAGTGCCTATGGATCAGCAAAATATGCCTCCCGCGCCCGGGGGAATGGGTTATTTGGTCGTTCAGGTCACCACCGCCAGCTCTGCCATCCCGCTGGAGGGGGCGTTTGTTACCGTTTCGCGAGTGGGTGCCGAGAGCGCCGACGTGCTTTACGAGCTGCGCTCCGGCCGGGACGGCAAAACGCCCCGCGTATCGCTGCCCGCCCCTTTGCGCGCAGACAGCCAGCAGCCAAGCAGCATCCCTCCCTTTTCCACCTACGGCGTGGAGGTCTCGCTCCCCGGCTACGAAACCGTGATCTACCAGCCGCTGCCTATTTTTGACGGCATCACCGCCATTCAGCAAGCGGATCTTCGCCCCGTGCCGGAAAACGAAAGCACCGACGCGCTGCAGCGGAACCGTCCGGAAATTTTCGAAACGCCGCAGCCGAATCTTTGAAAGGAGTGCCTATGCCACAAACACCCTTCATACCGGAGACCATTACGGTGCATCTGGGCAGGCCGGAGGAAAACGCCCGCAACGTGACGCTTCCCTTCCTCGATTACGTGGCCAACGTGGCCTCCAGCGAGATCTACCCCACCTGGCCGGAAAGCGCCATCCGCGCCAATATGTACGCCCAGATCTCCTTCGTTCTCAACCGCATCTACACCGAGTTTTATCGCTCCCGCGGATACGATTTTGACATCACCAATTCCACCTCCATCGATCAATTTTTCGTGGAGGGGCGGGATATTTTTGACAACATTCGCCAGCTGGCGGGTGAGCTTTTTAACGACTACATCGTGCGCCAGGGCAGCGTGGAGCCGCTGTTTGCCGCCTACTGCGACGGCCGCCGCGTCACCTGCAACGGTCTCTCCCAATGGGGCAGCGTGGAGCTGGCCGAGGAGGGGTTGACGCCCTACGAGATCCTCACCTATTATTACGGCGACGACATCAATATCGTGCAGAACGCCCCCACCGTGGGAGCCACGGACAGCGCGCCCCTCGTGCCCCTGCGCCTGGGCTCGGTCAACGACGACGTGCGCACGATACAGCTGCGCCTCAATCGCATTTCGGAGAACTACCCCTCCATCCCCAAAATTCTGCAGGTGGACGGCGTATTCGGCACCGACACCGAAAACGCCGTGCGGCGCTTCCAGGAGGTCTTCAATCTCACGCCCGACGGTGTGGTGGGCAAATCCACCTGGTACTATATCCGCCGTATCTACAACGGTGTCAAGCGCCTCAACGAGCTGAATTCCGAGGGCGTGACCCTGGAGGAGGTGACGCGGCAATACCCTGGCGTGCTGCGGGAGGGCGACAGCGGTAATCCCGTGGCCAATCTGCAGTATTTTCTCAACTATCTTTCCGGCTTTTACGATACCGTTCCGCCCCTTTCCGTGGACGGCAGCTTCGGCCCCACCACAAGAGCGGCGGTGGTCGATGCCCAGAACACCTTTGGGCTGCCCGCTGACGGCATCGTAGGCGAACGGACGTGGGAGGCCATCTACGACGCCTATCTCGGCATCATTTCCACCATTCCTCTCGTTTACACCGAGGGGGTGACGGCGCCCTTTCCCGGCGTGGTGCTGCGCATCGGGGCCGACTCCGACGACGTGCGGCTACTGCAGGAGTATCTCAATTTCATCGCCCGCAGCTACACCACCATTCCCACCGTTAGCGTGACGGGCTACTTCGGCCCGCGCACCAGAGAAGCGGTCATTGCCTTTCAGGAGCTGGCGGGACTACCCGTCAGCGGCACAGTGGCGGCTATCACCTGGAACGCCGTCACCGATCTTTACACCGACCTCTACCGGGGCCAGCGCCTGGGCGAGGGGCAATATCCGGGCTTTGATATAGGAGGCTGAGATGGAACGAATCAACGAAAACGAGGCCATTCGCAACCTGCAGCGCTATCTGCGTCAGCTCTCCTACGAGGACGAGCGCATTCCCCGTGCGCCTGTGGATGGCATTTACGACAGCGCCACCGCGGCGGCGCTCCGGGCCTTTCAGGAAATGGAGGGGCTACCCGTTACGGGCGTGGCAGATCTCGTCACCTTTGAGCGACTCTATCTTCGCTACGAGGAATCGCGGCAGCGGAATAGCCCACCCGTTCCCATTGCGCAGTTTCCCCGCCTCTCGGAGGGCTACGCCCTTCGGGAGGGAGACGAGAGCTTTTTGGTGCGCCTCATCCAGTATGCCCTTGGGGAGCTGGAGCTGAGCTACGACGGCCTGCGCCTGGTGCCCCAGACCGGGGTCTACGACCCCCTCACCGTCGAGGCGGTGCGGGGCTTTCAACGACGGCACGGCCTCCCGGAAACCGGTGAGGTGGATCGCGCCACCTGGGATACCCTCGCCAACACCTATAACCGCACCTTTGGCGGGTATCTTTCCCAATAAGCCAAAAACCACTCCTCGCGGAGTGGTTTTTGGCTTAATCCCCCGAAACGGGGTCTGATTTTCGGCTTTTGGCTTTCAAATTCCCAACATGGCAAGCAGGTGAGACTTGGTGCGGAAGCCCACGGCCTTTTCCTTCACCTGTCCCTTTTCCACCACCAGAATGGTGGGAATACTGACCACACCGTAGGAGCCGGCAAGGCCGCTCTCCTTATCCACGTTGACCTTGCAGACCTTGACCTTGTCGCCGTATTCCTCGGCGATCTCGGCAAGCACGGGAGCGATCATCTTGCAGGGGCCACACCAATCGGCGTAAAAATCCACCAGCACGGGGCGATCGGCCGCCAGCACCTCTTTTTCAAAGTTTTCCTTGGTAACAATGATCTCTTTCATTTTATTTCTCCTTTGCGATAAATTTTCTTTTTACACTTATATTATACCCTGTCGCGCGGCAAGGCTTCTGTGACCAAGTCACAATTTCGAGATTATTTTTCAAAATGCAAAAGCCCATCGGCATCCAGCACCCGCACGGAGCCACGACGCATCTCCACCAGCCCGGCGGCAGCAAAGCGCTTCATCATTCTGGCTACCACCTCCCGGGCAGAGCCGAGATATTTGGCGATCTGCTCGTGGGTGAGATACACGGTATCCGCACCCGTCCGCTGACATTCGGCGATCAAAAAGCCCGAAAGCCGGCGACAGAAGGGCTGAAAAACCACCTGCTCCACGGCGCCCAGCGCCTCGGAAAGATGCTGCATCATCAGCTCGTATAAGTAGCAGCGCAGATGGATATTCTCCTCCATCAGACGGTTCAGCGTGGGCAGCGGCACCATTTTGACCTCGGTATCCGCCTCTGCCACGATCAAGGCATCCATATAAAGCCGCTTCAGCACGCAGGCGGCTGAAATGACGGAAAGATCACCGCTGTGCAGCCGCAGCAGCGTCACCTCTCGCCCTTCCTCCGACATCATATAGAGCCGCAGCTCCCCGCGCAGGATCAGCATCAATCCGAGACACCGATCCTCGCCGGTCTCCATCACGGTCCCCATCGAAAAATGGCGGTCTATTGCGTTTTTCAGCAGCAGCTCTCTTTCGTTTTTTGAAATATCCCCCCAAACGGGTAGTGTTTTTTCCATTTTACCTCAAAACGGTGCCGACGCGCGGCCCCCTCTGCTCCTTTTGTTGATCGCTATCATTATAATATCTTTTTTGGAAAAAGTCAATGCCACAGCCAAAAAATGTGACCAGGTCACAGAAAAAAGCGATGGATTGAGTATAATAAATATAACAACTATGGAAAGGAAGGATATGGAATCATGTCTGAACTGAAATTTTATATTTGTGAGCGCTGTGGCAATCTGGTGGAGGCCATTCACGAATCCGGCGTGCCCATGATGTGCTGCGGCCAAAAAATGACGAAGCTGGAGCCCGGCTCCGTGGACGCCAGCGAGGAAAAGCACGTGCCCGTGCTTGCCGAGGACGGCAACACCCTGCGCGTAGACGTAGGCGCTGTGACCCATCCCATGCTGCCCGAGCACCACATTGAGTGGATCGTATTGCTGACCGACAAGGGCTGCTATCGCAAGCATCTGGCCGCCGGCGACGAGCCTGTTGCCGTCTTTACGCTGGCCGAGGGCGAAAAGCCGATTTTCGCCTACGAATACTGCAATCTCCACGGTCTGTGGGTGGGTGAGCTGCCCAAGATCTGCCCCATCGAGGCAAAGCCCGAGACCAAGGAGGCCAACTACACCGTTTGCTATTGCAACAAGGTAACTTACCTTGACATCGTGAAGGCGGTGGAGTCCTGCGAGAACCTCTCTGACGTGCTGGCCGTTTTTGAGAAGGTAAAGAGCACCACCAAATGCTCCACCGGCTGCGGCGGCTGCTACGACAAGGTGGTTGCCATCATTTCCGATACCCTGATGGGACATTGACCTGATAAAATAACCCGGCAGATGCGCTCTGCCGGGTTATTTTTATGTCTTTGAGGATGTGGCGGACTTTCGGTCGCGGGAACGCAAGACAAGCGCGGTCACGGCGGTCCTGATGCCAAGGGTAAGACGGATCAACAGCCACAAGAGAGTGGCACCGAGGCTGCCGCACAGGCCGTACATAGGCAGATCGTAAACGCCACGCGCCAACGGCATTACCGCGATGGAAAGCGGCAGTGCCACAAGGGATAGCGCCGCCAGTGAACAGCATACAATGCTGAAGACGCGCTCCAATCCAAGGGATCCGGTCTTTTGGACGAAGCGGCGGCGAAGGATGAGGAAGACTTCGAATTCCGCCATCAAAAGCGGGATCAGTACACAAGCGAAAGACAGCACTGCCACGATCCAATCGCCAAAATGCTCTAAAATATCATCCTGTGACGGCTGGGAAAGCGCATAGCGATACCTTAGCTCAATGATCAAAGCGCCCACGCCAAACGTAAGCAGAGAGCCGGCAGCGTAAATGAGCCAGGCTCGTTGACTTTTGTGCAAGGCTTTCATCTTTACACCCCCAGCACCCGATTCACGCAGGCTTTGACGGTGGCAAGGGTCTCTGCGGTTTCGGGCGCGTCGAGGTCGATGCCGTCAATGTCGTCAATACCGTTGCCCGTCAATTTGGCGTACCACAAAAACCCGAGGGCCAAGCGCCCGGCACCGAGGGAGGCGTGGAAGGTATCCCGGTGCAGCGCAATGCCGGCAGCAGCCAGCTCCTCCATCAGCGTGCCGGAGGGAATCACCAGATCGGCCTTGATATCCTCGGCGGCAAGGGTGTAGGCGCGGTGCAGATCGGCGTACATCTCGCCACGCTTGGTATAGCCCATCTGCTCGGTCAGCTTTACGCTTTCGTCCTCATACGCCCAGGTCTCGTGCACCACGATCTTGGCCTTGGGGCAAAGAGCGCGAATATACGCCACCAGCTCGTCAAGGTAGGGCTGATAGGTTTTGTAATCAACACTCACGGGGCTTGCCTGCTGTACTGTGATATAATCCCAATCCGCGTTCTGCAGCAGCATCTGCTCCAGACTGACGGGGAGACCGGTAGAAAAGCCGTTGAACTGCAAATCATAGGCCGGGGCCTTGGTGTGCATATTTTTGAAATGGCGAGAAAGAGAACAGCCGCCAATATAAAGATTGCTGACGTTCAGCGAAACGCCCGCCTTACGGGCGATCTGGTGGAGATACCGGGTAGCATCCTGGGAAAAGCTGTTGCCAATACATAAAACGCGCATCATGCTGCTCCTTTAAATATGTAATTTTGATTTTGTGGCAAAAAAGCGCCTCATCGCGTCCGCCGACTCTATTATACATCAAATTTGTGGTTTTGGGCGTAAAGTTAAAAATATTTTTCAAAAAATGCGATTTGGCAGACGTGACAAGTCGCGCACCATACCTTGCAAGCTTTCCGCACACCGACGCCTCTTGAACATCGGTTCGCTGTACCAACAAGCAGCTCCATAAGAAAAGCCCACCCGATTGGGTGGAAAATCGGATTCGTGACCGTTGTTGTCGCCGGGGGCGACAACGTCAAGCCGCGTACTGTACTGCTCAGACTTTCCGCACATCGAGGCGGCTTGAACATCGCTCCTCTCGCCAAATTGACAGCTCCATAAGAAAAGCCCACCCGATTGGGTGGGTTTTTCTTATGGAGCTGCTAATCGGATTCGGACCGATGACCTCGTCATTACCAATGACGTGCTCTACCGACTGAGCTATAGCAGCGTCGATACGCTTTCGCGGCGACGAGAGTTATTATAGCAGATTGCGCACGCTTTGTCAACCCCTTTTTCAAAATATTTTTTACTTTTTTTTACAAGCCTCGCAAAATTTCGGTTGACAGCCTACTTTTCGTGTGATATAATAATATAGTTAACAACAATTGTCAAGCACGGCAACAAATTTTCCACGGAGGTTCTGTCATGACCGAAAATCACGAGCTTCCCAAAACCTACGCCCCGGGCGAGTTTGAGGAACGCATTTATAAAAACTGGTGCGAAAAGGGTTATTTCACCCCCACCATCGACAAGAAAAAGAAGCCCTACACCATCGTCATCCCCCCGCCAAACATCACAGGTCAGCTCCACATGGGTCACGACCTGGATAACACGTTGCAGGACATCCTCATCCGCTACAAGCGTATGAGCGGCTTCTGCACGCTCTGGCTCCCCGGCACCGACCACGCATCC
>JAFTQT010000119.1 GCA_017462615.1 Clostridia bacterium | reverse complement strand
CTCCCGCGCCGCCAACGAGGAGCGGGCAAGGAAGGCAAAGGAGGAGGCCGAACGGCGTGCCCGCGAGGCTGAGCCGCAGGCCAACTTCTCTGAGGAGTCCTCCGAGGGAGACGCCGTCGAGGAAACAAAGGACAGCGCCGATCCGCAATGATCCGCGCTCACAAACGCCCATTCGGGCAGGAGATGTTATGAAAAACCAACAGGAAATGCGCCTTGGCATCGACATCGGCTCCACCACCGCCAAGGTGGTGCTGGAGCAGGATGGCGAGCTGCTGTATCAATGCTACGAGCGGCATTTTTCCCAGGTGCGCCAAAAAACCATTGAGATCCTCTATCGCCTGCGGGATCGGATCGGCACCGCCCCCTTGAAGGTGGCGGTCTCCGGCTCTGCCGGCCTTGGCCTTGCCAGGGCGGCAGAGCTGCCCTTCGTGCAGGAGGTCTTTGCCACAGGCGAGACCATCCGCCGCATGCAGCCCGACACCAACGTGGTGGTGGAGCTGGGCGGCGAGGATGCCAAGGTCATCTTTTTTGACGGCGGCACCGACGAGCGCATGAACGGCACCTGTGCTGGCGGCACCGGCGCCTTCATCGACCAAATGGCCACCCTCCTTGACCTCACCGTAGAGGAGATGGACGCCCTCTCCCTTACCTCCACCCGTCTGTATCCCATCGCCTCCCGCTGCGGCGTGTTCGCCAAGACCGACATCCAGCCTCTGCTCAACCAGGGCGCGGCCAAGGCGGATATCGCGGCCAGCATCTTCCGCGCGGTGGTCAATCAGACCGTTGCGGGACTGGCACAGGGACGGCGCATCCAGGGCAAGGTGATGTTCCTCGGCGGCCCTCTCTCCTTCAACGAGGGGCTGCGCCGTCAGTTCATCGAGGTGCTGAAGCTCACTCCCGAAAACGCCGTTTTCCCGCCCTACGCCCGGGTCTCCGTGGCGCTGGGTGCGGCCTTTTACGCCTCGGGGCTCTCCGAGACCTATACCTTTGAGGAGCTTTTGCGCCGTGTGGAGCGCTCCACCGCCCAAAAGGCGGATACCACACACCTCTCGCCGCTGTTTGCGGACGAGCGTGAGTACGAGACCTTCCGTCGGCGCCACGCGGCCGCCGACGTGCCCTATACCGACATTGCTGCCTACGAGGGCGACGCCTATCTTGGCATTGACTGCGGCTCCACCACCACAAAGCTTTTGCTGATGAGTGCCGACCGCCGCATCCTCTATACTTACTACAACTCCAATAAGGGCAATCCCGTGGGCATCGTGCGGGAGCAGCTGCAGGAGATCTACCGTCTCTCTGGCAACCGCATCCGCATTGCGGGTAGCGCCGTCACCGGCTACGGTGAGGAGCTGATCCGCCACGCCTTCCACCTGGACCTGGGCTTGGTGGAGACCATGGCGCACTTCACCGCCGCCCGTCATTTTGATCCCAAAGTGGATTTCATTCTCGACATCGGCGGCCAGGATATCAAGTGCTTCAAGATCAAGAACGGCGCCATCGACAGCATCATGCTCAACGAGGCCTGCTCCTCCGGCTGCGGCTCCTTTATCGAGACCTTTGCCAGATCCCTTGGCTACGAGATCGGGGATTTCGCAAAGCTGGCGCTCTACGCCCCCGCACCGGTGGATCTGGGCTCCCGCTGCACCGTGTTCATGAACTCCTCCGTGAAGCAGGCCCAGAAGGACGGCGCCACGGTGGGAGATATCTCCGCCGGCCTTTCGGCGTCGGTGGTGAAAAACGCCATTTACAAGGTGATCCGCGCCGGCAGCGCCAAGGAGCTGGGCGAGCACATCGTGGTACAGGGCGGCACCTTCCTCAACGACGCGGTGCTGCGCTGCTTTGAGCGAGAGCTGGAGCACCCGGTCATCCGTCCGGCCATTGCCGGTCTGATGGGTGCCTGGGGCGCGGCACTTTACGCCGCGGAAATGAGCTCCGGCACCTCCACCATGCTGACGCCGGAGGAGCTTGCCGCCTTCTCCCACACCTCCAAGGCCTCCATTTGCCGCGCCTGCACCAACAACTGCAACATCACCATCAACACCTTTGGCGACGGCGAGCGCTTCATTTCCGGCAATAAGTGCGAGAAGGGTGCGGGAAAACGCCCCTCCGCCAATCCCTTACCCAACCTGCACGAATACAAGCGCTCCCGCTTTGCAGCCCTCACGCCTGTGGAGGGCAAGCGCGGCTTTACCGTGGGGCTGCCCCTTGCCCTTGGCATGTACGAGCTGGGGCCCTTCTGGTATGAGCTGTTCCGTCAGCTCGGCTTCGGCGTTCGCTTCTCCGGATTTTCCAACCGGGCCATCTACGCCAAGGGACAGTACAGCATCCCCTCCGATACCGCCTGCTACCCCGCCAAGATCATGCACGGTCACATCGAAACACTGATCGAGACCGGTGTGGACGCCATCTTCTACCCCTCCCTCACCCGCAACGTGAACGAGGGCGTGTCGGACAACCATTACAACTGCCCCGTGGTAGCCTACTATTCGGAGCTGCTTTCCCACAACATGGACAGCCTTGCCGGCGTGCGCTTCTTCTACCCTTATCTGAATATCAACAACCAAAAGGAGCTTGCCTCCGAGCTGCTTACCTTCCTCAACCGGGAGCTCGGCGGCTTCACCAAAAAGGAGGTTGCCGCAGCGGTCAAGACCGCTTACGCCGCCTATCACCAATACATGGCCGACGTGCGCCTGGAGGGTGAGCGTGCCCTGGACCGCGCCCAGAACGAGGGGCTGCGTCTGATGGTGCTGTGCGGCCGCCCCTATCACATCGACCCCGAGATCGGGCATCACATTGACCGTCTGGCCACCACCCTTGGCTTTGCGGTGGTCAGCGAGGACGCGGTGGCACATCTGGCCTCCACCCCCGCCAAGGTCTCAGTGCTGAACCAATGGACCTACCACGCAAGGCTCTATAACGCCGCCAAATTCGTCACCGAAACTCCCGGCGCGGAGCTGGTGCAGCTGGTATCCTTCGGCTGCGGCATCGATGCCATTACCACTGACGAGGTGCGCTCCATTCTGGAGGACGGCGGCAAGCTCTATACCCAGATCAAGATCGACGAGATCACCAACCTTGGTGCCGTCACCATTCGTCTGCGCAGCCTCCTTGGCGCGCTGGCGGCACAGGAAAAGAAAGCAAAGGAGTAAGTATGGCAACGGAACGCATTTTATTTACCGAAGAGATGCGGCGGGACTACACCATTCTGGTGCCCAACATGCTCCCCATGCATTTCAAAATGATGATCTCCCTTTTCCGCTCCTATGGCTACAAGGCCGAGCTTTTGCAAAGCGACGGCGCGGACGTCATCGAGTGTGGCCTCAAATACACCCATAACGACACCTGCTACCCGGCGCTGCTGGTGATCGGCCAGTTTATCAGCGCGCTGCAAAGCGGCAAGTACGACGTACATAAGACCGCCGTGCTGATGACCCAGACCGGCGGCGGCTGCCGCGCCTCCAACTACATTGCGCTGATCCGCAAGGCGCTGCAGAAGGCGGGCTTCCCCCAGGTGCCCGTCATTTCCCTGAACGTGGCGGGGCTGGAGAAAAATCCGGGCTTCAAGCTGACCCTCGGCTTTGGCAAGCGGATCCTCTACGCCTGCTATTACGGCGATCTGCTCATGAACCTCTACAACCAATGCCGCCCCTACGAGTGCGTGCCCGGCAGCACCCAGCAGTTAGCCGACAAATGGGTGGATCGCCTGATCCTGCAGCTTGGCCGCGGCAAGGCCCACAAATACGCCGACGTGCGCCGCAATTATGCGGAGATCCTGCAGGATTTTGAGCACAATCTACCCCGCACCGCAGAAAAGAAGGTGAAGGTGGGCATCGTAGGCGAAATTTACGTGAAATTCTCCCCCCTCGGCAACAACCACCTGGAGGACTTTTTGGTTTCGGAGGGCGCGGAAAGTGTGATGGCGGGGCTGCTTGACTTCATTATGTATACCGTCAACACCTCCGTTACCGACACACGCCTGTACGGCATGAAAAGGCTGAAGGGGCGCGTCATGAAGGCCGCCTATGATTATCTGCATAAAAAGCAGCTGGATTTCATTTCCCTGTATCGGGAGCACAGCCATTTTACCCCCCCAACGGACTTTGAAAAGACCCGCGCCGCCATCGAGGGCTATATCAGCGAGGGTGTGCAGATGGGCGAGGGGTGGCTGCTCACCGCCGAGATGCTGGAGCTGATCGAGGGTGGCGTGCGGAACGTGGTCTGCACCCAGCCCTTCGGATGCCTGCCCAACCATATCGTTGGCAAGGGCATGATGAAGGTGATCCGCGAGCATCACCCCGGCGTGAACCTGGTTGCCATCGACTACGACCCCGGCGCCTCCCGCATCAACCAGGAGAACCGCCTGAAGCTGATGCTGGCCAACGCCAACCGGCAGCTGCAGGAGGAAGCAAACACGGAAAAGGCCCCCGCACCGGAGCAGGAGCCGAGTCATAGCTAAAAAAAGCGACAGGAGCAGCTCCTGTCGCTTTTTGATTCAGTTGATATAATCAAGGTGGTGCTTTTTGATGGCGGCAAAGGATCTGTCGCTGATGACGTGCTCGATCCGGCAGGCGTCCTCGGCTGCGGTCTCCTCATCCACGCCCAGCGCCACCAGCATTTTGGTCAGCACGGTGTGCCGCTCGTAAAGCTGCTCGGCAAGCTGCTGCCCCGACGGATTCAGGGTGATATAGCCCTCGGTATCCACCGAAATAAAGCCGCCCTTTCGCAGAATACCCATAGCACGGCTGACGGAGGGCTTGGTATAACCGAGATACGCGCCCACGTCAATGGCGCGGACCCGCTCATTCCTTTGCAGCAGAACGTGTATCGCTTCCAGGTACATCTGCCCCGATTCGTAAAGTGCCATACAAAACCCTTCCTTTTTATTATTGTATTGATTATAACACAGCTTGCTTGATTTTTCAAGGGGAATGCCGAATGTTAGCAAAAACTAACATTTTTATGCACCTTGCCTTTCAGGCAGTTAGTTGACGCCAAACAGCTTTGTGAAATGCTCTGAAATTGCGCATTTGCGCCAAAAACACCCTCAAAAACGATTGACAAACGACGCCCTTTCGCGTATAATATAGAACAGTTAGCAGTCGCTAACCGCCAAAATACGCCCCATCGGGAGAAAGGAGCTCGGAATGAATCTGCGTGAGGCACAGGACGGAAAGGAATACGTCATCAACAGCATTGCCACCAACGACGAGGAGCTGAACGCTTTTTTGTTCTCCCTTGGGTGCTACAGCGGCGAGACCATCACCGTTGTGCGCCATCTCAAGGGTGGCCTTGTCGTCGCCATCAAGGACGGACGGTATAATATCGATAATCAGCTTGCTGAAGCGATCATAATATAATTTTGTAAGCCATGAAATTGTATGCCGAAAAAACAGCAGGCTGATTATTTTTCGGCATACGGTTAGCAACTGCTAACCGATAATCAGACAGTATTTCATATCCGAAAGGATTAAAATTTAAGGAGGAATTCCAATATGAGAATTGCTTTGGCGGGCAATCCCAACTCCGGTAAGACCACCATGTACAATGCCCTCACCGGCCGCAGCGAAAAGGTCGGCAACTGGGCAGGTGTTACCGTTGACAAAAAGGAGCACCCCATCAAAAGGGCGTATGCAGGAGAGGCGCAGCTGATTGCCGTTGACCTTCCCGGCGCATACTCCATGTCGCCCTTCACCAGCGAGGAAAGCATCACCAGCTCCTACGTGAAAAAGGAGCACCCCGACGTTATCATCAACATCGTGGATGCCACCAATCTGAGCCGCAGCCTGTTCTTCACCACGCAGCTACTGGAGCTTGGCGTTCCCGTGGTGGTTGCCCTCAATAAGAGCGACCTCAACGAGAAGAAGGACACCAAGATCGACGTGGAGACCCTGAGCGCCAAGCTGGGCTGTCCCGTGGTCAACACAGTATCCACCTCGGCAAAGGGTTTGAAGGCACTTGTTGAGGCCGCTGCATCCTTGGCGGGCCAAACGCAGAAAGCTCCTTATCATCAAGGTGATATCGACCTTTCCGATAAAGCTATTGTGGAAGCCGCCGACCGTAAGCGCTTCCAGTTTGTAAACGTCATTGTGGGAGCCGTGGAGACCCGCAAGGTCCTCACCAAGGAAAGAAACGTTGGCGACAAAATCGATGCTGTGCTGACCAATAAATGGCTGGGCATTCCGATCTTTGCGCTCATCATGTGGGCGGTGTTCTGGATCTCCCAGGCGGGCCCCGGCGTTTGGCTTGCCGAGGGCTACGACCTTGCAAGCGGCTACCACATCTGGGGTCTTGGTGACTGCATCGGCTGGTTCAAGGGCATCGTTGAAGGCTGGCTTGGCGGCGCCCACGATCTGGTTCGGGCCATTATTCTCGAGGGCATCATCGAGGGCGTTGCGGCCGTGGTCGGCTTCCTGCCTCTCGTAATGGTGATGTACTTTCTCATCGCACTCCTTGAGGATTGTGGCTACATGGCACGCGCAACCGTCGTGCTGGACCCCATCTTCAAAAAGGTTGGCCTTTCCGGCAAATCCGTGATCCCCTTCATCATCGGTACGGGCTGCGCCATCCCCGGCGTCATGGCCTGCCGCACCATTCGTAACGAGCGTGAGCGCAGAGCAACCGCTATGCTCACTCCCTTTATGCCCTGCGGCGCTAAGCTCCCTGTGATCGCGCTCTTTGCAGGGGCGTTCTTCGGTGAATCCGAGTGGGTTGGCGTGACCATGTACTTCGCCGGCATCGCCATCATCCTGCTTTGCGCGCTGCTCATCAATGCATTGACCGGCCACAAGGCAAGAAAATCCTTCTTCATCATTGAGCTTCCCGAGTATAAGGCGCCCTCCTTCCTCCAGGCACTCAAATCCATGTGTCAGAGAGGCTGGGCCTACATCGTACAGGCCGGAACGGTCATTCTCGTATGTAATTTCGTCGTGTACATGATGCAGACCTATGGCTGGAATTTCCGGGCAGTTGAAGATCCCGCAGATTCCATCCTCGCCACCATCGCAACGCCTATTGCGTACGTGATCGCCCCCATCGTCGGTGTGGCGCTTTGGCAGCTTGCCGCTGCGGCCGTAACGGGCTTTATCGCCAAGGAGTGCGTGGTTTCCACCCTGGCAACCGTATTTATGTTTGAAAATCTGATGGATATGGATGCGCTTGAGGCTACCGGTGCGATCACCGCATCCAACATGGGCGGCATCTCCGTTGTGGCAGGTCTTGCCTTCCTGATGTTCAACCTCTTCACGCCTCCCTGCTTCGCAGCGCTGGGTGCCATGAACTCCGAGATCAAGAGCAAAAAGTGGCTCTGGGCAGGCATCGGACTGCAGTTCGCCGTTGGTTATACCATCGGATTCCTCGTGTTCTTCTTCGGCACGCTCTTCACCGGCGGCAGCTTCGGCGCTGCTTGGATGCCCATTGTCGGTTGGCTCATCGTGCTTGCCATTGCCGCAATCTTCATCTTCATGATTATCAAAAAGAACAAGCAGCTGAAGGCTGAATACGCCTTGAGCGCAGCATGAATACCGTTGATTATATGGCGATCGCCGCCATCGTGCTGATCGTTGGCGCGGCGGTATACTATATCGTTCGCGCCAAGCGGCGCGGTGAAAAATGCGTCGGCTGCCCCTATGCCAAGCAGTGCGGTGGCAAATGCAGCGGCGGCCACGGACACGGCGAGGCCAACAAAGACAACGATAGATCATAACGCAAGGGGATGCGTACTTGACGGTCGCATCCCTTAACGAAAGACGGAGGTTAGTCTTGCATAACTATTTGAAATTTACGGCGTCACAGATCAGATATATGCTCTGCATGCTGCGTTTATCGCAGGGAGGATGCGGCGTCAAGAACGTGGAGATCGCCACAGTTCTCGCGTACAGCAAATCGAGCGTACACAATATGCTGAAATCTCTTGCGGAAATGGGTGTGATCGATCAAGAGGCCTTCGGACTGGCACATTTTACGGAGATGGGGCGCTGTCTGGCCAAAAAATACGAACTGTGCTTTTTGCTGCTTCAAAGCAAGCTAAACGAGCTGTGCGGCAAGGACGTGGCCACCGAGATCGCCATATGCGGTGTGCTTGCGGATATGCCGCTCCCCAAAATTGACGAATTATGCAACAAAAGGATCGCGTGAGGTGTAAAATGGGAAACTACATCACCATAGGTGCTCTGGCAATCATCATAGCGCTCGGCGTTGCTGCAACGGTCAAGCACTTCAAGGGCGAAGGTGGCTGCTGCGGCGGTGGCAGCTATAAGCCAAGAAAAAAGAAGCTTGCGGGCGTTCGCTACCGGAAAATATTCAAGATAGACGGCATGCGCTGCGCCCATTGCAAGGCCAGAGTGGAGGAGGTTGTGAACGACGTCCCCGGTATTGCAGGCAGGGCGGATCTGAAAAAGGGTGCGCTTTTGGTTTCTTATGCAGAGGACGTTGACGACGCGCTCCTTAAGGCTCGCATCGAAAGAGCCGGATACACCGTGATCGAAATACGGGAGGCATGCCACCGCCCGGGCGAAGGGAGAACAAAATGAAGCTCAAAAAAACTCTTTGGATCATACTGGGGTGCGTGAGCCTCGGCCTCGGCGCGGTGGGTGCAGTGCTCCCCGTGCTGCCCTCGGTGCCCCTGCTGCTGCTCGCTGCCTTTTGCTTTGCCCGAAGCTCCGAGCGCCTGCACAAATGGTTTGTGGGCACAAAGCTGTACCGGCAAAATCTGGAATCCTTTGCAAAGGGACAGGGCATGACCCGGCGCGCCAAGCTCCGTATCATGCTTACCGTTACGCTGCTGATGGGCTTTGGCTTCTTGATGATGCTGCGGCGCGACCTGTATATTCCCTGCGCGATCCTTGCCGGCGTGTGGCTGCTTCATGTTTTGTACTTTACCCTTGGCGTCAAGAAATATCAGCCACCCCAAAGCGACGAGCCGCCTCTGCCGAGCGGTGCTGACTGAGCGATAACCCAAGCACAGGGGGCTGAGCCACATTTTGTTGGCTCAGCCCCCTGTGTTGCGCGTATTGGAATGATAAATTGGGGGTTATAAGGGTGATGAATACGCAGCATGTGATAGGCTCCCTTGTGCAAAGGGAGCTGGCGCATAGCGCCTGAGGGATTGTCAAAATCCTCTTTTTACAACCCTTCCGTCGCGGTGAACCGCGGCACAACTCCCATTTACACAGGAGAGGCTGACGCACGTTTTGTCTCGCCGCATTGTGTGGTGCGGACATATCCCGGACCGTCCGGGAGGCCGGTCCCTACAGTTTTGTATGCGCAAATAGAGCGATAAATCAAAATGTGAATGATAAATTGGGGTTTATTGAGGTGCTTGAAAATTGTAAAAACAATCCAAAAAAGCACAAACCGGTAGGGGCGAACTGCGTTCGCCCGCTCGTTCTGTGATTATTCTTTGCGGCGGGCGAACACAGTTCGCCCCTACGGGTTGGGTATGCTGCCGCAT
>JAFTQT010000118.1 GCA_017462615.1 Clostridia bacterium | reverse complement strand
GTGGAAACCGAAATGGAGTCCATCAAGCGTCACCTTGGCGTGGTGTTCCAACACTCCGTCCTGGATAAGAGCCTCACGGTTCTGGATAATCTCCGTAGCCGGGCGGCACTCTACGGCATTTTTGACGCCGATTTTGAGGCGCGGCTCGGTGAATTGGCAGAACGACTGGATTTTGCCGATCTCTTGAAGCGCCCCGTGGGCAAGCTCTCCGGCGGTCAACGCCGCCGCATTGATATCGCCCGGGCGCTGCTGCATCAGCCGCGTATTCTCATCCTGGACGAGCCCACCACGGGGCTTGATCCTCAAACGCGGCGACTATTGTTTCAGGTGGTGGAGGAGGAGCGTCGGCAGCGCGGCATGACCGTCCTGCTCACCACGCACTATATGGAGGAGGCGGCAGACGCCGATTACGTGGTGATCCTGGATAGCGGTCGCATTGCCGCAGAGGGTACGCCGCTTTCCCTCAAAAACGCCTATGCCGGCGACTTCCTCACCCTTTACGGCGTGGAGGAAGCGGCGGTGGCGGCGCTGGGGCTGCCCTACGTGGCGTTGCCGGGCGCCTTCCGCGTATCGGTGAAGAGCACTGCCGAGGTGCGGGAGCTGCTGACCGCTCACCCCACGCTGTTCACGGATTTTGAGGTGGTAAAAGGAAAAATGGATGATGTATTTTTGGCCGTGACGGGCAAAAAGCTGACGGGAGGTGAAGAGGCATGAAAACGTTATTGGCATTGATCCGTCGCGACACCAAGCTGTTTTTTAAGGATAAGGGACTGTTTTTTACCTCCCTGATCACCCCGGCTATATTGCTGGTGCTCTACGTGACCTTTCTCGGTAACGTCTATCGGGATGCGTTCCTCTCCTCCTTTGCCGAGGGCGTCGTCGTGCCCGAACGGCTGGTGAACGGCTACGTGGGCGCCCAGCTCATTTCCTCCATTCTCGCCGTTTCAGCGGTAACGGTGGCCTTCTGCTCCAATATGCTGATGGTGCAGGATAAGGCCAACGGCACCATTGCAGATTTTGCGGTTTCTCCGGTACGGGCGCGGCATCTGGCCTTTGGCTATTATCTCTCCACTCTTCTTGTCACCGCCATTGTCAGCTTTGCGGCGGCGGCACTCTGCCTCCTTTATATGGCGGTGGTGGGCTGGTATCTGACGGTGCCGGACGTGCTGCTCATCGTCCTTGACGTGCTGCTGCTCCTGTGCTTTGGCACCGCCCTTTCCTCGGTGATCAATTATTTTCTCCGCTCCCAGGGGCAGATCTCGGCGGTGGGCACCATCGTCAGCTCCGGCTACGGCTTCATCAGCGGCGCATATATGCCCATTTCCCAATTCTCCGAGGGGCTGCAGAACGCCATCGCCTTTTTCCCTGGCACCTACGGCACCTCGCTGCTGCGCATCCATGCCATGCGCGGCGTGTTTGAGGCGCTCTCGGAGGAGGGCATTCCCGCCCCCGTGGTGGATGTGATCCGGGATGCGGTGGATTGCAATATTTATTTCTTTGATGTGGCCGTTCCCGTCGGCGTGAAGTACGCGGTACTGATCGGCGCTACGCTTTTATTGATCGCTCTTTACGTGCTTCTTAACGTGCACGGCGCCAAGCGCGCACGGAAATGATTGTTTGAGGGGAAAAGCAGGAGAAGGAGGAGCCCCCATTTTGTTAAAGGGTGGCTCCTCCTTCTCTTTCTTTGCCCTACGGGCAAAGAAATTCACATCCTCCACTCCCAAAACCTTTCAAAAGGGGGATGGGAACACAGGCGGCTATTCGCTATGCATACGTTACTCTTTGTCGAGGTTTTTGGTGAGGGAATATGGGGGAGGAAGGCCTTTTGCAAAAGGCCTTCCTCCCCCATAAACATCGATTTTGCGTTCTGCTTTACATTTCCACGAAGCGGGATGCCATCTGAGCTTGCGGGCTCACGGGCACGATGCGCTGTTGGAGATAAGCCTCCAGCTCCTTGGGATTTTTGATGTAAGTGGTAAGGCGTACGTCCCATTTGCCAACGCAATCGATCATCACGTCGCCGTAGTTACACAGCTTGCCCCACAGGGATTGATTGACCGAAACGGCTGTGACGCCCATAAAGACCATTTGCTTGGTTCTGGTGTTCAGCCAGCCCTCGCGCACGATGATCTTATCGTCGTAAAACTCAATGGCAAACTTTTTGGTAGCAATGATGCGGACGATCAGCACAAGCAGCGGGATCACAAGGATGCACGCCAGAATGCGCCAAAAGCCGATGCACGCCCAAACGCTTCTGCGGGCCACGTAATTGGGGGTCATAGAAAATTACTCCTTTTAGATGCATATTATACCAATAAACTGGTACAATATATATTATATATCCAAATTATTGGTATGTCAAGGTTGTTTTAGAAAAAATGTAGTAACATAAAAGAAAAAAGGATTATTTTTTCTATGAACAGAATCAAGGATCTGCGAGAGGACAGAGATCTGCGTCAGATAGACGTGGCGGAAAAGGTGGGCATCGACCAGCGCTCGCTTTCTAATTACGAAACCGGCAAAACCAACCCGGATAGCGAAACCGTGGTGCGCCTCGCCCGCTTTTTCGGCGTCAGCTGCGATTATCTTCTGGGTGTCAGCGACAGCAATTTGCCAGATCGAAGGGCACTACTGGCCGAGCTTGCCGATATCGAAAAGCGTCTTGCCGAGATCCGGCGGTATTTGTCCAACGGATGACGGCCGGGGGCAACATGATCAAAAAAGAGAACGTGATAGCTTTTCACGTTCTCTTTTTATATGTTTACAGATATTTCTTTTCGGAATAGGATTTATCCTCGGACCAGCGATTCTTGCAGCGAGGGCAGGAATAGGTCGAGTGGTAGCTGGTATTGGTTTTTACGTAGTATTCCTTCTCGGTTCGATGCACCCGCAGCGTATTGTAGCCGTCGGTATATTCGTCGGTGACGCGATAGGCTTCGGAGCCGATGGATTGCGATTTCCCGGTTTCTGCGGTGGAATCCGGGACGTGGTATTTGCCAAGGATCGCGCCGCATTTTTTGCATAGGTGCTGACTCCAGTCATCACCTATTCTTTTGGCAATGAAGCTGTTCGTGATATCTCCGGCACTTTCGGGCCTGTAGTGGATCAGCAAAATGAACAGGATCACGGGCGTTGCCGCCAAGAAATTCAAGCCGGAGGGGGTAATGAGCGCCGCGACGCCTGCCTGCAAAATGAAGCACAGCGCGCTCCACCGCATGACCTTCAGGTGGTAATGGGCGTAGCCTGTTTTCTGCAAAACCTTTGCCAGGGCAACGCGCACCTCTTCTCGGGTTTTTCCGTGGGGGTACACGTGCTCGAAAACGCGGTT
>JAFTQT010000117.1 GCA_017462615.1 Clostridia bacterium | reverse complement strand
TAATAAAAATATCCCACTACATAAAGGAGATCATCATGAACAACGATTTCAATAACGATACGAACGATCTTAACAACACCCCTCAACCGGATACGGAGGCTCCCCAGGATCCCGGCAAGTATCAATTTGACCAGCAGCCCGGGGGCAGCTTCCCTGCTCCCGATCAGAACAAATATCAGTTTGATCCTCAGCCTACCGCCTATACCCCCTACGTACAGCCCAAAACCGACACCTATGGTCCCTCTGCGCAGATCATGGGCATTCTCGCCATTGTGCTTTCCTTTGTCTGCTGTCCCATCGTGGGCATCGTGCTGGGCGCGCTGGCCATGAGTCGTGCCAAGCGCTCTCACACCGAGCTGGGCTATGAGACCAGTGAGGGCAAGACCGGCAACATCTGCGGCATCATTGGCTTGATCATTGGTATTCTCGGCACCCTTTTCTGGATCGCTTACCTGGGCATTTTCGGCATCGTCTTTTTTGCCGAGCTGGAAAAGGCACTTTCCCTCGCGCTCCCTCTGCTTTGAAAGCACCCGAAAAAATCCCGATTTGCATCGGGATTTTTTCTTTTTGGCTTGACAAGGTAACCACCGCGTGCTATACTGACTAAAAATTGATTGTAGCGAAAGGAATTCCGTTATGTACGCAACAGATAAGGATATGGCTCATCTTGAGGCCCTCTACGAGGGGCGCCGTGCCTTCCACGGCGAGCTGCACGATCACGCTGCCTCCGGCGGCACCAGCGACGGCAAGCGTCCGCTCTCCCATTGGCTAGGCGCCATGGAGGCCCTGGAAATGGATTTTGCCGCCATTCTCGACCACAAGCAGGTGCGCCACATGTATCTGCCTGAGTGGAAGGACGGCACCTTCATCGGCGGCACCGAGCCCGGGGCAGGTCTATCCGATACGGATTGTGAAGTACCGAAGCTCCACTACAATATGCTCTTCCCCGGCCCCAAGGCCACCGAGGAGCTGCTGCACCACTTTCCTGAATATCAGTTTGAGGGCGGCGCCGAGGGGCATTTTATCTACCCCAAATTCACTCGCGAGCGCTTTGGTGAGCTGATCGACAAGGTAAAATCCCTGGGTGGCTTCTTCGTACATCCCCACCCGAAGCAAGTCATGGTTTCCGATAACCCCCTGGACTACTGGTTCCGGGATGAAACCGGCATTGAGGTCATTTACGTTTCCGCTGACAGCCAATATACCGAGGCCAATTACCCCCTGTATCTCGACCTGCTGGCTGCAGGCAAGCGGGTGTGGTGCTGCGCCGGCGGCGATGAGCACCTCTGCGCCTCCGATAAAGCGCTGACCACCATTTACGCCGAGGAAAAGAAGAACGTTTCCTATCTCTCTCACCTGCGTGTGGGTGATTTCGTCTGCGGCCCCGTGGGCATCCGGATGTGCGTAAACGACACCCGTATGGGGGGTAAATGCAGCTTTGCGGGCGGACGCCTGGTGGTGACGGTTTCTGATTTCCATAAGAGCGTGAAGAATCCGGAGCACACCTTCCGTCTCGATCTTATCAACGACAAAGGCGTGGTGGAAAGCCACGAATTCAGCTGCGAGCAGCCCTTCAGCATTGCCATCGATACCGAGGACGTTGCCTTCTACCGTACCGAGATCTTCGACGTGAACAAAAACCTCCGTATTGCCCTGGGCAACCCCATCTGGAACGAGCGCTAAAGGACGTAGCAAACCAACAAGCGCACGACACCGTGTGCCCGTATTTTGAAAAGGAGAACAGCATGAGCAAAACACCCCTCGCGTGGATACTTTCCCACGCCAAAGAAAAAAGCGGCACACCGCTGCAGCCGATCTCTGCCACCGTGCCCGGTGCGGTACAGCTGGATTTCGCCAAGGCTCTTGATTACGCCCCCTACTATTACGGCCTCAATTTCCAGCAGTTTGACTGGATGGAGGACGAATATTTCTTTTATGATACCGAGCTTGATTTTTCACTTGCCAAGGGAGAACTGGCGCGCCTCTGCTTTATGGGCCTCGATTATAAATACGAAATCGAGATTGACGGTAGGGCCGTAGCCGCAGGCGAAGGCGCATTTACCCCGGTAACGGTAGACGTTTCGGCCTTTGCGGGCAGGAAAACGCCCTTGCGGGTAACACTGTTCCCCATCCCGAAGCGTCAGCCGCAGCCGCAAAACCGCGCACAGGCCTCTGCCTGCTGTAAGCCCCCCTCCTCCTACGGCTGGGATTGGCATCCCCGCCTTGTTCCCACGGGTATTTGGAAGGAGGCATATCTGGAGATCCTGCCCGCCGGTGCGCCCTTTGGGCTGGATGCCTCCTACGTATTGACCGAAGGGTTGGATGCAGTTATCGTCCATGCCACCTGCTGTGTGAATGGCGAGGGTACCCTGACGGCCAAGCTGATCGCCCCCGACGGTACGGTGGCTGCCGAGGAGCAGCTTGAGGCCGAGGAGCATGCCGATTTTACACTCCGCATGACAGACCCCCAGCTCTGGTTTCCCCGCGGCTACGGCAACCAGCCTCTTTACACGCTGGAAATAGACGGCGCGGGCGAAAGGATCTGCCGTCGGATCGGCTTCCGCCGCTCCCGTTTGGTGGGAAATCCGGGAGCCAGAGATCAGTATACAAAGGGCTTCCCCAAGGGTCCTGATCCTGCCCCCGCCACCATTGAGATCAACGGCGTACGCGTTTTTGCCAAGGGCTCCAACTGGGTCAATACCGAAATTTTCCCTTCCCTTGCTACACCTGAGCGTTACGATGAGCTACTGCAGATGGCCTACGACGCCAATATGAACATCCTGCGGCTGTGGGGTGGTCAGTACATCAACCACGATTACTTCTACGACAAATGTGACGAGCTGGGCATTATGATCTGGCAGGAGTTTATGCTCTCCTGCAATCTCTATCCCGACACCGACGAATACCTGACCGTGCTGAAGCAGGAGGCCACCTCCATCGTAAAGCAGCTGCGTACCCATCCCTCTCTCACCTTCTGGTGCGGCGGCAACGAGCTATTTAACGCCTGGTCGGGACTTTCCTGCCAATCGCACCCTCTGCGCCTGTTGGATGCCATCTGCTACGAGCATGATCGCAACACGCCCTTCAATATGACCTCGCCCCTCCACGGCATGGCTCACGGCTCCTACGTCAAGGTGGTGTTCCCAGACGCGGAACGCAGAGCGAGCGATTACAGCCACGGCGAGGAGTTTCTCGCTCATGTGAAGAGAAGCCGCAATACTGCCTATACCGAATTCGGCTGCAACGGGGCCGCATCAAGGGACTATATCCTCAAATACGTCATGGACGAGAAGGACTACGCCGACTGCAACGCGGAAAACCCCGTGTGGAAATCGCACCACGCCTTCCGTGCCTGGAACGAATCCTGCTGGCTGGGCATTCCCGAGGTGCATCATTTCTTCGGCGGCTACACAACTACCGATGATCTGATCGAAAAAAGCATCTACCTACAGGATCTTTGCTATAAAACGATGTTTGAGGAGATGCGCCGCCAAGCGCCTCTGTGCGCTATGGCCATCAACTGGGACTTCAACGAGCCCTGGCCCGCTGCCGCCGGTAACAGTCTGGTATCCTGGCCCAACGTGAAGAAGTCTTGCCTTGCCGAGGTTGGCGCGGCGCTGCGCCCCACGCTCCTCTCTCTGGAAACGCCTCGCAACCGCTACGTCAAGGGTGAGGTAATGGAGGGTACGATCTGGCTGCTCAACGACAGCGCCGAGGAAGCACCTGCCCTCACCGCCCAGGTCTATCTTGTTTGCGGTGAGCAAAAAACAAAGCTGGCAGAGATCTCCACCGAAAATGTGGCCCCCCGTGAAAACGGCAAGTTCGGCGGGTTCACCTTGGAAATCACGGAAAGCATTCCCGAGCGATTCGCCATTGCGGTGGAATGTCAAGAGCATCCCACTTACAATTCCCTGTACCGCTTTGTGCGCAATACTACCTTAAGTACTACGGCAAAAACGCGTACCGTTGTGGGGGATAATGATGATTTCTCCGATTTTTTGAGATAAATGAAAGGAGCCGCGGCACCGGACGGTGCCGCGGCTCCTTTAGGGTATAGGCTGCCGGCTCTGCCAGATGGCCTTCCACAGCAGCATCAATGCCGGTCCTACCAGCAATCCCGCTACACCGAAAAGACGCAGCCCGGCATAAAAGGCGATAAGCATCAGGATCGGATGCAGCCCCAGACTTTTGCCCACCAGGTGGGGCTCCACCACCTGGCGCACGACGGAAACCACGGCATAAAGCAGCAAAAGGCCGATGCCCAAATACGTATTCCCCACAAGAAGCGAGATCAACGCCCAAGGAACCAGCACCGTCCCCACACCCAATATGGGCAAAACGTCCAGCAGCGCTATCAAAAGCGAAAGTAAGAAGCTATATCTGACACGCAGCAGCAATAGTCCCAACCACAGTTCAAAAAGTGTCAGCAAAAACAGCAGGCAATACGCCTTCAGATATTTTCCGGCCAATTCCCCCACACAGCGCCGCCAACCTGGCAGCTGCTCCCGCATCCGCGCGGGAACAAGCCGATACGTCACGGCCATAACGCGCGGATAATCCAACGCGAAATAAAAGCACGCGATCACCGTGACCATCAAAAACAATAAAATGCGCGGCAACGCCCCCAGCAATGCTGCTACACCTGCAGGCAATCGCTCCGAAAGCCCAGAGAGAAAATTGCGCAGCTGCTCTGCGAAAAAGGCCTGCGGATCGCCGATAAACGCCTCCAGAAAGCCTCCTCCAGCCAGCGAAAAACGCTCTCCCAGATATTGAAAAAATCCCAAGACGCGCGCCAGCATCCCCTCGGGATCATCGCTATCAGCCAACAGCTGCTGCAGCAGCTGCTGCAGCTCCAAAAGCACGCGACTGAAAAAAAGATAGCACAGGCTCACCACCGTGACGAGGATCAGCACCACCAATATTGCCGAGAGCACTCGTTCGCTGACGCGCAGGCGATTGGCAAGTCGTCTCGCCCCCGCGCGGGCAAGCGCGGCTACCAGAAGCGCTATTATAAAGGGCAAAAGCAACCCCACCGAAAATCTGCCTATGATATAGACCGCCGCCAAAGCCCCCGTCAAGCAAAGGGTGATGGCACCGTAGCGTATCCATTTCTGATCCGACATAAAGGCCTCCTTTCTTGGATAAATACTCAAACAACAACAAAAATCAAAAAAGTGTTGACAAATTTTTCTTGCTGTGCTATAATATGCTATATTATAATGCTTTTTTATTGCTATTTAAGCAAATTCTGATTTTAACACAAATTTTCTTGTTTCTTACGGAGGTTTTTATGAAACGGATCCTGCTTCTCGGGCTCTGTTGCGCGCTCCTGCTGATCGCCATTGCCTGCAACACGCCGGAAATTCCGAATCCTGACAATTCCCCCTCTGGCCCTGATACCAAAAATGACGTTGATCTTTCCACCTGCTATACGACCACTCATACCCCCTCCGCCGAAGCTACCTGCTACGTGCAGTTCAAGCTGGTAGGCGGCGCTACCTTCGTGGTAGAGCTGTATCCCGAGCAGGCACCGCAGACCGTAGCGCATTTTCAGAAGCTGGTGGCCAATCATTACTATGACGGGCTTACCTTCCATCGCATCTGGAAGGACTACTGTGTGTACGGCGGCGATCCTACCGCAAGTGGTACCGGCTGCGCCATCAACCCCATTCCCGGTGAATTCAAGAACAACGGCTTTGAGGGCAACATGCTGCAGCATCTGCGGGGCACCATCTCTATGTGGCACTCCTCCACGGATCCCGATTCCGCCACGACCCAATTCTTCATTATGCAAAAGGATTCCGTCACCTGTGACGGCAAATACGCCGCCTTTGGTCGGGTCATCTACGGCATGGAGACCGTTGACGCCATCGCCAACGTGCCCTTGACGGAGGAGCAGCCCAGCAACAACAAGACCAAGCCCGTCAAGGCTCCCGTGATCGAGAGCGCCACCTTCGTTATCATCGAAGCCGCTGCCGAATAAGACCAAACAGCATACGCCAAAAGGACGAGGAAAGCTCGTCCTTTTTTGTTATGATACGATCATTTCCCCGCGCAAAAAGCTGAGGATCTTTTTCTCCTCCCGCGACACCTTCACCTGGGAAAGCCCCAGAAGATCTGCCGTTTCCTGCTGTGTGCGGCAACGATAATACCGCAGCAGCAGAATCCGGCGCCACATGGCGGGCATTTTGCCAATAGCCTCGCGCAGCGCCAGACGGTCAGTAAGGATCGCGGGCTCGTGCTCACTTTCGTCGTCCGTGATGCGATCACCCAGCTCACCGCTGTCATCCTCAAACACCCTTTCGGAAAGCGACGCCACCGGGGATACCGCCGAAAGCGCCATGGCCGCCTCCTCCTGGCTGACGTGGCAGAGCGCCGCCAGCTCGCAAATGCTCGGCTCCCTGCCCTCCTCCATCTGGATACGCTGCCGCGCCCCGGACAGCTCCGCCGCCAGCTGCTTGTAGGTGCGACTGACGTGCAGAAGGCCGTCGTCCCGCAGGCTGCGACGGATCTCACCCACAATGAGCGGCACCGCAAAGGTGGAAAAGGCCGTGCCCCGTGCAAGATCAAAGGTACGGATGGCGCGCAGCATCCCAACGGTGCCGATCTGCACCAGATCCTCGTATTCCACGCCTCGCTCCCGAAAACGCAGCGCCGCCGTGCGCACCAGTCCCATATTTTCCAAAAGCAATCGTTCCGTTGCCGCGGCAGCCTCCTCCGCATCCGCGGATTGTGCCGCTCGCAGCAGCGCATAATGCCGTGCCTGTCTGGTGTTTCCCTCCACCTTATTCACTCCCCTTGTCGTGAACGCCCTATCTCCTTGCTCATCAGCACCAGCGTTCCCTTACCAAGGCGGGAGCGCACCGTCAGGCGATCCATAAAATTCTCCATAACGGTAAAGCCCATGCCACTACGCTCGTCCGTATCTCCCGTGGTGAACAGCGGCTCACGCGCCCGGCGCACGTCCGCGATCCCGCAGCCGTTATCCCGCACGGAAATGCGCACCACGCGTCCCTCCAGCAGCACCACCGTTATGTAGCAGACGCCGGGGCGTCCGGCGTAGGCGTGCACGATGCAGTTGGTCACCGCCTCCGACACCGCACATTTGATATCTGAAAGCTCCGTGGCATCGGGCGCCAGCTGCGCGCAAAAGCCCGCCACGGCCGCTCTGGCGATCCCCTCGTTGACCGATATGGCGGGCAAGCGAAGCTCCATTCGGTTGATTTCACCCTTGATCCTTGTTTTCATTTCTCTGCTCCTTTCAGGCCATCGATCTCCATAAAGCGCTCCATTCCGGCCAGCGTGAGAATTTTGAGCACACGTGGGTTAGGACTCTTCAGCACCATTACGCCGCCGAGCTCCCGCATGAGGCGCAAGCGCCCCAGCAGAAGCCCCAGCCCCGCACTATCCATAAATTCAATATGGGAAAGATCAAGCACCAATCTGACAGGTCGCTCCTTCAACAGCAGGCCATCCAGCTCCGCCCGCAGTCCTGCCGCGCTGTGGTGGTCGATCTCACCGAACAGACGCACCACCAAAAGGCGATCCTTTTTTTGCATTTCATAGCGGTATTCGGTACGAATCATACGCTCACTTCCTTCTTTTTTCATTCTTTTGCCCTATTGTAGCACAGGCGCGGTGAAAAAAAAGTCATTCCCTGTCAGTAAAATAAAAAAAGCCGCCGCGTCAAAGCGCGGCGGCAGCCGATGATAAAAAACGAACCCGCACGCAAGGTGCGGGTTCGTTTTATTACGTTGATGTAATCAGAAGGGATCGCTTACCACGTCGTCCTTGGGCTCTTCTTCGGGCTCGTTAGAGCCGATGTACGGTTCTTCAGAGGTAGCGATAATATCAGCGCTCATCAGAAAACGAATGTCAGCGCGAGGTTCAAAATAATTATGCTTCATAGTGGGCAGGCCTCCTTATTTGAGAAATTTAGCTCATATTTATTATAATACAGAAAAATGTAAATGTCAAGGATTTAAGAACAAATTTTTAATTTTTTTTTAATTTTTTTGCGCTGCAGCAATTTTTGCGGTCAAATTACCGGGAACGACCTCATAACCGGTTACGGAGAAGTCAAAGGAACCAAAGCCCTTGGTCATGGCACGCAGGTCGATGGGGTAGTTCACGATCTCCGCCTTGGGCACGATAGCGTGCACCACAGTGTAGCCCTTGCGCCCCTCTGCATGATCCATACCCATTACGCTGCCACGACGCTTGTTGAGATCACCCATAACGGTACCCACCAGCGCCTCGGGCACGGTGATATCCAGATTGCCTACAGGCTCCAGCAGCACGGGAGCAGCCTGCTCCAGGCACTGCTTGTATGCCAGCTGTGCGGCGAGACGGAAGGAAAGCTCGTCGGAGTCTACGTCATGGTAGGAGCCGTCGTAGAGATCGGCTGCCAGCTGTACCAGCGGGTAGCCCATCTTGCCCTTGGCCATGGCGTCCTGCAGGCCCTTTTCAACGGCAGGATAAAAGTTCTTCGGTACAGCACCGCCTACAACAGATACGCTGAAGGTTAGGCCCTCATCCTCTGCGGGAGCGAAACGCACCTTTACGTGACCGTACTGACCGGAGCCACCGGTCTGCTTTTTGTGCTTGCCCTCTACGTCCACGCGCTTGGTGATACGCTCACGGTAAGCGATCTTGGGCTCCTCCAGCTTTACCTTGACGCCAAAGCGGCTCTCCATACGGGCGGTGAGCACGGCAAGGTGGGTATCACCAAGACCCGAAATCAGGATCTGAGAGGTCTCCTTGTTGTTCTCATAGCGAAGGGTAAGATCCTCCTCCAGCATCTTGGCAATGCTTTGGGACATCTTGCTCTCGTCCTTGGCAGTAAGAGGCAGAATGGCCTGGGTCATGTAAGGGGTGGGGTAAGCGATGCGGCTGTACACTACGGATCCATTAAGAGACAGGGTATCATTGGTCTTGGTGTCAGAGAGCTTGGCGATCATACCGATATCGCCGCAGCAAAGCTCGTCGACCTCGGTCTGCTTCTTACCGATCATGGTGTAGAAGTGCGCCAGCTTTTCAGAGGTGCCGGTGGTAGCGTTTTTCAACACCATATCCTGCTTAATGGTACCACTCATGACCTTGAAGTAAGACATCTGACCAACAAAGGGGTCAGCCACGGTCTTGAACACAAAGATGGCAGGATCGCCGGCCACGTCAATGGCGATCTCCTCTCCGCTGGAAAGCTTCTCCACCTTCTTGGCGGTGAAGCGGGGGAAGGACTCAGCCACGGCGTCCATCATGGCGATCACGCCCCACATCTTGGCAGCGGAGCCGCAATATACGGGGGTAATAGAGCCGTCGATGATGCCCTCGTGCAGCGCAAGCGTTGCCTCCTCACGGGTGATCTCCTCGCCGGAGAAGTACTTTTCCATCAGCTCGTCGCTGGTGGAGGCAATGGCCTCGTTGAAGGCATCCTTGTACTGGTTGACCATGTTGTTCATTTCTTCGGACATGGGGATCTCAGATCTCTTGCCGGAGTTGTCATAGGTGTAGGCCTTATTGGAGATCAGGTCGATCATGGCCACGTTGTTGCCGATGTGGCAAGGAATGAATACGGGGCAAAGAGTGGTACCAAACTTATCGCGCAGCTCATAGAAGGACTTAGCAAACTGATAGTCGGGATCGTCACACTTATTGACGAAGAATACGCGGGGCACACCGGCATCGCACGCAGCGTTAAAGGCCAGCTCCGTGCCAACCTCGATACCACTCTTGCCATCCACTACGATCACAGCGCTGCCCGCAACGCGGAGCGCCTGGCGAACCTCGCCCTCAAAGTCGGGGTAGCCGGGGGTATCCAGAATATTGATCTTAATATCTTTCCACACAACGTGTGCAAGAGAAGCGGAAATAGAAAAGCCGCGCTTCTGCTCTTCGGGATCAAAATCGCAAACGGTGTTGCCGTCCGTTACCTTGCCGAGACGGTCGGTCTTGCCGGAAAGATACAGCATCGCCTCTGCAAGAGAGGTCTTGCCGCACGCGCCGTGACCGAGCAGTGCCAGATTGCGGATCGCCTTTGTGTCGAAAGTAGCCATTGTTAGTTTCCTCCTTGTGGGTACTGACGGGCGCGCCTTTGCTGCGCCCTCGTTGAAAATTCTGCAGATGATACCAATATCATCCATACATTATTAACATTATAACGCATATTTGTTCATTTTTCAAGAGAATTGAACGAAATAGTCCACATCAAAACAGAGAAAGTTGAAGCCGAAAATTGGTAAATTTGCACATTACAAAAGAAAAGCCCCGCACAAGGCGGGGCGAGAAATTCTTTGCTTAGCCGTAAGAGAGTCGAACGCACAAGCCTTACGGCGGAAAATTTCTGCGTCTTTCGCCGTCCTTTGCCTTGCAAAGTACGTACTTGGCTGCGGCAAAGGCCAACAAAACCCACTATAAATTTTTTCGCCGTAAGGTGCGAAGCAGTTATAAGCGAGCAGATTTTTCCAAAGCCGAGCCAAAATTATTGAGGAATATACGAATATTTAAGATAATTTTGGCGATGAATATGGGAAAATATGCCGCTTATAACCTTATGTGTTCGACTCTCTTACGGCTAATCTCAGATACCAAAAAGCCTTTCGGCGTTCTCTCGGGTAAGACGGATGAGGGCATCAGTGTCCATTCCCTTTACCTCCGCCACTGCCTCGGCTGTATAGCGCATGAGACCAGAGTGGTTCATCTTGCCCCGGAAGGGCACGGGGGTGAGATAGGGGGCATCGGTTTCAATGAGAATACGGTCATTGGGCACGACGGCGATAGCCTCCCGCACCTTGGGGGCATTCTGGAAGGTGGCCACCCCCGAGAAGGAGATATACCACCCTCTCCGGCATAGATCCTTGGCCATTTCCGCCGAGCCGCTGTAGCTGTGAAACACGCCACGGGCGGCGGGCTTTTTGCATACGGCGTCAAAGCAGTCACCGTGGGCGTCTCTATCGTGAATGATCACGGGCACGCCAGCCTTGATGGCCATATCCAGCTGCGCCTCCAGCATATAGGCCTGCAAAGCCTTGTCGTGTTCCCAATAATAGTCAAGGCCAATTTCGCCAAGAGCCACGATCTTATCCCGGCGGCGGCTTTCGGGCGTGCCCAGCATAGCCTCGATCTCACAAAGCGCACCGTCGATATCCGCAAGCTCCTGACCGTCGGTGGGGTGAATGCCCACGGCGGCGTACATTCCTTCCCACCTCGCAGCATCCGCCACCACGCGGCGGGAATTCTCGGGCTCGGTGCCTACGTTAACAATGCCGGCAACCTCCTCGGCAAACAGCTGCTGCAGCAGCGCGTCCACACCGCCCTCCGCGCTTTGGAAGCGTCGGTCATAATAATGGGCGTGAGTATCAAATAGCTTTTCCATGCTTCTCCTTGAAAGGGGGGCTGATTCATTCGTGCCGTCATGCGGCAAATGACTCAGCCCCTCTTTGGTTTTATATTATCTTACTCTCTCGCCGAGGGGCGTTTCGGGATCCAGGAACACCACGCGCACCTGCTCCTCGCCGCTGGCAAGGATCATACCCTGGGATTCGATGCCACAAAGGGTTGCGGGCTTTAGATTAGCCACCACGATGATCTTTTTGCCGATGAGCGCCTCGGGCTCGTAGAACTTGGCAATGCCGGAGACCACCTGGCGCTGCTCGTAGCCGAGATCGATCTGCAGCTTCAGCAGTTTCTTGGCCTTGGGCACCTTCTCGCAGGCCACCACCTTGGCGGTGCGCAGCTCTACGTTCATAAAGTCCTCGATGCCAATGAGGGCGCAGCCCTCGGGCTTCTCCACGGGGGCGTTCGCCTTTTCGGCGGCAAGAGCCGCCTCCTCGCGCTTCTTGATGATCTCGTCCACCACCTTCTCATCCACACGGGCGAAGAGGGGCGCGGCGGCGCCGAGGGTAGTACCGGCAGCAAGCACGCCGAAGGTCTTGGTGCTTTCGTAATCACCGAGAGCGGTACCAAGCTGTGCCGCGATCTTCTCCACGGTTTCGGGGATGAAGGGGGTCAGCAGCACGGCAGCCACGCGGATGCACTCCAGGAGGTTGTACAGCACCGTACCGAGGCGCGCCTTTTGGCTCTCGTCCTTGGCCAGCGCCCAGGGCATGGTCTCATCAATATACTTATTGGCGCGGCGCAGCATATTGAACACAGCCTCAGCCGCATCGGCAATGTGATAATCGTCCATCAGCTCCTCGTACTGCGCTACGGCGTTGGCAACGGTTGCCTTCAGATCATAATCGGTTGCATCCTCTGCGGGAGCGCGTACACCTTCGGGCGAAAGCAGATCATCAAAGGAGATCGTATAGCTGGAAAGCGGTGCAGCCGCGCTGGTGGGCGCAGGAATCACGCCGTCGAAATATTTCATAGTCATGGCGTGGGTGCGGCTGACCAGGTTGCCGAGGTTGTTGGCAAGGTCGGTGTTATAGCGCAGCAGCACGTTGGTGTAGCAGATGCGTCCATCCTGGTCGTAGGGCATTTCGGACAAGGCGAAGTAGCGTACACCGTCCACGCCGAAGGTCTCGGCCAGCTCGTCGGCATAGATCACGTTGCCACGGGACTTGGACATCTTGACCTCGTCGCCCTGGCCGCCCTTCTTTTCCTCTGCGGCGTTGAACCAAGGGTGACCGAACACCTTCTTCGGCAACGGCAGGCCCAGCGCCATCAGGAAGATGGGCCAGTAAATGGTATGGAAGCGAAGAATATCCTTGCCGATGATATGCACGTCACAGGGCCAGTATTTCTTAAAATGCTCACTCTGCTCCTCATAAGTCTTATC
>JAFTQT010000116.1 GCA_017462615.1 Clostridia bacterium | reverse complement strand
GGGCATGAATTGGCTTACGCCGTGATTTGCGCCTGCAGCGCATGAATTGCCTGCGGCATTAAAAACAGGGCAATTCAATTCATGAAAACACCGTTTTCAAATCATGAAGCCGCAAGGCTTCAATTCATGACGCAAGGCGTCAATTCATTACTATCGGGAATAACCTTTCCCAAAGTAACGCAAAAGCACTTATGACAAACGATTTTTCGTTATCATAAGTGCTTTTTTCTAAAAATTCGTTATGAGGCTTGCGCTAAATGTGGATCAGCCCTCTTTACGCATTGCGATATTCTTTGGGGCTTTTTCCCACCGTGCGGCTGAATTCAGCCGAAAAGTAGCTGGAATTTTCAAAGCCCGTTCGAAAAGCCACCTCGGTGACACTGTAAAGGCCGGTTTCCAGCAGCATTTTGGCCAGCTCAATGCGCCTTTTTTTGATGTATTCAAGCGGCGTCGCTCCGTAGAATTTTTTGAATTCCCGGCGGAAATAGACCTCGCTGATGCCGCACCGCTGTGCCAGCGTACTCACGCGCATGGCGCTGTCGGTGAAATGATCGTCCAAAAATTTTTTACATTCCCGCAGCCGTCGGGGAGGGAATCGCTGCTCCGGTGTGAAGAGCGGATACGCGGCGGACAGCAGTTGATAGGCGAAGGAGAAGGTGGTAAGATCGCACCCGTTGGCGGCGTAATGTGTCACCGCACCGGAAAACAGATTTTCTAACGCCAAGGAAAAAGCCGGCGTCACTGTGGCGGGCACGTCCAAAAGCGGCGACTGCGCATAGAAATGCATGGTGTACATAAAGCCGTCCTCAAGGATCTCCGTATGATAGTCGCATCCGGCAGGCACGTAGGTCAGCGAGCCCGCCTCGGAGGTGAAGAGCGCCCCACCACCGGCCAGCATCACTTTGCCGCTTTTGCGCAGGGTGAGAGAGTGAAGGGGACGCCCTGCCACGGACACCAGAGGCTTTTTCTGATAATCGGTGCGCATAAACTGCACGCGCTCCAAAATGGGTGTAGACAGCATCATGGCATCTCTCTTTCGATTTTTTAATATTTTATCAAAAAAATCTGTAAATGTCAATGCGATTTGTTTCGAAATCCTAAAGAATATTATTTTTTGTTGTTGCGGTGCAGCGTGGCTGCGTGTTAAAATGAACGTGCAAATATATGGAAAGGAGCAAATTTTCCCTATGCAACATTTGGCTGATCTGATCACCGCTGCCGTCAAAAAGGAGGGCATTGACCTCATTGGCTTTGCCGGCCGCGATCGCTTTGCGGGTGTCGACCCGCAGCACAATCCCTTCTCCATTTTCCCGGAGGGCAAAACCGTTATCATGCTGGGTAAGCGCGTCTGCCGCGGCACCCTGCGTGGCGTTGAGGAGGGCACCAACTTCGGCGATTACCGCATGTTTGGCTGCAACTGGTTGGAGGATGAGTTTCTCGCCCTTGCCTGCTACAATCTGACCCGCGTACTGGAGGATGAGGGCTGGGAGGCCTGCCCCCTATTCCCCAACGATCCCGCCAACGCTCCCCAGGGCGTTCCCGTGGCCGACGGCCGCCCCGCCCCCAACGTCTATCCGGACTTTGACTATGCCGCCGTGGCCTGCGGCCTTGGAGAGATCGGCTTCAGCGGCCTGTTTATGAGCCCGCAGTTCGGTAGCCGCCAGCGCTTCCACATGGTGATCACCGATGCGGAGCTGCCAGCCACGCCTCTTTTCGAGGGCCACGTTTGTACGGGCTGCGGTAAATGCGCCGCCGCGTGCCCCTTCGGTGCCATTGACCCCGCATATACCAAGGAAATCGAGATCTGCGGCAAGAAAATGACCGTAGCCGACGTGGATTTCGAGGCCTGCAATAGCTGCAAGAACGGCGCCTGCCCCAACCGCCTTTCCCGCGCAGGTAAGCCCGACCGTATGGCCGCGCTCTGCAACCGTACCTGCGTTGCCTCTCTGGAGGAGGCAGGCGTACTCGGAAATAAATTTGAAAACGCCTTCCGCAAGCGTGAGGCGTGGGTCATCGGGCCGAAGAAGATCGGCCGGAGGTGAGTATGAAGCTGACTTCCCAAATGATCAAGGAGCGGGCTGCGGAGCTGGGCATCGATTGCATTGCCATCGGCAATATCGAGCGCTTTGCCGGTGCCCCCAAGCTCATGGCTCCCCAAAGCATTTTCCCGGAGGCAAGATCCGTCATTGCCGTGGCCATGCGCATCCCTCGCGGCACCTATCGCGGCATCGAGGAGGGCACCCATTGGCATAACTATACCTTCTATTCCTATAATAAGCTGAATACCCTCTTTCGCCCACACCTTTCCTACGAGCTCTGCTGCTTTATTGAGGATCACGGCTACGAGGCTGTGCCTCATTTTCCCGCCGTACCGGAGGGCAACGGTACCACCCGTGAGCCGGTAGCTGAGGGAAAGCTCCCGCCCGACGTGGTCTGCAGCGTCCGCGTGATCGCTGCCGGCTGCGGCATTGGCGAGATCGGCTACTCCAAGGTGTTTCTCACCAAAAAGTTCGGCCCCCGCGTGCGCCTTGGCCTCATTTTCACCGATGCGGAGCTGGAGCCCGATCCCATTCTTGACACCGGCGACATCTGCCTCCATTGCGGCGCCTGCGTGCGGGAGTGCCCCGGCAACGCCGTGCCGCCCGTCAAAAACAAGGATGAGCGCCTTTACGTGGACTTCAACGGTGAAAAGCAGATCTGGTACGCCGACGTGCGTATGGGTCGCTGCACCCTTTCCCATCACGGCCTCAATAACGAGTGCTCCCCCTTCCTCAAAAAGGAGTTCCCCAATATGGCTCTGGAGGTGCGCAACACCGAAATGACCGAGGAGGAGGCCTATATTATGACCTACACCATGGCAGACGGCAAATGGGGACGCAAGCCGGGCGCGCAGGTGATGAATTATTACGATTATATCAAAAAGCACACCGGCTATTATGCCATCTGCGGTGCCCGTGGCTGCATCCGCGCCTGTATGAACGCGCTGGAGAAAACAAAGCGCATTGAAAATCTTTTCCATAATCCCTTCTATTATAAGAAGAGCTGGCTTTTGCCCCACGAGCCCACCGAGGTGCCGGAGGGCGTGAACCCTTACCGCGAAGCGTATCTGGATGAAAAATATCCCGGCATTCGCGACGGCGAATACGTCAAGGCCAAAAAATAACGGAAATTTGCCCGCAAGGCTTGACTTTGCGGGCAAAATTTTTTATAATGATACCGACCGCCACGCGGGATTCTTTGTATGATAGAAAGGAAATCACTATGAATATTTTGCATGACGTGCATTTGCACAATTACCTCTCCAGCTGCTGCCACGATAACCAGGCCACCGTTGAAAATATGATCCTGGAGGGCAAAAAACTGGGGCTCAAGCTGATGGGCTTTTCCAACCACACCTGGGATGAGAGCATCCCGCTGCCCGCCCCCTCCGGCTTTTACCAGAAGCAGAGCATGGCCTTTGAGATGCAGATCAAGAGCCAGATCCCGGAGGACACCCACGGCATCAAGATCCTCATTGGCGCGGAGACCGAGTATTGCGGTATGTACGACGTGCTGGG
>JAFTQT010000115.1 GCA_017462615.1 Clostridia bacterium | reverse complement strand
CTTACGCCTCCCGCACCCCCGGCAAGATGCACGCCTGCGGTCACGATGCCCACACGGCGATGCTGCTGGGCGCGGCTAAGGCGCTGAAGCCTGTGGAGGACAGTCTTTCCTGCCGCGTGGTGCTGATCTTTCAGGCTTGCGAGGAGGGCGACCAAAGCGGTGCGCGGCTGATGGTGGAAGATGGCATAGCAGACCTCTTTGACGAGATCGTCGGCATGCACGTAGAAAACTGGCTGGAGGCGGGCAGCGTGGGGATCTGCCCCGGCGTTTCCATGGCTGCCTCTCATCCCATCTATATTGAATTTTTCGGCAGAAGCGCCCACGCCACCCTGCCCCAATCCGGTGTCAATGCGCTGGCCATGGCCGTGGAGACCTACAACGGCATCAACGCCCTGCAGGCCACCCGCATGAACCCCTTTGCGCAATACGTTTGCAGTGTGGGAATGCTGCGCGCGGGCGAGACCGATAACGTCATTCCCGATTACGCCGAAATGATGATCTCGTTGCGCACCTACGACAAGGAAACCGAGAGCTTTATTGTGGAAAGCATCCGCCGCATGGCTGAAAACGCCGCGACGCTTCGCGGCGGCACCATCGCCTTCCGCGATGAGGAAAAGGCTCTGCCGCTGGCGAACGACCCCACCGTTTCCGCAAGGGTACTGGCCGCAGCCGCCAAGGTGGTGGGCGAGGAGCAGATCGTCACGATGCCGAGGAAGCTCAGCTCCGAGGATTTTTCCTTCTACCTTTCCCGCCGCCCCGGCGCCTTCCTGCGTCTCGGCACACGCAACGCCGAAAAGGGCTGCACCACGCTCCCCCACAACAACGATTTTCTGCTGGATGAGGATGCCCTGCCGCTGGGCAGCCGTATTCTCGCACAGTACGTTCTGGATCTGAAGGAGGATGACAAATGAAGATCTCCATTACCGGTGACTCCATTCTGATGTTGCCGCTTCCCGACAGCTATACCGATCTTGACACCGTCAAGGGCTATATCACCGAGGCGGACGTGCGGATCAACAACCTGGAAATGGTTCTTTCCGATTACGATCGCTTCGCCTCCACCTACTGTGGCGGTCTTTGGCTGACTGCCCCCGCCGCGCGGCTGGATGACGTCCTGAAATACGGCTTCAACTGCTTCGGCTTTGCCAACAATCACACCATGGATTATTCCTATGGCGGCCTTGAGAGCACCCTTGCCGCGCTGAAGGAGCGAAACGCCCCCGTGTGCGGCGCGGGCATGAGCCTTGCCGAGGCCACCGCCCCCGCCACCGTCCGCACCGACAAGGGAAGCGTGGCGGTGCTGTGCATCTCCTCCACCTGTGACGATGCCGCCCGTGCCGGCGATCCCGGTCACGCGATCCCCGCGCGCCCGGGCCTGAATATGCTCCGCCACAGCGAGACCTTTGCCGTGAACGCCGCCCATATGAAGGCGCTGGAGGAAATTGCCGCCGCCACCCACGTCAACGGCCGCATCAACAACTCCAAGCGCGGCGGCTACACCGTCAGCAAGCCGGGTGTGTTCAATCTCGGCACGCTGGAGTTCGTGCAGGACGAGAACGAGGGCAAGCGCTCCGCGCCTCATCCGCAGGATATGGCGCGGATGCAAAGGGCCGTGGAGGAAGCAAAGAAAACCCACGATTACGTGGTGGTGTGCTTTCATTCCCACGAGATCAAGGGTGATGACGACGAGGAGCCGGATTACTTTATCGAAGCCTTTGCCCGCGCCTGTATCGATTGGGGTGCAGATGTCGTGGTGGGCAGCGGCACGCATCAGATCAAGGCCGTGGAGCTCTATCGCGGCCGCCCCATCTTCTACTCCATTGCCAACTTCATTTTCCAGAGCGAAAAGCCCGCCGAGCTCCCCTCGGACTACCATGACCGCTACGGCATCGACCGCAGCAAAACCGCCGCAGAAGCACTCTTTATCCGCTCCGCAGGCGGCACGCGCGGCCTTGAGACCGAGTTCAAAAACTACAAGGGACTCATCCCGATGCTGGAATTTGACGGCGATGCCCTCAAGCGCATTCTGATCAAGCCCGTGGAGCTGGGCTTTTATCACGAGGATAAATCCGTAAAGGGCTTGCCCCACAACGCCTCCGACGCTGTAACCAAGGAAATTCTTGAAACGCTCCGCACCCTCAGTGCCCCCTACGGCACCACCTTCCGCCGCGAGGGCGAGTTGATCGAAGTAATACTGCCTTAATGAAAGGAAACTGCTATGACTTACGTTGAAATGAAGGAAGAAGCCCTAAAGGGCAAGATCATCCCCCAGACCAAGCGCGAGGATTTTGAGGCATTCTGGCAGAAGGCCGTAGCCGATATGCGCGCCGTGCCGTTGCAGGTACGCCGTGAATTGGTGGATACCCCCTACAGCAAAACCGTCACCACCTACAAGGTATATTTCAACACCCACGATCAAACCGAAGTGGTGGCCTATTTCTCCCACCCGGCCGGTGCCACCGAAAAGCTACCGTGCGTTGCGCACTTCCACGGTGGCTGTCTGCAAAAGGAGATGGGTTTATCCATTGTTGCCACCGGTGTTTGCTCCTTCTCCATTGACGTGCGTTCTCAGGGCGGCGAAACGGTGGACAAGGCAAATTACAGCACAGATTTCAACAGCGGCCTGATGACCCTCGGTGTGCTGGATAAAAACGAGTTTTATATGAAAAATATCTACCTCGACGCGGTGCGGACAATGGATGTGATCGCCACCCTGCCCGAGGTTGACCCCACAAGGATCGTCACCTACGGCGGCAGTCAGGGCGGTGCCCTTTCCATCACCGCCTCCGCCCTCAGCGGCAAAAGCATCAAGTGCTACACCAACGAAACCAGCTATTGCTGCATCCATCGCCGCGTGGAGCTGGGCTCCCGCATCTTTGCCACCACCAAGGAATTCCTCAAAAACTACCCCCACCACACCGACGCGGTGATGGAAACGGTCTCCTACTTTGACGTCAACAACATGGTGTCGCTGTTGAAGGTGCCCACCGCCTTCTGCCTCGGTCTTGCGGACGACGTGTGCCTGCCGGAGTTCGTCTATTCCGCCTACACCCACGCGGAATGCGAAAAAACGCTGATGATCGTTCCCTTCACGCCTCACACGACTCCCAAGCCCTTTACCGAATTTATGCACAGAGAGTTTTCGGAGCTTTAATCGTGTCCAAAATCAAAGGTCGTATGTCTAAAATCTTCTTTACTTTTATTTTGAATATTGTATAATGGTATTAAGTACCCGCCCCCGGCGGTTAAAGGAGATGTTACTATGAAGGATAAGATCAAAATCGGTTACGTTGGCTGTGGCCGTCGTGGCTATGGCGTGCTGAAGCACTGCTTCTCCCAGATGGTTGACGTAGATATCGTAGCGCTGTGCGACGTGAATCCCGCTAATATGGAAAAGGCCAAGGACATCATCGTAGAGCACGGCAAGCCCGTTCCTCCTATGATGACCACCAACTACCAGGACGTGCTGGATCATCCGGAGATCGACGCCATCGTGCTGATGACCGGCTGGGACGAGCGTCCCGCTATGGCCAAGCAGTCGCTGCTTGCCGGCAAGTACACCGCCGTGGAGGTTGGCTGCGCCGTTTCTCTTGACGACTGCTACGACCTGATTGACACCTACGAAAAGACTGGCGTGCCGCTGATGATGCTGGAAAACTGCTGCTACAGCCGCCGCGAGATGATGACGCTGAATATGCGTGAGAAGGGTCTCTTCGGCGAGATCGTGCACTGCACCGGCGCCTACGCCCACTACCTCAACAAGGTGGAGCTCTTCAAGGAAATGCACGAGGATCCCGAAAAGAAGGAGATCAACCACTACCGCCTCAACCACTACATCAACAACTGCCGCGAGAACTATCCCACCCACGCGCTGGGCCCGGTTTCCAAGATCCTCAATCTCAACCGCGGCAACCGCATGGTTTCTCTCGTTTCCGTGGCCTCCAAGGCCGCAGGTCTGAAGCAGTACGCCAAGGATAACTTCGGCGAGGATTGCAAGTACGCCAACATCGATTACAAGCAGGGCGATATCGTCAACACCATTATCACCTGTGCCGATGGCGCCACCATTCTGCTGACGCTGGATACCACCATTCCCCGCCCCTACTACAGCCGCAACTATGGCGTGCGTGGCACCAAGGGCCTTTACACCGAGGAGCGTAAGGTAGGCTGGATCGAGGGCATGGAGGAGATCGAGGAGGTCAAGAGCAACGAGGCCGAGTTCTTCGAGAAATACGACCATCCCCTCCACGTGGAGTACGAATCCCTGCACGAGAAGCGCGGCGGTCACGGCGGCCTTGACTGGCTGGTGTGCCGTGCCTTCGTAGAGAGCGTCAAGAACGGCACCAATACTCCCATTGACGCCTACGACACCGTGCTGTGGATGGCCATTGGCGCCCTCTCCGAGGAATCCATCAAGACCGGCCGCGCCGTTGAGGTGCCGGACTTCACCCGCGGCAAGTGGGAGCATCGCGAGCCCCCCGTGCTCGGCAAATACTGCCTTGACAAGGTCTGCGAGGATAAGAGCACGCCTCTGTTCCCCGAGCTGGCCGAGTAAAAAAATCGAAAAGCGAGAAGGCGCAAGCCTCCCGCCTATGCGAAAAGGAGCTGAACCACGCAACGTGGTTCAGCTCCTTCTCGTTTGTGTCGTTGCGAGAAAAAGGACGCACCTTGCGGTGCGTCCTTGGAAGAATCGGTTCAACCAACGCTTCGTTAAAAGGGATCGCTTGCGATGTCGTCAACGGACTCGTTTTCCGCATCGCCGGACGACCATATCTCAACCTTCTCGTCCACCCAATGCCAGTAGTTTCCTGCCTCGGTGGGCGCGGTCTCGCTGTAGTAGTAGCGGGTGGCGGAGGTGAGGTTGCTGTTGTAGGTGGTGCTAATGGAAACGCCGCTCCAATCCGCTGCCGTACCGCCGTAATAAACGGTGGTAAGATTGACGCAATCGCGGAACGCATCATCGCCAATGGAAGTTACACTATCCGGGATGATGATGGATGCGAGGTTAATGCAACTATGGAACGCCCTCTCGCCAATGGAGGTCACACTATTGGGGATAGTGACAGAGGTGAGCCCAATGCAAGCAGTGAACATCGCCTCGCCAAGGGAGGTCACGCTACCGGGAATGGCAACAGACGTAAGGTTGTGGCAGGCTCCAAACGCAGCATTGCCAATGGTGGTCACGCTATCGGGAATGCTGATAGTGGTGAGATTAGTGCAAGCGTAGAATGCAGAAGTACCAATAGATGTCACGCTACAAGGAATTATAACCGAAGTAATCTGCGACCGATTTTCAAATGCCTTTTGCAAAACTGCTGTTACGGGCTTACCCTCATGGGTTGCAGGAATGACAATATCCGTATCGGCACAGGTACCAATGTTGGTAACGGAATAGCTTTCGCCGTCGTCATTCAGGATGAACATCAGACCCTGAGAGCAAGCGGCATAGCTTGCCGTATAGGTTGCGTTGGCAGTGCCCACCGTGATGGTGGCCTCGGTGAAGTTGGTCACCTTGACCCCATCTTCATTCAACCAAGCGAAAAAGGTAGCGCCCTCCGCATCTGTGACAGCGGCACTGATCCTCACCTGCTCGCCCTCCAAATAGAGGCCGTGGGCACAGCCATCGGAAAGGACGCCGCCCTCCAGCTTGATCTGATAGAAGCTGTCGGTGGCAAGGCGGTCGGTATTGTACTCGAAATGCTTCTGGGCAGAAGCACCGTAGGTCAGCATATTTCGCAGCATCTCTTGCAACGTGTCGCTATCCGTCGCCGTGCCCGTATAGCCCAGCTTATTGTAGGCGTACTGCAGGATGCTGTACTTGGAGAGCTCGCTGTAATACGCCACGCCGTCTACCTCCACGTAGGCGCGGGCATAGATCACGTCGGTCATATTCTTGGCGTGGAGCTTATCGTACTTAAACATTTTGTAGGTGTTGTCCTTGATCGTCACGTCGCCGCAATCAGAGCCAACATAGTCCTCCGTGCCCTTCACGTAGGCGTCGGGGTCGCTTTGCAGAATGGGTTTTGTCCAGAACAGCATTTTCACCTGATCGGCATCCACGTTTTCTGCGTCCACGGCATACATCAGGTACACCGAATCCTCAAAGGAGAGGTTGGCGGCGTAGATATCCAGCGCGGGCTTGTCCTCGGCGGCAATGCCGATTGTCAAAACGGCCGTCAGCAGCGCAAGCGCGGTCAAGAGAAAAGCGATTTTTTTGCAGTTTTTCATGTTACCGCCCCTTTCTTATATTTCCGTGTCCCACTCACCGAGCTCGGGCTCAGAGGTGGTGATAATATCCGCAGCTGTCAAATTAACAAGCTCCCATGCAGGCGGAGCATATGGAATCAATTTCTTCAAGCTCATTTCAATCTCCTTTCGAAATATCCCGTTTTGGGATATTTTATATCATACCATATTGGTATAATAATGTCAAGAGCTTTTCAAATTTTCACAAGGTTGGTAGGCTATGAGATTGAAAGAATTACGTCAACAGCACGGTATTTCGCAATTGAAGTTAGCAATGGATCTACACATCAACCAAAACAGCATCAGCCGCTACGAAACGGGGGAGCGAGAGGCGGACTATGCCACTCTGATCCGCCTGGCGGACTATTTTAACGTATCTATTGACTATTTATTAAACCGCACCGACAACCCTTCTGTAAACAGATAAGGGCCGTCGGTGCGGCTGATTTGTTTTATTTTACTTTCGCGGCCTTGCGATCCATCAGATACCACGGCAGGTAGCACAGCACGAACATGGCTGTGATAATGGAGGCCATGATCAGAAAGCGCAGGGGGAAAAACGTGGGCAGGATATCGAGAACGGACGGGGTGCTTTCCGGCTCGGCCAGGAAGAGATAGTTGGCACCCGGTCCCAGCATCCGATTGGTGAAATAGGCCACCACCGCAAGCACCCCCAGCATCACGTACGAGCGCAGGAAGGATCTTTTGGTGGGGCGCATTTTATGTACGAACATCATATAAAAGAGCGCCACGTACCCCAGCGTATGCTCCAGCCAGAACTGATAATAGCGGAAGCGCGTGGGGCCGGTATAGGTGATCATGGTGGGCATGGCCAGCGCGAACACCGTGCCCGCAAACACCCAGAAATAAACGATGTCAAAAAGAGGCTGTGACTTGGTGACCATCATATAGCTGCCAAAAATGATGGCCCAGCCGCAAATGGTGATGGGCAGATGCTCTGCGGCATTTGCGCCAAGCGACGGCATTCCCACCAGACGCCAGAAATAGGACATTTCCGTAATGATCATAGTAAGCGCCAGCGCAAAGCGGATCCTCGGCTCAAAGGAAAGCCCCAGAAGCTGCTTTCTGTAGCGATAGATGAGATAGATCACCGCCGCCGCTACCAAAATTGGCAAAATATGCGCCAGCGTGAAATTTTCAAATTCAACCTCTTCGCCCTTCCCAAAGAAATAATCAAAAAAGTCTTTCATCATACACCTCAAAAGAACAGATAAAGTCTTACCTTATTTATTGTAGCACATCATTCGACAAAAAGCAACATCTTTAGCAAATGAAAATGGGGCACGCCGACATAATCAGGCGTGCCACCTTCATTTTATGAGGAGAATTGCGTGTTTATCCCATCAGTGTGAAAACACCCTGCGGGTGCATTGCCATTTAGTTAAAATATATCTCGCCCGGGATTTTTCGCGTCGTCCCCGTCGAGATCCTTCGCGTCGCCGCGCCACATCTTCAGGTGTCATTCTGGAGCGCCGCGCTTTTTGCGCATCACAAGATAGGTTACAAACCACGTAACTATGGCGGCCACCACCGCCCCGCCGATGGCAGAAAGGCAAATGGTCAGGGGCTGTTCCCAGGGCTCCTTATAAAGCCCCATAAATCGCAAATTTGCTTCTATACATATCTTTTCTATATCCGCTTGCTTTCCGTACAAGAACTGTCCCAACCAACTATCAGCAGCGCACCATGAAAAATCTGCCTCCACAATACAATGCCCACAGTCCATGAAATTTAACTCAATACCTCTCAAATTTCCTTGCATATCGTAATGATAGGTATTTAATTCATAATTGAAGCAGAAACCGCTCGCCTTATCGATAAAATCTTGATTATAATATTTTCGGAGCATCGTTAAAGCAGATTCCGGATCAAAATATCCTTTGCCGCTCTTAAATGAATATGGGATCGACCCTATTAGCTCCAATATCTCCCCCCCATATCTTGCGTAAGGGTGAGTATTGAAAAATAGATTCAATTCTGTCCCGTCCTGTGAAATCAAGGTATATGAATAGGGTGATAGGTCGCCTTCTATCCCCCGAAATTTGAGGAACTCGCCCAAAAAATCGAGCCTCTCATAGGGCACAAAATTCTTCGGCATCTCGACCCCTTTAATTGCGTTTTGGTATTCTTTATAATTATTTGCCTCTATATGTTCGATTGGAGGCAACATAGGGAGAAGCTCCGATGCATACACAAATAAAGACAGACAAGAAACGAGGAGACATACAAATATCAGCAATGTAATTTTTTTCATTGTGAGACCTCCTTAAAAGATATTTACATATCACGATCGGCCGGGGGTGTCCGTTTTTGTGTCCTCCTCCGGCGGGGCGGGGCTCTCCGGCGAGGCGGGATTTTCCGGCAAGGCGGGAGCGGCTACAGAGGGGGCGGCGGAAACATCTCCATCACTGCCCGCAAGCACCTCTACGGCAGGGACACCAGCCACGGCGGGCGCAGGTGCGCCGCGCTTTTTGCGCATGACGAGAAAGGTGATCAGCGTGGCCACCACCGCCCCACCGATGGCGGAAAGGCAAATAATCAAGGGCTGTTCCCAAGGCTCCTTATAAAGACCGGAAAAACGCAGTATCATTTCAGCAGTAGTTTCCTGCGCGCTTTCCGTTCGCACCAGTCTACCTGCCCAGCTATCCGAAGAGCATTTATCAAAGTCGGCAAATATTTTGCATAATTGACCTTCAGAAAATTTTATTCCGATACACGTCAGCATCCCGTCTGTATTGTAATAATAGGTGCCAAAATCTAATTGAACATAAAAACCTACCAGAAACTCTTCATAACTTCTATCGTAATACGTTTCCTTCTCCAAAGCGCGCGACACATTCAGATATCGCATATCACCCTCGCTTTCATAGTATCCATCCACGCGCCAAATCATAGGAAAATCGAAATTAGAAGGATATGGGAGGGCAACTCTGCCACCATTAAAATCCACATCCATTGTCACTCCATCCGGCGAGATCAAATCATAGCAGTAGGTTCCACCGATAAAAGTCAAGCGAGAGGCAGAGGTATGAAATCCAACAAGCTTACCCAAAAAAGCAATGCGCTCATAAGGAACAAAATAATCATGCGCCTCTCTTCCCGCCATTGCCATTTGTATTCCCAGTAATTGTACACATCAATTTCTTCGCTCTCTCCGCCAAAGCACGTGATCGTTTCAAGCCTATCTGCAAAACAGGGCAACGTCAGGCACAGAACCAGCAAGCACAAAAACACAGACAATACAAGCTTCTTCATTGCGAGACCTCCTTAAAAGATGTTCACGCATCACGATCGGCCGGGGGTGTCCGTTTTTGCGTCTTCCTCCGGCGGGGCGGGGCTTTCCGGCGCGGCGGGGGCGGCGGAAACGTCTCCATCACTGCCCGTACTCACTTCTCCGGTGGGGGCACCAGCCATGGCGGGCACGGGCTCAAGCGTGCCGCGCTTTTTGCGCATGATAAGAAAGGTGATCAGCGTGGCCACCACCGCGCCGGATACGGTGCCAATTCCCACCAACACTGGCGGCTTTTGAAGCCAATCCGAAAGTGAGAACGGCCCTCTGTCGATCTTATCCAACTGCTCATATAATTCTTTGATTGCCGATTTTGTTGTTTTTGAATCGAGCAAGCGCATCATCAATGTATTTGAGCCGGAACGCGGATAATCGCATAGCTGCTCTACGCCACCGATCTGATAATAGCGATCCTTATAATAAAACGTAATACCCCGTAAATCGAGATCATCATCGTCATAAAAGAAGCACAGCCCTTCTATATGCAGCTCACCATCTCCGTTTTCATACGCTGTTCCCTTTAAGCTACGAAGATCAGATATAGACGAAAGATCTGCATTATCCGGATCTGCCGGCTTTTCGTCATTCGTCTTTGTTACATACGAGCCAATCAAAAAATCATTTTCATCCATAGTGGTGTAATGGCAACGATAAGCGGTGCTTACCGGTTGCAAACGATCGCTATAGTGCATATCCAAACTATAGAATTCACCAAAAACGCTCACTTGCTCATACGGCACAAAGCCTTTACCGGCCTTACCTCCGCTCGCCAGCAATTCCTCATACTCTTCCCACGTATGGTAGGATCGCGACAATCCATTCATACAATGGGTGCCCTCTATGACGATTTCCTCCGCACTGCAAAAAAGCGAAGGAAACATCATTATAAAAAGCAATAAGAAAATTAAAAATTTTTTCATTGTGAGACCTCCTTAAAAGATGGTTACATATCACGATCGGTCAAAGTCGTCCGCTTTTGTGTCCTCCTCCGGCGGGGTGGGGTTTTCCGGCGCGGTGGGGGCGGCTCCAGAGGGGGCGGCGGAAGTATATTCATCACTGCCCGCACTCACTTCTCCGGTGGGGACACCAGCCATGGCGGGCGCAAGCGCAGGTGCACCGCGCTTTTTGTACATGATAAGGAAGATAACGACAAGAGCAATGGCTACAGCACAAACCGCGATCACGATATAAGTTTCATCCGAAACACCGCCCAAAGCCACTTGCATGCGAAACTCCCGCAAGGCGCTCTTGGCTGTTTTGGCATTCAACAGCTCGGCCATGATGCCCTCCCCCTCATAATTTGCCATATCGCCTTCTCGATTCCACCAATAGCTCTCACGTAGGTGCTCAAACGTGTCAACGGTCAAGGTGAACGTGCGGTTGCCATCCTCCCATTTGATCCAGCGCAGACGCCCCTCGGCATCATAGTGATAAATGGCAGAACCCAAACGAATATTTTGCTTTTCTCCGTGATAGGAGGCATCCAGCAAGCGCATATCCGCAGAATCAGCCAACGCATCAAGGGAGGCGGTGGCCTCAATTTCGTCCATTTTGCAATGGCGAATCTCAATTACCGCCGTATATATGGCCGTTTCCGTGCGATTCATTTCAAATTCGTATTCATATTTCCATTCATGTGAATGTTCTTCATAACGAGTGCCGTTAATGCAATAACATGGGCAAATGATATGCGGACAATATAGCTGAAACTTGCCAAATATACCCAACGCATGAAACGCTTGGTAATGCACAAAGTCGCGAGGCATTTCTTTAACACGTTGATCTTGCATCGTCTTTTTGGTAATTTGGATCTGTTTCTCATATTCTTGATCGCCGTAGCCTGAGCGAAACCTATAAGGGGCGTAAGACAGAGCAGGAGGAAAAAACGACTGGACCGCACCACAAAAGGTAACAACAAAAGAAAATACTACACATCCAAGCACCAAGGCACTAAGTACTTTTTTGGCATTCATATTACGGCACCTCCATTCAGGCATGTTTGATATTGCAATCCGCCACGGCGGAAACCGGCAAAAAAACAAATAAAAGGACGACAGACAGCAAGAGCGCAAGGCCTTGCAATCTTACGTTGCGGGGTCTTTGGTTCTTTTTCATATCTCATCCTCCTTCCTTGGAGATTCAGTTGTGGTACTTCTTCTTGCGGGCTTACCTGCCCATGGGACTCACCTCCTGTGGCCTTTCAATTTCATTATAAACATCTTGCACAACGGCGTCAAGGCGTTTTACATTTTGTTTTGTGTTTGTTCACAAATTTGTAACTTTGTTTACAATTTGTACAAAGCAGAAAAACCCGGCCAATGGCGTGACACTCTTAACGGAGTATCACGCCATTGGCCGGGGGGATTCGTCTTTTACAAATTTCTCTCAACCCATCAGAGTAAAGATGACGGGAATGGTCACCAGCGAAAGCACGTGAGAGATCACGGCCATGCCCGCGGCGGCAGAGGTATCTCTACCGTAGGCGCTG